>JAZOVD010000032.1:0-22434 GCA_045658525.1 Eubacteriales bacterium
ATTGGTCGTTTATCCTAAGGTGATCGAGCGCAGAGTTATGGAAAGATTGCCGTTTATGGCGACCGAAAATATAATGATGCTCTCTGTAAAAAACGGCGGAAACCGTCAGGAGCTTCACGAAAAGCTTCGCATACATTCTTATGCGGCATCTCGTAAGACCAAGCTCGAGGGAGGAGAAAACGATCTGATAGAACGTATATCTGCTGATGATGCGTTTCCCGTTACTTACGAGGAGATACAAAAGGTGCTTGAACCGAAGCTTTACATCGGAAGATGCGCAAGTCAGGTCACGGAGTTCGTGGATGCGGTAATCGCTCCTATACTTGAAAAATACTACGTCGGAGACGTTGCGGAAGAACTTAAAGTGTAATTTAGCATAATGAAAGGACATAAATACAATGCTTACTGATATAGAAATAGCACAGTCTGTTGAAATGAAAAAAATAACCGAGATAGCCAAGACCGCCGGTATTCCCGACGAAGCTCTTGAGCTTTACGGAAACTACAAGGCAAAGATAAACGTTTCCGCTCTCGGAAAGGCTAAAAAGCAGGGCAAGCTCGTTCTTGTTACAGCTATAACGCCTACTCCCGCGGGAGAAGGTAAGACTACGACCACGATAGGTCTTGCGGACGGACTCCGTAAGATAGGTAAGAACTGCGTTGTAGCACTTCGTGAGCCTTCGCTTGGTCCGGTATTCGGTATAAAGGGCGGAGCGGCAGGCGGAGGATACGCTCAGGTAGTTCCTATGGAGGATATAAACCTTCATTTTACGGGCGATTTCCACGCGATAGGAGCGGCAAACAACCTTCTCGCGGCTATGCTTGATAACCATATACATCAGGGCAACGCTCTTGGTATAGACGTCAGACGCATAGTGTGGAAGCGTTGCGTTGATATGAACGACAGACAACTTAGATTTATAACCAACGGACTTGGCGGAAAGGTAAACGGTGTTCCGCGTGAGGACGGCTACGATATAACGGTCGCGTCTGAGGTAATGGCGGTTCTTTGTCTTGCTTCCTCTATCTCCGATCTTAAAGAGAGACTTGGTAAGATAATAGTCGCATATACCTACGACGATAAGCCTGTCACCGCGGCTGATATAAAGGCTAACGGCGCAATGGCTGCGCTTCTTAAAGACGCTATAAAGCCGAACCTCGTCCAGACGCTTGAAGGAACACCTGCTATCATTCACGGCGGTCCATTTGCTAATATAGCTCACGGCTGTAACTCGGTTATAGCTACAAAGACGGCTATGGCTCTCGGTGATTACGCGATAACCGAGGCAGGTTTTGGTGCGGACCTCGGAGCTGAGAAGTTCTTTGATATAAAGTGCCGTTTCGCGGGACTTAAACCTGCCGCTGTCGTTATGGTCGCGACTGTACGCGCGCTTAAAATGCACGGCGGTCTTGCCAAGACCGAGCTTGGAAGCGAGAACCTTGAAGCGCTTGAAAAGGGTATTCCTAACCTTCTTCGCCATGTAGCGAATATAAAGAACGTTTACGGACTTCCTTCCGTCGTAGCGGTAAACCGTTTCCCCACGGACACAGAGGCTGAGCTTAATATGATAGTTGATAAATGTAAGGAGCTTGGCGTAAACGTTCGTTTGTCCGAGGTATGGGGCAAGGGCGGAGACGGAGGAATCGAGCTTGCCGAGGAGGTCGTAAGACTTTGTGAGACCGAAAATGAGTTCAAGCTTTGCTATCCGGACGAATATACGCTTGAAGAAAAGATAGAAGCGATAGTTAAAAAGGTATATGGAGGAAACGGAGTAACGTATCTTCCAAATGCGAAAAAACAGCTTATGCAGATAAAGGCATTGGGCTTTGATGATCTTCCTATCTGTATGGCTAAAACACAGTACAGTCTTTCCGACGATCCTACGAAGCTCTGCGCTCCCGAGGGCTTTACCGTAACGGTAAAGAACGTAAAGGTAAGCGCAGGAGCCGGATTTGTCGTAGTTCTTACCGGTGATATAATGACTATGCCCGGACTTCCTAAGGTTCCGGCGGCAGAGAAGATAGATATTGATAACGACGGTAAGATAACCGGACTTTTCTGATAAAAATAAAATTCAGTAAATTCCGCGCGGTCACAGACCGCGCGTATTTCAGCAAAGGCTCCTTCTCAGAGGGAGTCCTGCGGTTATTTGCGATGAATACGGAGATTTTTATATGGTTCGTGATATGACAAAAGGAGAGCCGTTGAAGCTGCTTATAGCTTTTTCGATCCCCATGATAATCGGCACTCTTTTTCAACAGATGTACAGTATGGTCGATACGCTGATAGTCGGACGTCTTATAGGAAAGCAGGCACTCGCGGCAGTTGGAGCGACAGGCTCGATAACGTTTTTAATAATAGGTTTTATAAACGGTATGGCTGAGGGCGCGTGCGTGCTTGTAGCACAGCATTTCGGAGCGGGTGATATTAAAAGTCTGAAAAGATGTGTCGGAAACATAATATACGTATCTATTGGCGTAGTCGCTGTTATAACCACGCTTGCGCTTACGTTTAACGAAGCGATACTTACGGCAATGAAAACTCCGTCCGACATCATAGCTGACTCAAAGGCATATCTTACGGTGATCTACGCCGGAATGTTTGCGACGATGCTTTACAACGTACTTGCGGGAATTTTGAGGGCGTTGGGAAACAGCCGCTCGCCATTGTATTTTCTTATATTTGCCTCTATACTCAACGTAGTACTTGATATAGTTTTTATAGCCTGCTTCAATACAGGTGTCGAGGGAGCTGCTTACGCCACTGTAATATCTCAGCTCGCCGCCGCTATCGGCTGCTTTATTTACATAATTTTAAAGTGTGATATATTAAAGCTTTCTTTGGACGATCTGAAATTCAGAGGCGGGACGGCGTTAAGGATATGCTTCATAGGTCTGCCTATGGCTTTGCAGTATTCGGTAACGGCTGTCGGAAGCATACTCGTTCAAAGATCCGTTAACCCTCTCGGAAGCGACTGTGTAGCCGCCGTATCGCTTTCATCAAGAATAAATGATATATTCTGTACCACGTTGGGCGCGGCGGGTGTAAGCGTTACTAATTACTGCGGTCAGAATATAGGCGCGGGCAACCTTGATAGAGTAAGGCAGGGCGTGCGAAAAAGTATGCTGATAATGCTTGGCATATCGGTTATAGGATTTGTCGTATGTTACTTTTTCGGTATGGAAATAGGCTCGCTCTTCCTTAACGATGAGTCGGGAGACGTTCTTGCTCTTGTAGATCAAAGCCTCAAAATACTCGCGCCGTTCTTCTTTGCGCTCGGAATACTTTTCAGTATGCGGAACGCCATACAAGGACTGGGATATAGCATACATGCCATGTTCGCGGGAATCGTAGAGCTTTTGGCAAGAGGCGGAGTCGCGCTTGGATTTGTAGGTAAGCACGGATTTATCGCCGTCTGTTTTTCAAACCCCGCCGCGTGGTTAGCGGCTGATCTGTTCCTGATACCTATGTATTTTTACGTAATAAGGCGTATAAAAAGAATACATCCTTTATGGCAATGTAGTACAAATTAATTTTCGAAATTTGGTTAATATGCAAATTGATTTTGAAAAAATATACCTGTATAATTAGATAAACCGAGGATATTACTCGGAAATACTGATAAAACGAGGTGTAGTATGGGACGCAGGATTTTTGAGGAGCATAAGTTTGACGTTACCGGTAAGGTGCTTTCTTATGAGGACTATAAGCCTTTTATATTCAAGCCCGAGGGATTTAAGATAAATCCCGAGCACAATGAGGAGATAATCAAACGTGCCGAGAGCATTCTCGATAAGGAATATCCGGTTCTTATCGCTTCCGATTTTATGATGTTCAAACGCGATGGAAACCGCAGCATATATCAGGGAAAGTGTTTTCCGAGAAGAGCCGATATGTTAACGCTCGCTCTTGCCGAGTACGTTGGGGGAAAGGGAAGATTTGCCGATAAGCTTACCGACCTTGTCTGGATGATACTTGAAGAAACGTCTTGGGTCATTCCGGCTCATAACCCCGGTAAGGACGGAGTTCCTTATAATCTTCCTTACGCTTATACCGGAGAGGTGGATTATATAGACCTTTTCTCCGCGACGACAGCCGCTTCGCTTTCTTGGGTGTACTATCTCTGTAAGGACGTTCTTGATAACGTATCTCCCGTTATAGTTCCGAGAATGCTTTTCGAGCTTAATCGCAGGATAGTCGAGCCTTTCAATAGCGACAAGGCTTGCCGTGAGAAGATGGGCTGGACGGGAGTAAAGGGAAACAGAGTAAATAACTGGAATCCTTGGATAGTTTCAAACGTGCTTACCGTATGCGCTCTTACCGTAAAGGATATGGAAACGAGAGAGAAGATGGTGGCTCGTGCCATACCTATGCTTGATTGCTTTACGTCCGTTTATCACGATGACGGCGGCTGTGACGAGGGTCCCGGTTATTGGGGAGCGGCAGGCGGCGCGCTTTTCAGCGCTACGCTCGTTCTTTATGACCTGACAGGCGGTTACGTAAATATATATGACAATCCGCTCTTTAAGAATATGGGAGAGTACGAGGTAAAGGTTATAGTTTCCGAAAACCGAGTTCTTAATTTCGCGGACTGCGCAGGCAGAATGTCTCCGAACGCTTCTATACTTTACGAGTGGGGCGTCCTCTGTAATTCTGAGATGATGAAAACATACGGACAGTACCGTCTCAGCGGAAATCTTCCGAAGCCTGTTGTGGATTCAAACCACCCTTACCGCAGCTTCCTTTTCCTTACAGAAACGAGACAGCCTAAGGCTGAGTTCGTTCCGCCTCTTAAATTCTGGCTTGACGGTATCGTAATAGCGGGAACGAGAGAATCACTTGACGTAAATAAGGGGCTTTACGTTGCGCTCAAAGGCGGTCATAACGGAGAAAGCCACAATCATAACGACGTGGGAACGGTAGTTGTATTTGCCGACGGTCAGCCGATATTCCTTGACGCAGGCTCGGGAACTTATACGCGTCGCACGTTCAGCCCTGAGCGTTATACCATTTGGGCAATGAGATCGGATTATCACAACGTAGCGACGGTAAACGGAGTAGTCCAGAACAAGGGAGCGCAGGCTTGCTCGTCAGACCATGTCTATGATGAAGCGAGCGGAAAGCTTACAATAAGCTTAAAGAACGCGTACGAGACTGAGGCTGATATAGAGAGCTACACGAGAAGCGCGGTTCTTGAAAACTCTGTCGTTACGATAGAGGACGACATTACGCTCGGCAGTGACGGTAACGTAATGTTCAGTTATATTTGTAATATGAAGCCTGAAAACGTAACGGAGAACAGCTTCGAGATACACGGAAGAACGGTGACGTTTGATCCGTCACTTGAATACGGCGTTGAAGCAATCGACTGTACCTGGCCGGAGGTTGAGCGTATTCCTCGTGTATGGGACTGCGAGGAGATCTACCGCGTAACTCTGAAAAATAAAGCACCCTTTAAGTCAAAAACGTTTGTGCTTACTGTAAAATAACATACAAAAAAATCGGGGTTAAAAACCCCGATTTTTTATGGTGGGGACAACTGGGATCGAACCAGTGACCTCATGCATGTCAAGCATGCACTCTAACCAGCTGAGCTATGCCCCCATGAGTTAATAAGTATATCATATTTTAAAAGAAAAATCAATATGTAATATTGCACAAAAATAATATATAAACTTTTGTGTAATTTGCAACTTGATTTAAATAAATATAGTCGGTATAATAAGTTAAACCCTTGTGTTTGCTTGACTTTTCAGTATTGACGAGGGGAATTTTTAAAAACCGAAAGGAATTAGTTCATTATGGGACGTAGAATTTTTGAGGAGCATAATTTTGATGTCACGGGAAAAGTGGTATCCTATGACGATTTTAAACTTTTTTTGCATAAAAAAGATGGCTTTAAAATAAATCCCGAGCATAACGCTAAGATAATAGAGCGTGCTGAGGCTCTTATGGATAAGCAGTATCCTGTTCTTATAGCCTCTGACTTTATGATGTTCAAGCGCGACGGTAACCGCAGTATATACGAGGGCAAATATTTCCCCAGACGCGGAGACGTTCTCGCGCTCGCTTTGGCTGAATACGTTGAGGGAAAGGGAAGATTTGCTGATAAGCTTACCGATCTTGTCTGGATGATACTCGAAGAAACGACTTGGGTCCTTCCCGCTCATAACCCGGCAAAGGACGGTAAACCTTATAATCTTCCGTATGCTTATACGGGAGAGGTGGATTATATAGACCTTTTCTCCGCAACTACTGCCGCTTCGCTTTCCGTTGTGTATTATCTTTGCAAGGACGTTCTTGATAATGTCTCTCCCGTTATAGTTCCGAGAATGCTTTTCGAGATCAACCGCAGAATAGTCGTTCCCTTCCTTAACGATAAGGCTTGCGCTGAGAAGATGTGGTGGACGGGAGTAAGAGGTAACTCGGTAAATAACTGGAACCCATGGATACTTTCAAACATTCTTACCGTTTGCGCTCTTACCGTAAAGGATGACGAAACACGCGAGCAGATCGTAAAGAGAGCTATGCCGATGCTTGATAATTTTACGTCCGTTTATCATTCAGACGGTGGATGCGACGAAGGACCGAGCTATTGGAGCGCGGCAGGTGCGGCACTCTTTAACGCTACGTTGGTCCTTTATGACCTGACAGGCGGTTACGTTAATATTTTTGCCGATCAGCTTTTCAAAAACATGGGAGAATACGCGGTAAAGGTATTTATTACTAACGGCAGATGCCTTAATTTCGCGGACTGTCCCGCAAGAGCTAATCCAAGTCCCTCTATCCTTTACGAATGGGGAGTTCTCAGCGATTCGGAGATGATGCGTACATACGCGCAGTACCGTCTTGACGGAGGTCTTTGCACCCCCGCGTTGGATTCGGGTGAGGTGTACCGTTCGCTCCTCTTCCTCTGCCGTGAAAGACTTCCGAAAGCGGAATTTATCGCTCCCACCAAGTTCTGGCTTGACGGAATCGTAATAGCGGGAACAAGAGAGTCAAGCGACATTTTCAAGGGACTTTACGTTGCCTTGAAGGGCGGTAATAACGCCGAGAGCCATAACCATAACGACGTAGGAACGGTAGTAGTATTTGCCGACGGTCAGCCGATATTCCTTGATGCCGGCTCGGGAACTTACAC
Source organism: Eubacteriales bacterium (assembly GCA_045658525.1). Taxonomy (GTDB): domain Bacteria; phylum Bacillota; class Clostridia; order Oscillospirales; family CAG-272; genus SIG673. The sequence continues at coordinate 7,143 of JAZOVD010000032.1, forward strand.
CCGCCGTACTTTCAGTAACGAAAGATATACCATTTGGGCAATGAGCTCGGATTATCATAACTTAGCTACTATTAACGGAGTAGTTCAGAAGGGCGGAAAGCAGGAATATTCATCCGATCACGTTTACGATGAAAAGAGCGGTAAGTTAACTATGAACTTAAAGACTGCTTATCCTGCCGAGGCGGATATAGCGTCTTATACGAGAAGTGCGGTCCTTGAAAACTCCGTTGTTACGATAGAGGACGATCTTGTGCTCGGTAGTGACGGAAACGTAATGTTCAGTTACATCTGTAATATGGAGCCTGTAAACGTAACGGATAGCAGCTTCGAGATACACGGAAGAACAGTGACCTTTGATCCTTCGCTTGAATACAACGTAGAGGCGCTTGACAAGACGTGGCCTGAGGTCGCAGGTATTCCGAAGGCTTGGGATACTGAATATCTTTACCGCGTAACGCTGAAAAATAAAGCTCCGATCAAATCAAAGAAATACGTTCTTACTGTAAAGTAAATCTAATTAAACAAAAAAACGTCCCCTACGCGTTCGATCGCGTAGGGGACGTTTTAATTACTGATTTGCTTTTCTTTCGTCTTCACGAAGTCTGTATTTTTCGGGAGAAACACCTGTAAATCTCTTGAAAGTGTGAGAGAAGTGGTAACTGTCCGCAAAGTGATATGTCATAGCTATCTCTTTTATTTGCAGAGAAGTATCAAGCAGAAGTAATTTAGAAGCGTTTATTTTGCTTTTCAGTATATACTGCTTGGGTGTTATACCGAACTTTTCACGGAATATCCTTATTACGTGAGTCTCACTAAGGTAAAATTGCTTTGCTATCGAGGTTACGGATATATCTGAATCAATGTTTGTCTCAATATAATGCTTGATCTTCTGAGCGATAAGCTCAGGCTTGCTTTCCACGACGTGCGACTGCGCGAATATAAGCTCTATAAAGAGCTGATAAAATCCTACGGCAAGACGGTTCGTTGTTTCAAGCTTGTTATCCGAGTCGTCCATAAGGTCGCATACGGAATTGAAAGCGTCAACAGCTGTTGGACGAAGTGAGAGATGCGTCTTGAAAGCGTTGCAGGAGCTTGCGAAAGCGTCTGCAAGATAACCGTAACAGGTAACCCCTGATATAAAGTCAAGAGAGTCTTCGGTAACTATCTTATATGCTATACCGGGACCTATGTAGCATATCGCGCCCTCTGAGGGATTTTTTTCCGTTCCGTCCTCGAATTTTATCGTACAGCTATCCGAACGGAAATATAGAAAATGATGATAGCGGTTCTCGGAACGCTCCAAAACAAGCTCGTCTTTTGTTAGATGCTTGTAGTAAAAGAGCCGTCCGGTAGAGAATTCCGACATATAATCAAAGGAATTGTTCATTTTTGCAATCCTTAAAGCTGTTTGGGATGTTTGGGAAGATATACCGCAAGCGATTTACTTATTGCACCGCCAACGATAAGCGAGACAGCTACTTCAATAGCGGCATTAAATGTGATAACGCCAAGTATAAGTACAATAACATTAGTTGCTCCGAATAATGCGAGGACCTCTCTGTTCGCGCCGAAAAGTACTACCATAAAGAGAGTATAAAGCAAGGTATTAAGCAGAGCGCCGCTTGCTGAAGCCACGAGATATGAAACGACGTTGGTCTTATCGATTTTGGATACCGCCTTAAATATGATGCTTACAAGAAGTCCCATAAGGCTTCTGGGGATAACCAACCAAATAAAAATAAGGATAGAGTTAAGTACGGGATTTAATTCGATTATCGGTATTGTCCAACCGTTCAGAAATCCAAGTAAAAAGCTTGAAAGACCGAACATTGTCCCAAGGAATAAACCGCCCTTGGCATCGGTAATTATAGCTCCGATAGCGACCGGTATCATAATAAACGTTATCTGTATAACTCCTATGTTAAGATAACCGAGCGGAGTGAATGACATTATGAATATTATAGCGGTAAATATTGCAAGTTGAGTCATTCTCTGTATATTAAATTTTTTATCACTTGCAAGTGACATTGAGATACCTTCTTTCAAAACATATTTTATTTTCCAATTATACATCAAAAAATTGATTTTGTCAATAGATTCGGCTATTCAAATAATTAATACAGAGTATTACTTAACGAAATCGAACTCAAAATCGTATATGCTTACTGTATCGCCCTCTCCGCAGCCTGCGTCTTCAAGAGCATCGATAACACCGTTTTCTCTGAGTACCTTCTGGAAGAACATGAGCGATTCACGCTCACCGAAGTTTATAGTGCCCATAAAACGGTAGAGCCAGTCAGCCTCGACCTCGTAAACGCCGTTTACGTTGCGTACCTTTACCGACTTATCCTTGGGATCATAGGCTTCTTCCTCAACGTATTCCTTTTCGTAAACAGTAAGAGGCGGCAGGAATCTGAGTCGTTCAGCGGCAAGCGTTATAAGGTCAGAGACGTTCTCGCCTGTTGCCGCGGATATATATATAAGCTCATAGCCCTTTTCATCGATGTATTTTTCAAATCTGTCGAGATCCACAAGCTCGGGATCGTGGGCGTCTATTTTGTTTGCGGCGATTATGCGAGGTCTGCTCGCAAGCTCGGGACTGTATTTTTCAAGCTCCGCGGTTATCGTCTCAATGTCAGCTATCGGATCAAGACTTTCGATACCCGAAATATCTACCACGTGAATAAGCATTCTGCAACGGTCTATATGGCGCAGAAAATCAAGTCCGAGACCAGCACCCTCGGACGCACCCTCGATAAGTCCCGGAATATCGGCGCACACGAAGCTGACGCCACTGTTTGACGTAACGACACCAAGGTTAGGGGAGAGCGTAGTGAAGTGGTACGCCGCTATCTTTGGACGCGCGGCGCTTATTGCCGCAAGCAGAGAGGATTTACCCGCGCTCGGAAGTCCTACAAGTCCAACGTCAGCGAGCATTTTCAGTTCAAGAACTATCTCGCGCTCCTCGCCCTGTGTTCCTGCCTTGGCAAATCTCGGTATCTGACGTGTAGGCGTGGCGAAATGTCTGTTGCCCCAACCACCTCTGCCGCCTTTGCAAAGAACAAAGTCCTCACATCCCGACATATCCTTTATGACCGCGCCGCTCTCTGCATCGCGGACTACCGTTCCGGGTGGAACGGGAAGAATGAGATCCTCAGCAGTCGCTCCGTGCATTTTACCGTTTTTTCCGTCACCGCCGTTTGCGGCGATAAATTTCTTTTTGTTCTTGTATGCGAAAAGCGTGTTAGTGCCCTCATCTATACGGAGAACGATACTACCGCCCTTGCCGCCGTCACCGCCGTCAGGACCGCCGTGGGAAACGTATTTTTCGCGGTGAAATGATACGCAACCGTTACCGCCGTTACCCGCTTTTACATAAATTTTAACTTTGTCTATAAACATAATTGTCTCCGAAGTATATTTTATTTTATCATTTCGAACAGGATATTCTCATCAATTATCGTTATACCGAGTTCTTTCGCCTTTGTGAGCTTACTGCCCGCGTCGTCTCCCGCGAGAACGTAAGCGGTCTTTTTTGAAACCGAGCCTGATGTCTTTCCGCCAAACCTTTCGATTATCTCTGAGGCTTCATCGCGTTTGAGTGTGGGAAGTGTTCCTGTCAGCACAAATGTCATTCCTTCAAAACGAGTATCCTCTTTTTTTGAGGTATATACCGTGACGACGCCGACGTCTTTTAATCTGTCAATAAGCTCACGTGTGTGAGTGTGTGAAAAGAAATTAACTATATTTTGTGCTGTTATCTCACCTATATCGTTTATCTCGCAAAGAGTCTCAACGGTAGCGGAGAAAAGCTGCTCGATGTCTCCGAATTTGTCCGCGATAAGCTTTGATGCCTTTTCTCCTACCTGACGTATTCCGAGCGCGTAGAGCAGACGGTCAAGTCCGCGTGTCTTTGATGCTTCGATAGCGGAGATCAGGTTAGATGCGGATTTTTCGCCCATTCTGTCGAGAACCTCAAGCTGCTCCTTTTTCAGACAGTAGAGATCCGCTGCCGACGATACCAGCCCGTTTTCGACCATCATTTCAAGCTGTGCCTCGCCAAGACCGTCTATATTCATAGCGTCGCGGCTGACGAAATGCGAAAGATTACGAAGAAGCTGAGCGGGACAGTCGGCGTTAGTGCAGTAATATGCCGCCTCGTCTTCCTCTCGGTATATAGGCTCTCCGCAGGACGGACAGATTTCGGGCATACAGTACTCTTTAAGTCCGCTTGGACGTTTGTCAAGGTTTACTTTCAGAATCTCCGGTATAATATCCCCCGCCTTGCGTACAGTTACCGTGTCTCCTATACGTATATCGCGTTCCTTTATGAAGTCGTAATTGTGAAGCGTTGCGCGGCTTACCGACGTTCCCGCGAGTCTTACGGGTGAAAGAACAGCGTAAGGAGTTATAACGCCCGTTCTGCCTACGTTTACGCAGATGTCAAGAAGCTCTGTATCCTTTTCCTCTGGAGGGAATTTATAAGCCACCGCCCACTTTGGAACAGTTCCTGTGTCTCCGTATTCGGCTCTTTCGGCAATATCGTTTACCTTTATGACTACGCCGTCTATATCAAAGGGAAGTCCGTCTCGCTTTGTGCCGATCTCCTTGATCTTTTCACATATCTCTGCGTAGGTATTCAGTACCGAAAGGTCGGGTATAACTGTAAATCCAAGCTCCTTTAAGAACAAAAGACCATCCTTATGGGTAGCGAACTCTTTGTCGCACGCTTGAATGTTAAAAACGAATATACCGAGCTTACGGCTCGCGGTAACGGTAGAATCCAGCTGACGAAGCGAGCCTGCCGCGGCGTTTCTTGGGTTAGCGAAAAGCTGATGTCCCGCTTCCTCGCGGCTTTGATTAAGTGCCTCGAAGCTCTCGCGCGGCATATATACCTCTCCGCGGACTTCGAGATGCCCTGTATAGTCTATTCTGAGCGGTATCTGGTGTATCGTTTTAAGGTTTTCGGTTACGTTTTCGCCAACGCTTCCGTCTCCGCGTGTCGAACCGATTACCAGCTCTCCGTTATCATATACAAGCGATACCGAAAGACCGTCGATCTTACATTCGACAGAGTAACCGTTTGCGGGAGTTTTATCTACAAAGTCTTTAAGCTCGTCAAAATCGAATACGTCGCGAAGGCTTCCCATACGGACGGTGTGAGTGACCTTTTCAAATTTGTCAAGGACCGCGCCGCCAACGCGTTTGGTAGGGGAGTTCTCTGATGCAAGCTCAGGATATTTTTCTTCAAGAGCTTTGAGACGGTAAAACATCTTATCGTATTCAAAGTCGGAGATCTCGGGAGAGTCCTCGACGTAATATTTTCTTGCGTGATAAGTGAGCGTTTTTTCAAGCTCACGCATTTCTTTTTCAAGAGCCTCTGACATCTTATTTTCCTTCCTTGCTACATATATAAACGATTATAACACAAAATCACAAAAAAATCAATAAAAAAATTCGGTTTTGATAAGCAAAACCGAATTTTTTTGCGTTTATTTCAGTTCTTCGATATATTCTTCAAGCTCGCTCTTTATTACCGTGACTCTCGGACCGTAAATTATCTGTACACCGTTGCCCTTGTGAATAACTCCCGACGCTCCGCTGTCGCGCAGTATAGCGTCAGAAACAAGAGAACCGTCCTTTACCGTAACACGAAGTCTTGTTGCGCAGCTATCGAGCGTTACGATGTTTTCGTGACCGCCAAGACCTGCAAGAATGGTCTCCGAAAGCTCGCTTGCGTTAGCCTTTGCGCTTTTTTGCTCAGCTTTTGCCTTGTTGTAATCGCTTCGGGTGTAGAGCTTGGTTTCCGCGCCGTCGTTTTCGCGTCCCGGTGTTATATAGTTACGCTTCTTTATAAGCACGGAGAAGATAAGGTAATAAACGGCGAAGTATGCAAGACCGACGGGAATGACCATAAGCCAGTTGCTCTTTGCGTTACCTTGTAATATTCCAAAAAGCGTGAAGTCTATAAGACCGCCTGAGAAGGTCATTCCGATACCGACGTCAAGGACGTGCATAAGCATATACGCAAGTCCGGCGAAAACGCAGTGTATAACGTAGAGAAGCGGAGCTACAAAGAGGAAGGTAAATTCAAGAGGTTCTGTTATTCCGCAGAGGATAGAGGTGAGTGCGGCGGATATGAGAAGGCTTCCTGCTACCTTGCGCTTTTCGGGCTTGGCACAGCGGTACATTGCGAGTGCCGCTCCCGGCAGACCGAATATCATAAGCGGGAATTTACCGCTCATAAATCTGGTCGCGGAAACGCTGAATTTTGTTACGCTCGGAGAGCCAAGCTCGGCGAAGAAGATGTTCTGCGCTCCGCTTACGAGTACTCCGTCTATTATCGCGCTTCCGCCGACACCCGTCTGCCAGAAGGGGAGATAGAATACGTGATGCAGTCCGAACGGGATCAGCGCGCGCTCGATAAGTCCGTATATAAACGTTCCCGCATATCCTGAGCTTAAAACAAGCTCTCCGAGCGCGAATATGCCTCTTTGTATAAACGGCCATACGAAGAACATTGCCGCGCCTATCGCTACGAACGCCACGGTAGAGACTATCGGTACGAATCTTACACCGCCAAAGAATGATATAACGTTCGGAAGCTTGATCTTGTAGAACCTGTTGTGCAGAGCGGATACTATAAGTCCTACGAGTATTCCTCCGAAAACGCCCATTTCAAGCGACTGTATTCCGACTACGTTGGCGACAGAGCCTTCGGGAAGCGTAGGGTTTGCAAACTCACCAGATATAGAAAGACACGTGGATATAGTTCTATGCATAACGAAGAACGCGATAGCGGCAGAGAGGACCGCGGTAGCCTTTTCGTTTTCCGCCATTCCGAGAGCTATTCCCATGGCGAACAGTATGGGTAGATTTGCAAATATTATATTTCCCGTTTCGGAAAGAATGAGCATTACGTTGTAGAGCGGCTTTCCCGTTCCGAGTATTCCTGCAAGTCCAAAGGAGTTGACCATTGTCTGGTTGGTGAGTGAAGCTCCTATGCCGAGTAGGAGTCCGGCTATGGGAAGAAGTGCGATCGGGAGCATAAATGACCGTCCAACGCGTTGAAGAACGGCAAATATCTGACCGCCTCTTTTGGTTCTTTCGGTAGTTTCTTTTGTCATTTTTTTTAACCTTTCTTTTACTTTTTTTCGTCGCTTGCAACGAAGCTCAATACGGTGGTTTCTTTCGCTTTACATTCACCTTCGAATACCGTGATTTGTGAGAAAGCGTCGTGATTAATGATAATTACTGCGATTATCTCGGAAAAGTTCTTCGATTTTATTTTTTCAATATCGACCTTTGCGATAGGGGTCCCGATGCTGATCCTGTCGCCTCTGGCGACCTCTGAGATAAAACCGTCTCCTTTAAGCTCTACCGTGTCTATCCCTACGTGGATAAGTATCTCAGCACCCTCGTCGCTTTTGATACTGTAAGCGTGCTTGGTTGGTGTTACGTCGATAACCGTACCGTTTACAGGTGAGAAGATTTCACCGTCCCTCGGTATTATTCCAAAGCCTTGTCCGAGCATTCCGGAGGCAAACGCTACGTCAGGGATCTCACTTTCAGGAATGACAGTTCCGTTTACGGGAGCTATAAGCTCCGCGAGCCGTTCTCCTTTTTTTACTGAAAACAAACCTTTCATAAACATTTTTTGCTTGTCCTTTCGGTCATAAATTTCTTATTTTTTCTCTTATGGGAAGTACCATCGGAGGTGTGACGGAAAGCTCGTCAACTCCGAGAGAAATGAGCTTTCTTGTCATAGCTATATCAGACGCTGTTTCTCCGCAGACTCCTACCCATATACCGGCGCGGTGAGCATTTTCGCAGGTGGTTTTTATAAGAGAAAGAACTGCCTCGTGGTCTTGCCTGTAATAGCGTGAGACTGATGGGTTTTGTCTGTCTGAGGCAAGCGTATATTGTGCCAGATCGTTTGTTCCTATGCTGAAAAAATCAACCTCGGAGGCAAAAAGCTCGGAACAAAGAGCCGCGGCTGGAGTTTCTATCATTATTCCTATCTCTATTGATCGGTCAAAGGGTATCTTTTCCTCGCTTAGCCGCGCGCAAACGTCTTTTAAGCGTTTCTTGACCTCTCTGAGCTCCCATACGGAGGCTATCATAGGGAACATTATCGCAAGCTTGCCGAATACAGAGGCTCGAAGTAAAGCTCTTAGCTGGGTTTCGAATATATTCGGTCTTGCAAGGCAAAGCCTTATCCCGCGCAGACCGAGTGCGGGGTTTTCCTCGATAGGAAGTCTTAAATAAGCGGCGTGCTTATCTGCGCCTATGTCAAGAGTTCTTATTATTGTTCGTTTACCGTCCATACGACTGAGCGCGTCGCGGTATATTCTGAATTGCTCGTCCTCACTTGGAAGCTCATTTCTTCCGATGAAAATAAACTCTGTACGGAAAAGTCCAACTCCCTCCGCGTCGTTTTCAATAACCGTATCTATATCGGAAAGGTTGCCTATATTGGCATACAGCTTGATGTTTTTGCCATCAGATGTCCTCGTTGGAAGTCCGCGAAGCACCTTTAAGCGTTCTTTTCTTAATCTGTCCGTTTCAAGTACTGATCTGTAATGCGAAACAGTCGTATCGTTTGGCTCTATCTCGTATTCTCCTGTGTTACCGTCAATTATGACGTTTTTTCCGTTAAAGCTATCGGGAAGCCGTCCGCAGTTAACTATGCAGGGAATACCGCCTGTTCTCGCAAGGATAGCGGTATGGGAGTTTGAGGATCCGTACGCGGTTATAAAGCCGAGGATCTTAGTTTTGTCAAGCTCTATTGCCTGGCTTGGTGTAAGATCGTCGGTATATATGATACATTCCTCGTTGAATATCTCTGTTTCGTTCGTCTTTCCGAGAAGTATTCTTATAAGACGTTCGGAAATGTCGCGCACGTCCGAGCTTCGCGCTTTTAAATATTCGTCTCCCGTGCCTTCAAGCATTTCTATAAACTGCGCTGCCGCTTTTGTAACCGCGCTTTCAGCGTTTATACGAATATCCCTTATATTTTTTGCCGTAGCGTTACTCAGATCAGGATCATCGAGCATCATTCTGTGTATTGAAAATATTTCGGCGTTTTCCTCGGAGTTTTCCATTCTTGCCTTTTGATAAAGGGCTTCAAGCTCGCTGTCAGCTATTTTTTTTGCGTTTTCGTAACGCTGTATCTCGCTTTCGATATGATATATCGTATAAGAGGGGACTGAAACGGTGTTTTTTTCGAGAAAGCAAAGGCGACCCATTGCAATTCCCGAGCTTGCCGGTGTACCCTTATATTTAAGTCCTTTCAATGTTTACCTCAACCTTCTTTATTGAAAATTAAAACGTACGGAGGCAAAACTCGCGCAGTCGCGCCGACGTTTCCTCGCAGTTTTCTCCCGCTACCGTAAATTCGATCGTATCTCCCTTTTTCGCTCCGAGACTCATTATGGCGAAAAGCCTTGTTGCGTCAGCGCTTTTATCCTTGTTTTTTACGGTTATCTTATCGGGTGTGCTTTGCGCGAAGCGAACGAGCATTCCTGCGGGGCGGGCGTGGATACCGTTTTCGTCGGTTATAACGTAAGTAAAAGTAGTCATTTTGAAATCCTTTCGCAAATACTGTTTGAAAATATTTTTGACCGATAGGGAAGTATTATTCATATTTTGAAAAAAATAAAAAACCGTTATCAGGCGATAACGGTCTTTTGTTCTTAAAATACTACTTGTGTCGTCGTATTAGGCTTAGCTACCTTGGTTTCAAGATAGCTTTTAAGTCCCTTAGGGTCTTTTATACCAATGGTAGAAACGTCCCATTCACCGGGAACGTCTAAGTATAAATCACCGTAACCGAATATTCTTCCGAATATTGATTGAGACAGCGAAACGGAATAAACACCCATAAAGACGCTCTGAGTTTCGTTTTTGCTAAGTATTCCTGATTTTCTTACTATTTTATCGTCGTAAAATTCTATTATATCATTTTTTGCGGCGAGAATTCTTACTATCTGGATAATAAGCGGGATAACGAGCCAGAAAAACAGTATGCAGAGCGGACTAAGTACGGCAACAACACTTTTTCTTGCGATATAGTTAGGCATATTTTTTCTCCTTTCTTAAATTCTACATACATTATACTCGATATATCGACAATTGTCAATAGATAGAGCATAATTTATACTAATAATGGATAAAATTTTGGAGGAGAAAGTTATGATTTCGTATAAGCCGCTTTATGATACTATGAAAGAAAAGGGAGTTACTACCTATAAATTAGTAAATGAGTACGGGATAAGCAGAAGTCTGCTTGACAGATTAAAGCACGATAAGCCTATAAGCACCGTGACGCTTAATGATCTTTGCACGTTTCTTGATTGCAGAGTAGAGGATATAATGATATATATAAAGGATAAATAAAAGAAAAAGCAAGGAAAAAATCCTTGCTTTTTAACTTTTAGCTTAATTAGCCTCCGAGCTTAGCGGAGTTTACCTTTATACCGGGGCCCATCGTGGAAGCAATAACGCAGCTCTTGATGTACTGACCCTTAGCAGCGGCGGGCTTAGCCTTGATTATAGCACCCATAAGAGTATTGAAGTTCTCAGCGAGCTTTTCAGCACCGAAGGAAGCCTTACCGATGGGGCAGTGAATGATGTTGGTCTTGTCGAGACGGTACTCGATCTTACCAGCCTTGGCTTCGTTTACCGCACGGGCAACGTCCATAGTAACGGTTCCTGCCTTGGGGTTAGGCATAACGCCCCTAGGTCCGAGAACCTTACCGAGACGGCCTATAACGCCCATCATATCGGGAGTTGCTATAACAACGTCGAACTCAAACCAGTTTTCCTTGGTGATCTTCTCAACGTAATCAGCTCCGCCAACGTAGTCAGCGCCTGCTTCCTTAGCGGCGGCGTAGAGGTTTTCCTTACAGAAAACGAGCGTACGTACAGTCTTACCCGTACCGTTGGGGAGAACGACCGCGCCTCTGACCTGCTGGTCAGCGTGACGGGAGTCAACGCCGAGACGAACGTGAAGCTCGATGGTCTCATCGAACTTAGCCTTAGCGGTCTGGCAAACGAGGCTGAGAGCCTCAGCAGAATCATACTGCTTGTTCTTTTCAATAAGCTTTAAGCTTTCGGTATATTTCTTGTTAGCCATTTTACCTTACCTCCAATCACTCTTCAACCGTTATACCCATAGAACGGGCAGTACCGGCTATCATGCTCATAGCAGCCTCGATAGAGCCTGCGTTGAGGTCGGGCATCTTGGTCTCGGCTATCTGGCGAACCTGCTCCTTGGTGAGCTGAGCTACCTTGGTCTTGTTAGGAGCGCCGGAAGCAGTCTCAATTCCGCAAGCCTTCTTTATAAGAACGGGAGCGGGAGGAGTCTTGGTGATGAAAGAGAAGGTACGGTCAGCATAAACGGTTATAACAACAGGGATTATGAGACCGATCTGGTTCTTGGTTCTTTCGTTGAATTCCTTAGTGAAGTTGGGGATGGAAACACCGTGAGCACCGAGAGCGGGGCCTATGGGGGGTTGAGGTGTTGCTTTACCTGCCGGGATCTGAAGCTTTATATACCCGGTTATTTTCTTTGCCATTGTTTTTTCCTCCTGTGTGGTTATTTTTTATTCGGGAGCTTAAATATCTCCCTCCCACTTATTTTGCAGTTTTAGTACTCTGCGAAACTTATTGAATGATGCGTTCTACCTGATTTGATTTCAGGTTTACGGGAGTTTCGCGTCCGAACATAGAAGCAAGGACCGTAACGGTCTTCTTGTCGTCAGAAACGGACTGGACGATACCCGTGTAGCCTGCCAAAGGACCGTCGTTGATCTTTACGCTGTCTCCGATCTCGTAATCGAGCGTAACGACCGCAACTTCGATTCCTATACGAGCTACCTCTGCGTCGGTGAGGGGAACCGGCTTTGATCCGGGACCGACAAACCCGGTAACACCCGTTATATTACGTACAACGTGCCAGTTTGCGTCGTTCATAAGCATCTTTACGAGAACGTAACTCGGAAGAAGCTTGCTTTCGACTTGTTTTCCGTCTTCGTTTGTCACTTCGACGGGGATTCGGATATCGACTATCTCATCCTGAAGTCCGCGGTTTTCGATAATCTTTTCCAAATTTGCTTTCACTTTGTTTTCATATCCGGAGTATGTGTGGACCACATACCAGTGAATTTCCGGAATAGCGTCGCTGAAATCACTCATAGCGTACCTCCCCGATTAACCGAAGAGATGAGCCAGACCCTCGATTCCCATGGAAAAACCAACATCGAGAAGTCCGATGACCGCTGCTGCTACCGCCATACAAACAAGGACCAAAAGTGTGCTTGTAAAGGTCTGTCTGCGGCTGTACCAGGTAACTTTCTTCAGTTCGCTTTTCATAGTTCTCCAGAACTTTTTGATCGCGCCTCCGAGACGGGAGAAAAATCCGGGCTTTTTGTTTGCGTTAGCCTTCTTTACCTTCTTCTCCTTAGCGTCGCTTGCGGTAGCGTCTGTTGTCGTGGTTTCCTCGACAGCAGCTTCCTCGGCAACGCTCTCGGTTACTTCCTCGACCTGTTCGGAAGTTCCGTTAAGTTCCTTATCCGCCATTGTAACTCCTCCTTACTTGGTTTCTTTGTGGGGAGTGTGCTTACGACAGAAAGGGCAGTACTTATTCATTTCAAGTCTGTCCGGATCGTGTTTCTTGTTTTTGGTGGTATCGTAATTGCGCTGCTTGCACTCAGAGCAAGCTAATGTAACCTTAACTCTCACTTGGTTGCACCTCCTGAATTTTGATTCGATACGGTAATACCGTTCTTTTCTCCCTCAGCGAAGAAAAAAATCAGCACACAAAAAAAGCCTCTCCGCAGAGGTAGAATTATTATAACATAAATAAATATTTTTGTCAATAGGTTTTTAGAAATATTTTTCGGAAAATACGTAGTTATATTCTACAAAGAAAAGCGGCGATTTTTGTTCAAAAAAGAGATAAGCATAAAAAACCTTGAAATTCCTTGACTTTTGGGGGCTTTTGCAGTAAAATTAACTTACATAAAGAGAAAGGTGAAAAAGATATGGCAGAGATCAAACAGTTTATAAACTACGAAATGTTTGGCGCAAAGGGAGACGGTGTTACCGATGATTCCGAGGCGATAAGAGCCGCGCATATACACGCGAATGAGACTTACACAGAGGTAAAGACCGATCCTACGGCAACCTATTACATAGGCGTAATGGACGCGCCGATACCGATAATGACCAACGTTGATTTCGGTACGTCAAGATTTATGGTCGATGACAGGGAGCTTCCGCTCGAAAAGCGTACTGTTCCGCTTTTTAAGGTAATGTCAAGGTTCGAGCCTATAAAGCTCGATATTCCGTCGTTAAAGAAAAATCAGATGAAGATAGACGTCTCGCTTCCCTGTAACTGCTACGTAAGAGTGGAGAATAGCGAGAAAAAGCAGTTTATACGCTTTGGTCTTAATCAGAATAACGGTTCGCCTCAGACGGATAGCTTCGTTGTTGACGGAACGGGATATATCCTTAACAGCGTTATATGGGACTTTGAAAAGGTCACCTCGGCTGTTGCTTGTCCGATAGAGTCGGATACACTGACCGTAAGGGGCGGTATATTTACGAGCATCGCTAACTGCGCTGAATCCAAGTATAACTACCACGCGAGAAATCTCGTTATCAACCGTTCAAATACGGTGGTTGAGAATATTATACATCTCGTCGAGGGCGAGGGAGACCACGGCGCTCCGTATTCCGGATTTATAAACGTTGACAAATGCGCTTACGTTACCGTAAGGAATTGCCATCTTACGCCCAGAAAGATATATCAGACTATCGGAGCAGCCGGAAAGCCTGTAAGTATGGGCTCTTACGCGTTTGGTGCGGGACACGTTGTAAATCTTACGCTTGATAACGTTCGTCAGAACAACATAATGGACCGCACTCGTTGGGGTCTTATGGGAACTAACCATTGTAAGAACATAACGGTCAACAACTGTCTTATGTCGCGCTTTGACGCGCACGAAAATGTTGCCGGACTTACTATAAAAAATACCGTTCTCGGACACCAGTGCTTTAATGCGATAGGTCACGGAACTATGCTTGTTGAAAACGTTACCGCTTACGGCTCATCATTCCTTAACCTGCGCCCAGATTACGGAAGCACGTGGGACGGAGACGTGATATTCAAAAACTGCACTTGGTATCCGAACTCCGCGGTAGCGAGTCCTACGTTTATAGGCGGTGTAAACGCGGGTGATCATGAATTTGGCTTCCCGTGCTATATGCCGCATAAGGTGACGGTTGATAATCTGCTGATCTGTGACGGCAACGCAAACGAGGGCTATAAAGGAGCGTCGCTTTTCCGCTGTGACAGCAGAGTGATGAACGGATCTGGCGCGGTTGACTTTACGGACAAAACTGTTGCTTATCCTTATTTCTTTACCGAGAGAGCGGAGCTTTCCGATATAAAGACCGAAAGCGGAAAGGGACTTGCGCTGTTTTCGGGAGACGTTGCTAACTGCTTCTGTACAGAGAAAGCTCGCACGAATTTCCGTTGTAAGATGACTAACGTCGAGCTTCCCGAAAGCGGAATACTTCCCACTGAAAGCAGTGTTTCCGCTGATGAATACGGTGACACCTATCATATAATTCCGAGAATAGAAATTAGCGATTGCAGAAACGTAAAGGTCAATAAGACTAATATTCCTGCGATAGTTAAGATCTCGGATTGTGAAATAAACAGTATAGAGGAATGCTCAAACGTTATTGTTGACGTAGCAGAAAACTAATTCAGAACAACAAAAAAGCTCCCACTTGGCGGGAGCTTTTTTGTTGTTAAAATCCAAAATAGTTCTTTGTGTTATTATAGCAAATGTCCATAACGAGCTCTGCGAGAGCCTCGGGATCTGCGGGATATTCTCCGTTTTCTACCCATTCGCCTATAAGGTTGCAGAGTATGCGGCGGAAGTATTCGTGTCTCGGATAAGAAATGAAGCTTCTTGAATCGGTGAGCATTCCGAGGAAGTTTCCGAACGCCGAGAGGTTTGCAAGCGAGGTCATCTGTGCTTCCATGCCTGTCTTATTGTCGTTGAACCACCAAGCGCTGCCCTGCATTACTCTGGGCATTCCGCCCTCCGAATCTACCTGGAACGCGCCTATAACTGTTCCGATAAGCTCGTTATCGCCCGGATTTATAGGATATACGATAGTTCTCGGGAGCGCGTTTCTCGAAAGCATAAGATCAAGCAGGAGCGCAAGGTTCTGACCCGCGAGAGCTGAGCCGATGGTGTCAAATCCCGTGTCT
>JAZOVD010000033.1:0-17143 GCA_045658525.1 Eubacteriales bacterium
TCAGGAGATAGACCGTATAATGATGCTCGATACCGCGTGGGCGGGTACTGTACGGAGATGGAAGAATGAGGGAATGCCCACGAACGTCTCGTGGGAGGACTATTTTGGCTTTGACCACGTTATACGCATTCGTCCAGATAACTCCCCGCGCTTTGAACGCAAGGTACTTGAAGAAAACGAAAGATACAAGATAGTGACCACACCGTGGGGCGTTACTCAAAAAGAGTTCAAGGTTCTTGACTCCACTCCCGAAATGCTTAGATGTTATTACGACAGCTCCGATAAGTGGGAGGAAGCTAAAAAGAGGATGCTCGAATATCACGAGGATAGGATACCGTGGAAGTATCTTGAAGAAAACTATCCGAAATGGAGAGCAGAGGGCAGATTTTTGCAGCTGGTCATCTGGTTTGGCTTTGACGTTGCCCATTCTCACATGATCGGAACTGAAAATCTGCTTGTTGGAATGTACGATGAGCCTGAATGGGTCACCGATGTTTTCGAAACGTATCTTAATACGTCGCTCGATCTTTGTCAGCGCATACTTGACGCGGGATATGAATTTGACGGTGTGTTATGGTATGACGATATGGGTTATAAGGGATCTCCGTTCTTTTCGCCTACCGCTTACAGAGAGCTTTTGAAGCCTTATCACAAGAGAGCGGTCGATTGGGCGCACGAAAGAGGACTTGTTACCGAGCTTCATTCCTGCGGATACATAGATCCGTTACTTCCCGATATAGTAGAAACGGGCGTGGAGATGCTCAACCCTCTTGAAGTCAAGGCGGGAATGGATCCCCAGAAACTCAAAACGCTTTACGGCGATAAGCTGGCATTCCATGGCGGTATAAACGCGCAGCTGTGGGATAATATCGAGCTTGTTAAAGCGGAAATGGAGCGTATAATTCCGATAGTTAAGGAGGGCGGCGGATACGTTTTCGCATCTGACCATTCCATTCCTAATTCGGTATCGTTTCAGAATATGACGGAGATAGCCGCGCTTGCGCATAAGCTCGGTAAATATTGATATTAGTTGTTAGGGATTATTTATGATCATTCAAGATATGAAGAAATGGCTGCGTGATATAAAGGACGCGCCTGTAAAAAAAGCAATGCCCGTTTTATCTTTCCCTTGTGTAAGTCTGCTTGGTATAAGCGTAAGTGAGCTTATATCGGATTCGGATATACAGGCGAAGGGAATGAAGATGGTAGCCGATCGCACGGACGCGTCCGCCGCGGTCAGCTTTATGGATCTTTCGGTCGAGGCGGAATGCTTCGGCGCTACCGTATGCGTTTCGGACAGCGAGGTCCCGACTGTTAAAGGGCGTATCATAAACGATATGGACGAGGCGGAGGCGTTGACCGTTCCAAAGGTCGGAAGCGCGCGTTCGGGGATATATATCGACGCTATACGCAAAGCATCGCAGCTTATAACCGACCGCCCTGTATTTGCGGGAATGATAGGACCGTTCTCGCTCGCGGCTCGTCTGCTCGATGTGTCCGAGATAATGATGGACTGCTACGACGATCCCGATATGGTACATACGGTGCTTTCAAAGGTAACGGAGTTCCTTATAGAATACGCAAAGGCGTATAAGAACGCAGGAGCGAACGGTATCGTTATGGCTGAGCCTGTTTCGGGCTTGCTTTCGCCGTCGCTTGAATCGGAGTTTTCCGCTCCCTACGTAAAAAAGATAGTAGATGCCGTACAGTACGACAGCTTCCTGCTTATATATCATAACTGCGGTGACAATACGCCTCTTATGGTAGAGTCGCTTCTTTCGTTCGGCGCGGCGGCGTACCATTTCGGTAACGCTATCGATATGAAGGATATGTTAGAGCGTTTTCCTGAGGATACCGTCGTTATGGGTAACGTGGATCCCGCGGGCGTGCTCCGTATGGGAACACCGGAAAGTGTGCGTAAGGTAACGCTTGATATAATGGAGGCCTGCTGTGAGCATCCGAACTTCATCATCTCGTCGGGGTGCGATATTCCCCCAATGACCCCGTGGGAAAACATAGATGCTTTTTTCGCAGCGGTTAAGGAGTACTATGGAAAATAATATGAGTACGCTTTTTGAGCGGATCAAGTCCTGCGCGCTCTCGAACGGAGCGCATAAGGCAAACGTCATAAGCGTTGGTAACATAGAGCTTGACAAAGCGTTTCGCGATATGTGCGCTTCAAACGCTTGCGGAGTTTACGGAAAATGCTGGATGTGTCCTCCGGACGTTGGCGATATTGAAACGCTTATGAACGAGATAAGAGAATACGAGCACGTTCTTGTGTATCAAACGGTATATCCTCTTGAAGACAGCTACGATTTTGAGGGTATGCAGGATGCAAAAAAGGTGCATTATAAGCTTTCGTTTGCCGTAAGAGAAGCACTTCAAAATGAAAACAGCATCAAAAAAGCTCTGCATCTTGGATGCGGTGGCTGCGGAGTATGCGAGGTCTGCGCCAAACGCACGGGTGAGCCTTGCCGTTACCCCGAGCTTGCGATGCCGTCGCTTGAAGCCTACGGCGTTAACGTCTCACGTCTCGCCGCGTCAGCGGATATGAAGTATATCAACGGTCAGAATACGGTAACTTATTTTGGCGCTGTGTTTTTTGATCACGCGGAGGAAGTATGAGCTGTTCAGATAAGACCGAGACCGTCAGGATAACACTTGACGGAAAGCTCTGTTACGCGGCTAAGGGAACGAGGCTCTCCGAGCTTGCGTTCAGCGAGCTTCCCTGCGGAGGTCACGGTAAGTGCGGAAAGTGTAAAGCGATAGCTCACGGAGATCTTTCGGGGTTGAGCGATACCGAGAAAAAAGAGCTGACGCCGAATGAGATAGCCGAGGGGATACGTTTGCTTTGCTGTACGTATGCCTTGGGTGACTGTGAAATAA
The DNA here is from genome assembly GCA_045658525.1 of Eubacteriales bacterium. GTDB lineage: Bacteria > Bacillota > Clostridia > Oscillospirales > CAG-272 > SIG673. Next base: position 2,890 of record JAZOVD010000033.1, read on the forward strand.
AAAGTATAGAAAAAAGGTCTGTAAGCAAGGTCCTTGTTTCGGGTAAAAACGTGATTTCGAGCTTTATACCAAGCTTTTCTCATTACGGTGTTGCGGTAGATATAGGAACTACTACCGTAGCTTTGAGGTTATATTCTCGCAACGGAACGGTCGTTTCCGAATACGGAACGCTCAATCCTCAATCGGCTTACGGTGCGGACGTTATCTCACGTATAGAAGCTTCTATGAACGGACACGTAAAAGAGCTTGCCGTATGTATCAGAGAGGCGATAGACGATAGTATAGCTATCCTTTGCCGTACCGCGGGTATAGACGGAAACGGCATAGACTATCTCGTTATAACCGGTAATACGGCTATGCTTCATCTGCTCACAGAAGCATCGACAGAGCCGCTTTCTCACGCCCCGTTTGAAGCTGAGCGTTTGTTTGGTGAGGTCTTAAAAGCAAGCGAGCTGGGACTTTCATTTGTTTCTCCGAACGCTGAGGTCTATATACCGCCCTGCATATCTGCTTTTGTCGGCGCGGATACGGTCTGTGCTCTGCTTTCGTCGGGTATTTGTGAAAGTAATGAAACGGCGTTGCTCGCGGACATCGGAACTAACGGCGAGATGGCGATAGCTCATAACGGTAATCTTACGGTATGCTCGACCGCCGCAGGACCTGCGTTTGAGGGTGTGGGTATATCTATGGGAATGAGAGGGGCAAACGGCGCGATAGACCGTGTAAGCATAAGAGACGGAGAGCTTTGCGCTCACGTTATAGGCGATACGTTGCCCGTTGGAATATGCGGAAGCGGTCTGGTTGACGCGGTCGCGTGTTTGGTCGAGAACGAAACGGTCGATGAAACGGGGTATATGGAGGACGAGGAAGCCACTGTCGCTTCTCCCGTCGTTCTTACTCAAAAGGACATACGAATGGTACAGCTTGCGAAAAGCGCGATATGTGCAGGACTTTGTACGTTACTTGACGATTCCGGTATCGGAGCTGAAAAGGTAAGCAGGCTTATTCTCGCGGGAGGCTTTGGAAGTTATCTTGATGTAAATAACGCGGGACGTATCGGTCTTATTCCAGATGCTCTCGTAGATAAGACGTCGGTTATAGGTAACGCCGCTCTTGACGGCGCATCAATGATACTACTTAACTCAAAGCTCAAAAACGAGTGTAAGAGGCTTGCACAAAAAGCCGTTACCTTGGAGCTTTCGTCTGATAAGCGTTTTTCCGAGCATTACATAGACGGAATGGGATTTTGAGAACGGAATTTAACTTTTGTTAAATTCCGTTCTTTTTTATTTTTCTATTTACAATCTTAAAAAAATGTGATATAATATCCGCAGAAAAGGGGTGACTTTATTATGAAAAGAAAAGAACAGTTTTTGAAAATAACTTCGGCTTTAACGTCGGACAAAGCTACCGCCGAAAAATACACGGAGCATTTAGAGGAGCTTTTTGACGTAGTCGATGCCGATAAAATAAGCGATGAATATAAAAAAGCTGTCGCAAACGAGGATTACTTTGCGGCAGTCAAGATGCTTGCGAGGTATTACAGAGAAAAGCCTGATAACGCTCTTCCCGAGCTTTCCTCAAAGGGTGGATATAACCCCGAAGGCGCAGAAAAGGCTATAAAGGGAATAATGCGTGAGGTCAATATAGATTGGACTTTCCCGAATGGCGAGATAAACTTCCTTTTCGACCCGACAGAATTAAAAGGTCCGAGAAATCACGAATGGCTCTGGCAGTTCAACCGCCACGGATATTGGAACAATATGTCAAGGGCTTACGTAAGCACGGGAGATGAGAAATACGCTGTCGCGTTTAATGATCAGCTTCTCAGATGGATAGCACAGACCTACGTTCCCGAAAGATGGAACGCACCCGGAAGCGCGTGGAGAACGATAGAGTGCGGACTCAGACTTATGGGAGCGTGGCAGGTAGCGTTTGACGGCTTTAAATGTTCAAGCTCGCTTGACGATGCTACCGTACTGCTCATGATAGCGTCTATGCACCGTCAGTCGGCGCATCTTGTGGCGCATCCGACGGGCGGAAATTGGCTTATGATGGAAGCGACGGGCGTATATACTTTTTCCGCGCTCTTCACCGAGCTTACCGATGCGGAAGCCAACCGCAGGATAGCGGCCGATCACCTTTTAAGAGAGCTTGAATCCCAGATATTGCCAGACGGTATGCACAACGAGCTTTCACCCGATTATCAGGGTGTTGTTTTGAACTGCGCTTCAAGCTTCTATAACCTCGCGGTGGCGCTTGGACTTGCGCAAGAAATATCCGAGGATTTCGTTGCTCTTATGAAAAAGACGGCTGACGCCGCGGTGCTTCTTTCCACCCCTGCCTTTACTCAGCCGAGAACTAACGATACTTATACGATAAATACGACAGTCTTTACAGGTCGCGCGGAGAGAATACTCGGTAAAAGCCCCGAATATTCCTTCGTAAACACGAAAAGAGCCGAGGGCGAGCCGCCCAAGGGAGAGACTGCGTCCGCGTTTTTGCCGTATGCGGGCTTTGCCGTAATGCGTTCCGACTGGGGCGCAGATGCCACGTATATGTGCTTTGACGTAGGACCTCTCGGCAGAGCGCATATCCATCAGGATAAGCTTAATATCAATATCTATAAGGGCGACGAGGAGCTTATATATGATGACGGCGGTGGACAGTACGAAATATCCCCTGCGCGTACTTACGCGCTTTCGGGGTACGGTCATAACACGGTTTTGGTCGATGGATTTGCTCAGTGCAGAAAAGCACCGTTGCAGTCGGAAGCTCCTATTGACGCGGGCTGGATAACAGGTTCGGAGTTTGATTATGCCGCCGCTACTTACGAGGACACTTACGGTCAGGAGATGAGAACGCTTGCGCATCAAAAACGTGAGGTAAGATTCTGTAAACCCGATTTCTTTGTAGTTTCCGATACGCTTACCTCGGTTGACGGTAACGCTCACACCTACGAGATACTTTTCCATCTCGATACGACCAAGGTGAAAATGCTTTCCGAATATAAGAATGGTGTTATCTCGGATTTCGGAAAGAAATACGATGTAGTTATAGTTCCGCTTGATGATGAGAAGGCAGAGCCGCAGTTAAAGACGGTCTCCGCCGTTACCGATCCGATGTATCAGGGCTGGTATAACGGAAGAAACGAGAGTAATCTTCACGAGGCAATAACGGTATCGAGAACAGTAAGCGGCGTAAAGGATTACAGGTTTAATACGCTTCTGTTCCCCGTTACAGCAGATACCGAGCTTCCTACGGTCGAGAAAAACGGAAATAGGGTTAAAATAACCTTTAACGGCAAGGATCATACTCTTGATCTTAACGAATTAAATAAGTAAATGAAAAAGCACCGCTATGCGGTGCTTTTTGCATTAAAGATTATAATATTTATCAAATTCTGCGGGATGCGGGATCTTTGCAAGCTCGCGGCATTCCTCTCTCTTGGTCTTTACGAAGTTGCTAAGAAGCTCCTCGGGGAATACTCCGCCCGCGGTGAGGTAATCGTGGTCAGCTTCGAGAGCGTCGAGCGCTTCGTCAAGCGAGGTGGGAAGGTGACGGAGCTTTGCCTTTTCCTCGTCGCTGAGGTGGTAAAGGTTTACGTCGTAGGGACCCCAACCGTTTGCGTGAGGGTCTATCTTGTTCTTTACACCGTCAAGACCTGCCATAAGGATAGCGGCGTAGCAGAAGTAGGGGTTGCAGGTCGCATCGGGGTTACGAAGCTCGAAACGGCGCTTGTTGGGCGTTTTGGCGTATGCGGGGATACGAATGACCGCACTGCGGTTAGAGGTCGCGTAGCCTACCGTAACGGGCGCTTCAAAGCCGGGAACGAGACGCTTAAAGGAGTTGGTGCTGGGGTTGGTTATGGCGCAGAGAGAAGAAATGTGCTTCAAAAGTCCACCCATAAAGTAGTGCGCGGTCTCGCTGAGGTTGGCGTAAGCTCCGTCCTTGGAGAATACAGGCTCGCCGTCCTTCAAGAGAAGCATGTGAACGTGCATACCGCTTCCCGCCTCGCCGTATATAGGCTTGGGCATAAACGTAGCGGTCTTGCCGTATTTAAGAGCGGTGTTGTGAATGATATATTTTATCATCATAGTAGCGTCAGCCATTTCTGACATCTTGCCGAGCTGAGGCTCTATCTCGAACTGACCGGATGCGGCGACCTCGGGATGGTGGTAGTTTATCTCAATACCCATATCCTTCATGTGCAGACACATCTCGCTGCGAGCCTCGTATGCCTTGTCAAAGGGCTTAGCTATATGGTAAGCCTTCTGCTTAGCGACTACACAGCCCTTACCCTCTACCGCGCTGTTCCAATAGGACTGCTCGGTGTCAAGGCTTACACCTATGCTGTTGGGAGCTACCTCCCAGCCTACCTGGTCAAAGAGGTAGAACTCAAATTCGGGGAGAATGAGCATCGTGTCGGCTATACCCGAATCCTGCATATATTTCTCGGCGGCTAAAACTATATTTCTCGGATACTGAGCCAATGGACGGTTTTCGGGGCTTGCGATTATCATCGCGTTACCTGTCATTGAAAGCGTGGGGATCTCGCAGAAGGGGTCTATGACCGCGGTGTCGGGATCGGGGATAAAGACCATATCGCTCTTTTCAACTACTGCGTAACCGTAGTTGGACGCGTCAAAGCCTATTCCGTTCTTCATAGTATCTTCGGAAAAGTTCTGAGCGGGAATAGTGACGTGTCTGTATTGACCGTTTATATCGACCATTTTAAAATCGACCATCTTTATTCCGTTTTCTTTTATGAGTGTTAAAATATCCTGTACTGATTTAGGCATAGTAAAATGCTCCTCTCATATTTTAGATAAGATAATTATACCAAATAATTGGTAATTAGTCAATACAAATAAGTAAATTTATCGCTTGACAAATCCTATAAGCACGAGTATAATATTCTTAGTATTACAAAATTTGAAAGGTCATATTATAATGAAGCTTACTAACTATTCTGTTTTTCAAGATGACGTAAATAAACATGGACTTGAATATGCTCTTGAACATACCGTTGCTCTTGGATTTGAGGCGGTGGAGTTTTTGAGCATGGTGGATAATGAAAACCATATATTAACGCGAAATATGCCACAAGAAAAGATAAAAGAGCTTATAGATAGCTACGGACTTAGCGTTTCCTGCTATTCGGTGGGGGTAAATCTTCTGGAAGGAGACATAGCCGAAAAGGAAAGGTTTATGCGTGAAAATATAGAGCTTGCGGCGGCGCTTGGTTCTCCGTACTTTCACCATACGGTCACTATGCTGCTTAGCCCTGCGCCCGGTAATCCCTCATACAGTGAGGTGCTTGACGCTGTGTTCCTAAGTGTTGACACAATAGCAAAATACTGCGAGGAGTTTGGTCTTACCTGCCTTTACGAGCCTCAGGGAATGTACTTTAACGGCATAGAAGGTCTTAAAGGTCTTGTGGATAAGATGAAAGCAAACGGACGCAAGGTCGGAATATGCGCAGACTTCGGAAACTCCATGTTTGTTGACGAAGCCCCCGACGAGGTAATAGCCGAGTTTATAGACGATGTAAAGCACGTTCACATAAAGGATTATATCGCTTCAGATACGCCAATAAACGGCAAGTCAGGGCATAAAAGCAAGGGTGGGAAATATCTGTACGCTGCCGAGGTAGGCACGGGCATCGTTAAGCTGGACACTTGTTTCGAACTTTTAGAGAAGGTTGGATATAGCGGTAATATTTCTTTTGAGATGAGCGGAAGCGACGCGGAAATGAAAAAAGCGATGGAGTTTGTTCGCACTAAGCTTTAAGAATAAAAAAAGACTTTCGGGTAACCGAAAGTCTTTTTGGTTTTTTAAACGTCTTTTTTAAGAAGATCGCGTATCTCTTTGAGAAGATCCTCCGTGGTGGGATTGGCAAGTCTATCCTGTCTCGCCTTTTCCTCAGCCGCCTTCTTTGCGTCCTCAGCCTTCTTAGCCTTCTCAGCGTAGTAAGCGCTTACAGCCGCGCTGTCGGAGAACTTTATGCCAAGCTTCTTCATTTCGGCCTTGTCCTCCTTGGAGGGCTTGCCGTTGTTTAAGGTGTCCGCTATGGTGCTTGCAAAGCTCTTCTGTCTGTCTCTCACGCCGTTGATTATCTTAACTATGGTGAAAAGAACGAGCGCAACGAGGAAGAAGTTGATGACCGCGTTTATAAACGAACCCCAATCTATGTAGATAGATTTAGTGAGGTCGGGGTCGCCGTTAGCATCGGGTACGAGCTTTAAGAACGTATAGACCTTGCTGAGCGAGTCCGCGCCAAGTATAAGTGCGAGAATCCAGTTGATGATAGGCTTCAGGATGAAGTTACTCATTCCGTTTACGATGGCGGTGAAGGAGCTACCGACGATAACACCGACTGCCATATCGATCACGTTTCCGCGAGTAATGAATTTTTTGAATTCCGAAAAAAACTTTTTCATTTTTTCTCCTTTTGTCGATATTTGTATAATTAAGATTATTATATACTCATTTTCCCGTTTTGTCAATAGTGGATTTCAGGATATTATGGATATTTTTATAAAAAGTAATCATACTTGACATATTCTCAAAATTGTGATATAATTTAACGAGAATAAACTTATCACTTAGAAAGGATATCGTAATGGATAAAAACAAACCAACGGCACCCCGTGAGCATCTCGGAAGCCGTCTTGGATTTATATTGCTCAGCGCGGGTTGTGCCATCGGTATAGGAAACGTATGGAAGTTCCCGTATATGGCAGGTCAGAACGGTGGAGGAATATTCGTACTTATATATTTCTTATTCCTTATAATACTCGGAATACCTGTGCTTACTATGGAGTTTTCGCTCGGACGAGCCGCGCAGAAAAGCCCCGCAAGGCTTTATCAGCAGCTTGAACCGAAAGGCTCGAAATGGCACATTCACGGTTATGCCGCTATGGCGGGTAACTATCTGCTGATGATGTTCTACACATCCGTTTCGGGTTGGATGCTTCAATATTTCGTATCTACCGCTAAGGGTGATTTCGAAGGACTTGATGCTGCGGGAGTTGGAAAGGCATTTGACGGTATGCTTGCCGACCCCGTAACGCTTATTATATACGTTGCCGTAGTTATCGTCATAGGCTTCGGCGTATGCTCGATAGGACTTCAAAAGGGACTTGAAAAGGTCACCAAGGTAATGATGCTTGCGCTTCTTGTGATAATGGCGGTTCTTGCGGTAAACAGCTTCTTTATGAACGGAGCGGCTGAGGGACTTAAATTCTATCTTCTTCCCGATCCCCAGCAGATAAAGGAAGTTGGTATAATAAACGTTATAGTATCCGCTATGAGTCAGGCTTTCTTTACACTGAGTCTCGGTATAGGCTCTATGGCGATATTCGGAAGCTATATAGGTAAGGACAGAGCGCTTCTTGGAGAAGCTGTTAACGTTGCTGTTCTTGATACCACGGTTGCTATAACGTCAGGACTTATAATTTTCCCCGCTTGTTTTTCCTACGGCGTTGAGGTAACGAGCGGACCTAAGCTTATTTTTGTTACTTTGCCTAATATTTTTAACAATATCCCGCTCGGCAGACTTTGGGGAAGCTTATTCTTCGTATTTATGTCATTTGCGGCTCTTTCGACGGTTCTCGCGGTATTTGAGAACATAATAGCCTGTACCTGCGACGTTTTCGGTTGGTCGAAGAAGAAGTCCTGTCTTATAAACGGAATTCTTATGTTCTTCCTTTCGCTTCCCTGCATACTTGGCTTTAACGTTCTTGCGGGCTTTACGCCTTTTGGAGCGGGAACGGGAGTTCTTGACCTTGAAGATTTTATAGTAAGTAACATACTTCTTCCGCTCGGCTCGCTTACGTTCGTTATATTCTGCGTATGCCGTTACGGCTGGGGCTGGGATAAGTTCGTTAAAGAGGCAAACGAGGGCAAGGGATTAAAGGTAGCAAAATGGATGCGTCCTTATATGACCTTCGTTCTTCCCGTTATTATCGTAGCGCTTTTCGTTCTTGGAATAGTTAATTTCTTTGCGTGAGAATAGACTGCTCTCCGCACTATTATTCGCCTTTGGCGAATAATTTTAGATTTTTTTCGACGGCTGAACACCGTCGCTTTTGCGAGGCAAAAGACAAAAAATCGGTGCGTTTTTTTCGATCTGCTTCCAACTCGAAAATAAAAAGACACCCACGGGTGTCTTTTTATTTTGGTGCCGGCAGCGGGACTTGAACCCGCACGGTATCGCTACCAACGGATTTTGAGTCCGTCACGTCTGCCATTCCATCATGCCGGCGTATTTTTTACGCTTAGTTATTGTACCACATAATTTCAGAAAAATCAAGAGCTTTTTTGCATTATTTAAAATATTTACGAAAATACCATAATAAGTGACTGTGTGACTGGTATTGACATAAGAGAATATCTGTGTTAAAATTATATAACAAAACATTTTAAGTGAGAGTAAAAAGTGAAAAAAGTACTTTCTTTTATACTGCTTGTGCTGACGGTAGCGTTTGGCGGTCTAAGCTCCCATGCCTCAGAGCCGAGTACAAGCGACGTGGTGTATTCAGCGTGCTCGTTAAGCTCCTCGAATGACAAGTATATATCGTATCAGGAAGAATACCTTAAACAGCTCGGAGTTGATCAAGTGTGGGATGCCGGTATAACGGGCAAGACCTCTGACGGGAGAAAAATACGGATATGCGTTGTGGATTCGGGCATAGATACCGATCACCCGGACTTTTATGACGCAAACGGGAAATGTGTTATAAGCGACCTTTCTTATAATGCTTCGACAAAAACCGTCGTTAAAAATGGCGGTATGTCTGTAATAGAAGATCAGAAAAGCGCGGGGTATCACGGTACTATGGTCGCAGGAATGATCTGCGCTCAGTACGGTAACGGAGTTGGGATCGCGGGAATAGCTTACGATGCCGAAATCGTTGTTATAAAATGTGATTACGATTCTGCTCGCGGCGGCTATAAGAGTAACGATGACCTTATTGAAGGTATTCGTTATGCGATAGAGCTTGGGGGAGTTGATATAATAAATCTTTCCTTTACGGCAAACCGCGGTAGCTCTATGGACGGAAAATACCGCGAGCTGTTCCAAAAGGCTAATGAAAAGGGAATAACCGTTGTAGCGGCTACGGGTAATGATTTTCTCAGTCAGGTATCATCACCAGCTTGTATCGATGGCGCGATAGGTGTCGGCGCGCTTAATTCTAAATTAACAGCGCGCGACAATTATTCCAATTACGGAAAAGAAACTGATGTGTTAGCACCGGGAACGGTAATTACTACCTGCGTTGATGATGAGGGAAACTCGGTATATAGCGCAAATAGCGTGGGGACGTCATTTGCCGCTCCTATCGTAAGCGGTATAATAGCGCTTTACAAATGTCAATACCCGAACGCGACTCCCGATCAGATATATTCCGCGCTCAAAGCGTCAAGTGTTGATATGGGAGAGTTCGGAAAAGACGACGAAAACGGATACGGGCGTGTAAACGCAAAGAAAATGGTTCTCGGGACTTACGGAACGCTTACGCTTGATCACGGCTTTGGTGAGACCGAGGAGATCGTTTTCTTGAAAAATTCAAGGATCCAGGACGATCTTAGCAGCCCCGTAAAGGAAGGCGCGATATTCGGCGGTTGGTACACCGATGAGGACTTTACAACAGAATTTCAGGACATCAGATATAATATCTGGAATAAAGATACAACGTTATACGCCAAATGGTTGTATGAATTAAAAATTTACCGTGACGGAGTTCTTTTCGAGACTCATAAGCTTTCCGCAGGTAGTGAAATACCTGAATTGCCGTTACCTGAGATTGGATTTGAAACGGTTTACGAAAACGCTCCGCCTGAAACTATGCCGGATGAAAATACGGAGATACGGTTTTGTTATAAGCTCATTCCGCTGACGCTGAGCTATACGTCGTCGAACGTGGAAAAGATATATGACGGCAGAGGAGTTACGCTTTCTTTAACGGCTGAGCACGTTCTTGAAAATATTGTATATAAGTGGTACCGTAACGGTACGCTCATTGAGGGAGAAAACGGTAACACTCTATCGCTTACGGGAAGCTGTACTTCCGAATACGGAGATAGCTACCGTTGTGTCGTAACGCTCGAAAAGGACGGTCAAAAAGAGGAAAAGGAGCACGTTTTTACGGTGAAAATAACCCCGAAACCGTCAAACGGCTCGGTATCGAACGCTTACGGAAGCGATGCGCCAAGCTCTGTTACTTATAACGGAACGGGTGTGATAATAGTTGCTTTATCTATTGCGCTTATCGTTGGGCTATCGGTAATTTATATAAAAAAAGAAAGAAAATAAAATAACGCCGACTTAGTCGGCGTTATTTTATTATTCTTTAATAGCTATACATTCAATTTCAAGCTTTGCGCCCTTCGGAATGCCGGCTACCGCTACGCAGCTTCTCGCCGGATAAGGCGCGGTGAAAAACGTTTCATATACCGCGTTTACCTTCGGAAAATCCGCAAGGTCGGAAAGAAATACGACAGTTTTTATGACGTTCTTCATTTCAAGACCCTCGGCGGCAAGAATGTTTTTAAGATTGGTAAGCGACTGTTTCGCCTGCTCCTCGATAGTATCAGCCATAGCTCCCGTCTTGGGGTCAACGGGTATCTGTCCCGAAACGAATACGAGGTTGCCGAAGTTAAGTCCCTGAGAATAAGGACCTATCGCCGCGGGGGCGTTCTGTGTGGATATTACTTTCATATTATTTTCCCTTTCAAATTACTGTACGATCTTGAAGCCCGCTTCCGTAAGCGTCTTCTTTATCAGCTCTATCTGCTCAAAATCACGGGTTTCCATACCGATTTTAAGATAACAGCTCGCTATCGGCATATTGGCGTCCGAACGTTCGTGATGAACGCTGACGACGTTTCCGCCGCATTTGGAGATTATCTCACTTACTCCAACGAGCTGACCGGGCTTGTCTTCAAGCTCTATCTGCAACGTAGCGTTGCGGCCGGTAGAAACGAGACCTCTCGTTATAACCCTGGAAAGAATATTAACGTCGATATTACCGCCTGAGACGATACAAACAACGTTCTTTCCTTCAATCGGAAGCTTGCCGAACATTGCGGCGGCAACACCTACCGCGCCCGCGCCCTCGGATATGAGCTTCTGCTTTTCGATAAGCGCGAGTATAGCGGTCGCTATCTCGTCCTCACTTACCGTGAAGATGTCGTCAACGTATTTTTCTATAAGCTCAAACGTAGTGTTGCCGGGGCGTTTTACCGCGATACCGTCGGCGAATGTCGCGACCTTATCAAGCGCGACAAGGTGACCCGAACGGTGGCTCTCGTACATACCGGGAGCTTTTTCAGCCTGAACTCCGTAAACCTTTATGCTGGGACGAAGCTGCTTTACCGCATAAGCAACGCCGGATATAAGTCCGCCGCCGCCTATCGGAACGACTATCGCGTCGATGTCGTTTAACTGCTCGAGGATCTCAAGACCTATCGTTCCCTGGCCCGCGATGACCTCGTCATCGTCAAAGGGGTGAATGAACGTAGCCTTGGTCTCCTCAACGAGCTGACGTGCCTTTTCGTAAGCGTCGTCGTACGTTCCGGGAACGAGACAGACCTCGGCGCCGAGAGCCTTGGTGGCTTCGACCTTACTTATTGGTGCGCCGTCAGGCATACAAACTATGCTCTTTATGCCCATTCTTGACGCGGCGAGCGCAACGCCCTGAGCGTGGTTTCCCGCGCTGCAAGCGACTATTCCCGCCTTGCGCTGCTCCTCGTTTAACTGACTTATCTTGTAGTATGCGCCGCGAAGCTTGAAGCTTCCCGTTACTTGCAGGTTTTCGGTTTTTAAATATATGTTGTTTTTACCCGACAGCTTCTGAGCGTAGATGAGGTCAGTTTTACGCGCGACCTCTTTAAGCACGTACGATGCCTGATAAACCTTATCGAGTGTGATCATTTTGGTCTCCTTTTATTCCGGAAAGGTAGTCTATGAACTGTCTCGCGGTACGTCCTGAAAATCCGCCGTGGCGCAGTTCCCATTTGTTTGCTTCGAGGAATAATTTTTCTTCCTCTATGTTGATGCCCTCTCGGATAGCAAGCGTTTTTACTATTTCGAGGAATTTCGTTTTGTCGGGACTTGAATAGTTGATAGATATACCGAAGCGCGAGGCAAGAGAAAGCTTTTCTTCCATAGTATCGGAACGGTGAACGTCTCCGTTATGCTCCATATCGTTTCGGTCGTTCCAGGTCTCGCGTATAAGGTGACGGCGGTTAGACGTTGCGTATATAAGGATATTTTCGGGGCGTGTCTCAACTCCGCCCTCGATAACTGCCTTTAAGAACTTGTATTCCGTTTCGTGCTCCTCAAAGGAGAGGTCGTCTATGTATATTATAAAACGGTAATTTCTGTTCTTTATCGCGGCAATTACCGCGGAAAGCTCCCTGAACTGGTGCTTGTATATCTCTATCATACGAAGTCCGCAGTCGCTGTACTCGTTGAGTACGGCTTTTATGCTGGACGATTTTCCCGTTCCGCTGTCTCCGTAGAGAAGAACGTTGTTGGCTTTTTTGCCCTCGGCAAACGCCCTGGTATTATCAACTAACTGCTTTTTCTGTATCTCGTAGCCAACGAGATCATTAAGTGTTATCCTGTCGGCATTGCCTATCGGATAAATATCAAGTTTACCCTCGTCTGAGCGTATCCTGAAAGCGCGGTTAAGTCCGAACATACCGACTCCCGAACTCTTGTAATGCTCGGTGACTATGTCGAATATAACGTCGGCGTTCGGGGCAAGGGCGATCACATTTGAAAGCTCGCGTATCTTTTCGCTTGCATCTCTGTTGTAGAGGCAGTCACGCTTTTTTATCGCCTTGTAGTCGGTTATAAGGGAAAAACAGTCGATTTCAAGTGCTTTTTCAATTTTGCTGAAATCGTAATGATAGAGACGTCTGAATATCTCGAAATCCCTTTTGGCGAGGGTGTTTACGCTTCCGCCATTTTCCGTACCGTTACGCTCGCAGGTAAGCGAAAATGAATTTTCGTTCGTTATTATTAAATAGGTAAGGTAGTTATGCCAAAGGTTGGTGTCGAAGCCGAAGGTCGTGGCAAGGTCAAGAAGACGTTTTATCTGGACGAATATCCCGTGAACAGCTTGTTCCTTGTCCGTCTCATTCTTATCATATTTTTCAAATATCTCGGAAAGCTTTACTATTATCGAGTCCTGTCCGAGGTCGCTGTAAAGCAGTAGCTTTGAAATCTCTCTGTACATAACCGTACCTTTCTTAATGATTGCGCTTTGTTTTGTGAAAGACTCCCCTTACACAGGGGAGGCAGAATTGCAGTAGTTCAGCTGAGGACCGCGCCCTTGTCGGCAGAGGTGACGAGCTTAGCGTAACGGGCAATATAACCCGTCTTTATGCGAGGCTCGGGACATACCCACTCGCTTCTGCGTTTCGAAAGCTCCTCGTCCGAAACGTCAAGCTCTATCTTGCAGTTCTTTATGTCTATTGAGATAATATCTCCGTCCTTTATGAGAGCTATGTTACCGCCCGCGGCAGCCTCGGGGCTGACGTGACCGATAGCCGCGCCTCTGGTAGCGCCCGAAAAGCGTCCGTCGGTTATGAGCGCGACGCTCTCACCAAGTCCCATACCGCATATAGCGGACGTGGGGTTGAGCATCTCTCTCATTCCGGGACCTCCCTTAGGTCCTTCGTAACGGATAACGACTACGTCACCGGGCTTTATCTGACCGCCGTAAATAGCCGTTATAGCCTCCTCCTCGGAGTTGAAAACGCGCGCAGGACCGCTGTGCGCCATCATCTCGGGAGCAACGGCGGACTGCTTTACGACACAGCCGTCGGGAGCTACGTTTCCTTTAAGAACAGCTATACCGCCGCTCTGTGAATACGGATCCTCAACGGGTCTGATAACGGTCTTATCTCTGTTAACGACTCCCGTAAGGTTTTCTTCCATAGTCTTGCCCGTAACGGTCATAACGCCCGTTTTAAGAAGCTCCTTCTTGGTAAGCTCCTTCATTACGGCGTAAACACCGCCCGCACGGTCAAGGTCCTCCATAAAGGTATCGCCCGCGGGAGCAAGGTGGCAAAGGTTAGGTGTTACCGCGCTTATACCGTTGGACATATCAAGGCTTATTTCAAGTCCCGCCTCGTGAGCGATAGCGGGGAGATGAAGCATAGTGTTAGTAGAGCAACCGAGAGCCATATCAACGGTCTCGGCGTTATGGAACGCGTCGGGCGTCATTATGTCGCG
>JAZOVD010000034.1:0-6048 GCA_045658525.1 Eubacteriales bacterium
TCTTGAAAGAAAGAAGCAAAGAACTTCTCAAACACGCTCCCGTGATACAAGAGCGTGTTTGAGAATTGTTTGGATATTTGCTTCGCAAAAAGAAGGGCAAAGATACAAGCCATATCTCTATGCGAACCCCTCGGAAGTAAAAACTGTCCAAGGTGGCAATAAAAGTACGACTGTAAGTTTCTTTCTTTTTCTTTGCTTCGTTTCTTTTTCTTTCTTTGCAAAGAAGGAAAAAGAAATGAAGATAAAAATATTAAAACATAATAAAAATAAAAATTAAAAGTACGGAGAACTAAAATGTGCGGATTTGCAGGATTTTGCGATAATAACGAACGTTTTTACATGAACGGAAAACGAATAGCCTCGGAAATGGCTGATAAAATACGCCACAGAGGTCCTGACAGCGAGGGTTCGTTTTCGGACAGCTTTTTCTCGGTCGGCTTTCGCCGTCTTAAAATCATAGATCTTGTCGGAGGCGAACAGCCTATGCTCTCCTCCGACGGACGTTATATAATCTGCTTCAACGGAGAGATATACAACTATCAAAATCTCCGTTCGGAGCTTGCGGAAAAGTTCGGGGTACGTTTCCGAACCTCCTCAGACACGGAGGTCCTGCTTTACTGCTGTATATATTACGGCAGAGACGTAGTAAGAAAGCTCCGCGGAATGTACTCATTTGTTTTCTACGACAGAAAAATGAAATCAATATTCTGCGCAAGAGACCCGTTCGGAATAAAGCCTTTTTATTACGGGATTTTTGACGGTTGCTTTATGTTCGCCTCAGAAATAAAAGCCTTTCTTCCTCACCCATTATTCAAAAAAGAGTTCGACCCGGAAACCTTACCGTATTATCTCCAATTTCAATATATACCAACGGAAACCACCGCTTTTCGCGGGGTTAAACGCTTAATGCCGGGTCATTTTCTTTTTTACGACGGAAAAAAGCTTGAGGTCAGCCGTTATTTTCATTTCCCCGTTACCCACAGCGGACGATTTCGCAGTTTTTCGTACCTTGACTCAACAGTCAGCGAGCAAAAGCTGAACAAAAGCCTGAAAAAAGTGACCGTACCGCTCCGCTCCGCGATAACCGATTCCGTAAAAGCGCACCTTGTAAGTGACGTTCCCGTCGGAACGTTTCTTTCAGGCGGTGTGGATTCGGGTTATATAACAGCGTTAGCCAACCCACGAAAAGCATTTTCCATCGGTTTCTCCGAGCAAGGGTTCGATGAACGCTCGGAAGCCGCCGAATGCGCGGACAGTCTCGGAATAAAGCTCGTAACGGAGGAGCTGAGCGCCGATGAGTTTTTCCGTGTGCTTCCCGAGGTTCAGTATCATAGTGACGAGCCTTACGCAAACCTCAGCGCCGTTCCGCTTTACGTGCTGGCGCGAAAGGCGAGCGGAGAGGTAAAGGTCATTCTCAGCGGTGAGGGCGCGGACGAGCTTTTCGGCGGCTACGACACCTATTCTGAAAGCCGCGCCAAAAAGCTCTATGGGCACGTTCCCGTTCGCATACGCGAATATCTCGCGACCCATAACGGCAAAATGAGCAAAAAAATAAGAGGCTTTACCGAAAGAAACACTCAAAAATTAGAAGAAGATTTTATAGGTCAGGCTCATATAATGAAGGCTTCCGAGGCATACGCGTTGCTTAAAGCGCCGTTCAAAAAGCTCTGCCCGCACACGAACGTTACTGAGCATTATTATTCCAAGCTGCCTTACACCTCACCCCTGCAAAAGAAAATGTATCTGGACAAGCACCTTTGGCTTCCGTTTGACATTCTAAACAAAGCGGATAAAATGACTATGGCAAGCTCGCTCGAGCTTCGTGTTCCGTATCTTGACGTAAAGGTCCTCGCCGAGGCGCAGACATTTGGAGACGAGCTTTTGGTCCACAAAAATATCGGAAAATACGCTTTGCGGGAAGCGGCATCCGACGTATTACCGTCTGAGACCGCTTTCAGAAAAAAGAAAGGCTTTCCCGTTCCGTTCAGGGAATGGGTAAAAAGTCAAAAATACGCCTCTATACTCAAAAACGCGTTTTCGGGTGAGGTCTGCGAGCGTTTTTTTGAAAGCCATAAGCTTCTTTCAATGCTTGACGAGCATATCTCCGGAACAGAAAACCACGCGCGCGTCCTCTATACCGTCTATGCTTTTATCGTATGGTACGAACGCTTTTTCGACGCCCCCGAGCCTTCAAGCACCGTCATAGAAAACCGTACCGAGCTTTACGACACCCCCGGAAGCTCAATGCTTGGAAACGAGGAAGCTCTCGCGCAAGAGGTGATCGGAAATGAAGACGCGTTCTGATATTGTACCCGTTATACTCGGCTCTGACCAGAACGCGTACGGCTGTGCGAGGATCTTTTACGACAGATACGGAATAAAGCCGTTACTGCTTTGCTCAAAGGAGCTCGTGTTTACCTCACATAGCCGTATTTTAAAGCGTATCGTTATAAAAGAGCTTGACACCGCTGATGTTTTCAGGAAAAGCGTAAGAAAAACGCTTGAAAACGTTACTGACTTCGGCAAAAAAGCGTTGCTTATCCCTTGCTCAGACTACTACGCGGAGCTTGTCGCAAAAAATTCTGAGTCTCTTTCCTCTTACGTTGAAAATCCATTACTTTCCTATGAGGTGTATGAAAAAATACGCGACAAGGAAGCGTTCTACGAGACCTGCGAAAAGCACGGTATCCCTTACCCCGAAACGCTCGTTTGTCTTCCTACCTCGCTTTGCGGAAGCGAAAGTCCGTTCGGTTATCCGGTAGTCATAAAGCCGAAAAACAGTAATTCCTATTCTTATCTTCACGCCGAGATAAAAAACAGGAAGAAGGTATATATATGCCAAAGCAAGGCGGGGTTCACAGAAGTCATCAAAAGCTTTATAGACGCTTCCTACAACGAAAAAATAATCGTTCAGCGTTATATCGAGGGCGGAGACGAAGATATGCTGACGGTAAACGCTTACTGCGGTACTGACGGCAAAGTCCGCGTGGTGGGTGCGGGCAGACCGCTTCTTTGCTACCGCGACCCTCAGTCGTTAGGCAACTACGCCGCTATCCGGACCGTCTCAGCTCGCGACGTCTGCGATACCGCCTGCGATTTTCTCGAAGCCATCGGTTACAGAGGAACGGCAAATTTTGACCTTAAACGCGACCCCAAAACGGGAAAACACTTGTTTTTTGAAATAAATCCACGTGCGGGGCGTTCCTCTTATTTTATGAAAACGGCAGGATATGATCTCATAACCGAGATGATTCGTGACTGCATAGAAAAGGAGCCGTTTACCGAGAAAAAATATGCGGAAAAGGACGGTATGTGGAGCGATATTCCGTTTTTTATGATTAAAAAACACGTTTCATCGGAAGAACTGCAACACGCAAGACCCGACAGTGCCGTATCGTTAAAATACGATTTTTCACCTATACGTTTTGCGAAATTAGCATACGCTATGTACGAAAAGGACAGGCTTTTTAAAACGTACTCATAACTAAAAAATGACCCGTTACGGGTCATTTTTAGTTTACTCTTTTACGTGATTTTTCCTATTTTCTGTGGGCTTTAGCGTAAATTCAAATCTGCAATATTTTCCCTGCTCGCTGTCCGCCATGATGGTCTCGCCGTGAGCGTCGATTATCGTTTTTGAAATGTAAAGTCCAAGTCCTACTCCGCTCTTATCAAGACCTCTGCTCTTATCGCTCTTGTAGAACCTCTCGAATACGAACGGCAGATCCTCCTTCGGAATACCCTGTCCCTCGTTATAGACCGAAACGTGTATCTTCTTATCCTTTGCGTACACGTCAAAGCGGAGCTTTCCGCCAACGTTAGAGAACTTTACGGCGTTATCACAGAGATTATAAAGTATCTGATGTATAGCGTCCTTATCCGCAAGGACTCTCATTCGGTCATCATCGCAGTTGAACTCTACGTCAAGCTTCTTTTCGTCTATCTTCTGCTCAAACGAAAGCAGTATCTGGCGTCCAACCTCGCATATATCGAACGAAACGAACTCGAATTTCCGGTCTCCCGCCTGTATTCTCGAAAGGTCGAGAAGCTGACGGACAAGTCTCGAAAGCCTGAGCACCTCGCTCTTTATACGTTCAAGATATTCGTTCTGATTCTCAGGCGGTATAGCTCCCGACAGTATCGCATCTATAAATCCCGCGATAGTCGTCATAGGAGTTTTCAGGTCGTGAGATACGTTAGCAAGGAAGGAGCGGCGCATTTCTTCAAGACTTTGCAGACTCGTTGCCATCTGGTTGAACGCAACGGCAAGCTCCGCTACCTCGTCCTCACCGCGAACGGGGATACGTATATCGAAATTACCCGCGGCATAGCTTTTCGCGGCACGGCTCATATCTTTAAGAGGACCTATTATACGTTCGCTCATAAAATAGACCGCTACCAGCGCCGCAAGAAATACCCAAAGGCTGGCGAGAACTATCGTCTTTACCGTGCTTATCACAAGTGCTTCAACTCCACGCGAGGAGGAAAAAGCGAACACCGATCCGACCACGTTCCTGCCCATATTGTCCATTACAGGCTCTCCGTGATACAGATAACGTTCCCTGAGCACTCCGCCCATATTATCGTGACCAAAGACGCTCTCCGCCTTCACAAGCTTGGAAAGCTGAGCCTCTCCAAGACCGGCGGTAAGCATCGGAAGCGAATTCTCGTCACTATATATCAGTAGCTTTCCCGAGCTATCGAAAACAAATATTCTGAGATCCTCTGAAAAATCAGCAAGATGTTCAAGATAATCAGGTATCGGATCTCTCGGGTGCGAGATCACCGCGGAAAAGTCCTCGGCGTTTTCCGGACGGTATATCTCCGTTACCATCTTGGACACGCTTTCAGCCGCTCTCTCAACAACCTCGCGCTTATTTTTAAGCGTTACCATATAGTTATTTGAGCTTATGACGAGCGCGAGCACCGCAAAGCTGATAAATATTATCAGCATAAAAACGGTTATATACCGTGTAAAAAGGCTTCTTCTCATTAGCTTTTTAGGTCTTATTGAAGAACTTCAAACTTGTAGCCTACGCCCCATACGGTTTTAAGTATCCACTTGTCGGAAACTCCGTCAAGCTTTTCGCGCAGACGCTTTACGTGAACGTCAACGGTTCTGGAATCTCCGAGATAGTCAAAGCCCCATACTTTATCAAGGAGCTGATCACGGGTGAATACTCTGTTGGAGTTAGAAGCGAGGAAGTAAAGAAGCTCAAGCTCCTTAGGAGGAATATCAACGCTTCTGCCCGCAAGCTTAAGCTCATACTTTTGGAGGCTTATCTCGATATTATCGAACTTTATGACCTCCTCGTCGCTGAGGTTGTCGTGCGCGGTATATCTACGGAGAACAGCCTTTACACGGGCGGTAAGCTCCTTCATATCGAACGGCTTTACAACGAAGTCGTCCGCTCCGAGCTCGAGTCCGAGCACCTTATCAAACGTCTCATACTTAGCGGTTATCATTATTATGGGCTTATTGGAGATCTCACGGATCTCACGGCATATCTGCCAGCCGTCCTTACCGGGAAGCATTATGTCGAGGAGAACGAGGTCAGGCTCGGAGAACTTGAACTGTTTAAGTCCCTCAGTACCGTCTCCCGCGCATTTTACCTCGTAGCCCTCTTTTTCAAGATAGAGGCGGAGAAGGTCGCAGATGTTTGCGTCGTCATCAATAACAAGAATTTTTGCTGCCATTTTTCATTTTTCCTTTCGATTTATGTTTTAAATTATTAACTTTGTCAATCTTTCGACTATGTTCATTGTACACCATTTATTTCCGTTCTTGGTGAACAAACTGTTAATCTTTAAAAAATATCAAAAAAAATTTGAAAAAACTTTCCACAAAGCTCTTGAAAAATCAAACGTTCTCGGTTATAATGTAACTAACGGGCGCGAATAGGCGAGTTATAATACATATTCACATATTTTCAAGGACGGTCAAATATAATGAAGCTTGGTATAGTAGGTCTGCCGAACGTCGGTATCCCTCCCGTTCCGGACGAGAGACTTGACAAACTGGCGGAAATGTACAACCCCGAAAAATAC
>JAZOVD010000035.1:0-56410 GCA_045658525.1 Eubacteriales bacterium
TGCAAGTCTCGTACTTAAAATAACCATCAACGGCAGAACAACGACCTACAATGTAAGTGATCTTGTAGCTAACGAGGATACGGGCTATTACACCGTATATTTCCGCGGCATACTCGCGACGGAGTACGGTGACGTAGTAACTGCAAGCTTCTACAATGGAGAGACGCAGGTCGGACAGAGCGCAACGTATTCTATAAACTCCTACGTTTACAGTATGCAGAACAGCGCGACCGAGAACCTTGCTCCGCTTGTACAGGCAACCTACAACTACGGCGTATCTGCTGAAAACTACGCAGGATAAGGAGGTCAATGACAATGGAAAAGAAAATGTACGAAAAAGCCGAGCTTGAATATATCAAACTCAAAAAGGAAGATATAATAACGTTAAGCGGTGGCGGAGACGATTATATCGAAGACAACGGCGGTTTTGACACTCCCGACGACGAGTTTGCACAGTAAGGATTTTTCTCTTCTTTCTTGAAAGAAAGAAGCAAAGAACTTTTCTCCCACGCTCCCGTGATACAAGAACGTGGGAGAAAATAGTTTGTTTATTTTTCTTCAAGAAAATAGAAAAGCCTATGTACAATAATCGGTAGGGGGCGGCACCCACGACGCCCCGAGCTCCCACCAAATTGGTAGGAGAGGGGCTTGCTCCTCCCGAAACTCTCCACCAAACTAAATACCACCACTCTATGATACAATATTAAATTTTACGCAATGTTACCCATAGAAAAGTAGGCAACAAAAATAAAATAAAGAAAGGAACGCAAAATGAAATCAACGAAAAAACTCGTTACGCTGTTATCATTACTTTTAATGGTAATTATAGCAGTCCCTACCCTCGCTCTGACCGCTATATACGCTGACGACGACGAAGTCGAAGCGGCAAGCGGCACGTCGATTGACCTCTATCTTATAGGCGGTCAATCAAACGCATCGGGTACTTCTAAAATAGTAGATACCAATGCAGCATACGCACTTGCACCCGAGCTTAAAAACGGATTTAGCCACGTTTTATATGCAGGCAAGCCATTAAGAACCAGCTCATTCGACATAACTTGGGAACCCACCAAGCTCGGAATGGGTCAGAATACGGACTATCTCGGACCCGAAGCGGGAATGGCAGTAGCTCTTTCCAAATACTACAACGCCGAGACGGGCAAGATAGCAGGTATCCTTAAATATGCTCACGGCGGAAGCAAGCTTTCGGGCAACGATACCACAAACACGTCGGCTAACTGGGTCTCTCCATCTTACGCCGAGGCAAACGGTTGGGATTACGGAACAGCCCCCACCGGCTTACACTATGCAGAATTTGTTAAAGTGTTCAAGGAAAAGGTAACCGCACTCGTTGATATGGGATATACCGATATAAACATAAAGGGTATGTACTGGATGCAGGGCGAGGGCGACAGAGGTGACAATGACCCTACTAACGAATCAAGGTACTATGCTATCGCGCTCAAATATCTGATAAGTGACCTTCGCGCCGATCTTTCAGATATAATGAAAGAGGTATATGTCACCGACGACGGCGGAGCTTCCGATATGCCCTTCTACATAGGCGCCATATCTGAAACCTTTGCTCTTTCCAATTCCACCACACAGGCACTAAACCAGAAGTTTATAGAGATACAGAAATCAGTTGCCGCTGAGGTTGCAAACTGCTACTTCATAGACAACAGTCAGTACAAAATATCCGAATACGACCCTGAAACTAACTCTGCGATAGTCCTTGGAAGCGACACAGCGCATTGGAACCAATCGGATATACTCACGATAGGCCAGACCGTTGGCTTTGATATGTACAACTACGGCGTTATACCCGATGAATACGCAAGCACTTCAACCTATCCTTTCGTTGTTTTTAATGAGGGTACGTTCGTAGGCGCGGCTAAGACGTGGGCAAATGCAAATAATCTCGCAAGAGTAGCCCTTGACGCTTCTAACGGAAGCACCATTTCCGTCTTTATGAGAGCAGACGTTTCATCAACAACAGGTATCTCTCACAATGACACGACCGGCGTTTCTGATAGAATCGCATTTATGAACGGTACGGTAGTAATCGACCTCGGCGGAAACACTATCACAAACACAAAGACGTTATTTGAGGGTGGAACAAAGGTTTACGCAGGAAGCTTCGACACGACTTACATAGTCAAGAATGGAACGGTTCTCTGCGGTAGCGGAGTTATATTTGCTACCGAGTCAAGAAGCAACCACAATAAGAAGATGGATATCGTTTTCGATAACGTAAGGTTCGATACCGATCCTGCTCTTATTGAGGCTAATTCCAGAAATAAAATGTTCCTTTCGTATTCTGATTCCGCAAGTTACACGGGAATTCTCGATCTCTCGCTCACCTTTAACAATTGTAAAATGAATCTTAGCGGTTTTTCGGAGACCTGCGCCTATACGGTATTTAGCTTCCCTTCAACCCCTGACGACGTAGCGGTCGATATAACCTTTAACGGCGGCGAGATACTCACTGACGAAGGCTTCGACTACGTTACGCTTGCGAATATCGACGCAAACGACACCTTGGTTTTCGACAAGAACGCTTCGGGTAATTATACCACTCTTACCGTTCCCGAGGACTATACACCTCCCTTTATCAGCGGTGTAAACAACGAGGGAAAAACCGTTGTGTTCTGCGCAGATAATAAGGCAAAGAGCGGTTATCTTACCTATTCTCTCCGTGTGGAAAGAGATACCGCATACGGCGAGATACCTGAGAACTACGCAAACTTCAACACATACCCATTCGCTATGTTCGTTGACGGACAATTCAAATCTGTCGCAACAAACTGGACGGGTGCGTTAAATAATGCACGCGCATATCTCGTAAGCAACCCCGGAGATACAGTTAACGTCCTTATGCGTATTAACCAAAACGGCACTTGGAACCCCGTAAAACTCGGACACGTTATGGGAACTATCAACATAGACCTCGGCGGATATTCTCTGACAAGAACTAACTGGTCTTTGTTAGAAGCTGCCACCAATGATTACACGGATAGCAGTAGTGTTATACATACTATGGACGATACCAAAAGCGCAACTGCGGCAAATATCATAGTAAAGAACGGAACGATACTTGCAAACGGAAGCGTTGTAGCGTATCAGGTATACAACAATTACGATAAAACTATAAACGTTACCTTCGATACTGTAAAATTTGCTCTTGCCAAAACCGCCGTTTCTCAATTGAGCGTATCTTGGGCAGCACAAAATAGCGGAACGGGAATAATAAGCTCCGACATCAACTTCAAAAACTGCACTTTTGATTTCACCGATATTGTTCCTGAAAGCACGTTATATTTATCCGATTTCGCCAGAGGAGCTTCCTCACATAAAATAAACGTAACCTTTGACGGAGGAAGCATAAAGGGAACAGTCTCCAATATAAAGCCGTACAGCATAAGTGCAAACGACACCGTTAAGTTCATAAACAGCGGAAACGGCTACACAAAGTACCTTGCCAGCGCGGGAACTCCCGTTACCGGTGCGATGACCACCGATAAGGATACGATGTATTTCGCAAAAGACCCTATGGAAGCCGTAAGCGGTTACACCGTATATAAGCTCGGAGTTCAGTTCAGCGGTTACGGCACTGTTCCTGCTGAGTACTACTACGACACCTCTACATATCCTTTCGTTGCCGCTAAGAACGGAACGTTTATAGGCGCGGGAGCTTGGGCTAAGATAAACAACGTCGCAAGAGTGGTTCTCGACGCGGATAACGGCGCTACGGTCAATATCATTATGAGAGCAAACGCCACGTCAAACAGTATCGCTACCGAAGACAGAATTTGCTTTATGAACGGCACGGTAACAGTTGACCTCGGCGGAAAAACTCTCACAAGCTCGAACACTGTATTCGAGGGCGGAACCAAGACTTACACAGGTAGCTTCGACACGACTTACATAGTCAAGAACGGAACTGTTCTTTGCGGTAAGGGCTTTATATTCGCTACCGAAAGCAGAAGCAACTACGATAAGAAGATGGATATCGTTTTCGATGGCGTAACCTTCGATGCCGATCCCGCTCTTATTGCGGCTAATTCCAGAAACAGAATGTTCCTTTCGTATAATGACCAAGCCGCTTACACGGGACTTCTCGATCTCTCGCTCACATTCAATAACTGCGTAATGGATCTGCGCGGTCTTACGATAGCTTACACGGTATTCAACTTCCCGTCAACTCCCGACGACGTTGCGGTCGATATAACCTTTAACGGCGGTAAAATACTCGGAGACGCAAGCTTTGACGGCGTTAAGCTCGCTACCATCGACTCAAACGACACGTTTAAATTCGGTAAGTATAACAACGCCTACACCACGCTTACACTTCCCGTTGGAGTAAACGCTCCCGAGACGGTCTTTAATACCGTTATAGGCGAGAACGTCATATTCAAAAAGACCTCATCTACCGAAGCGGAGGTTAATTACGCGTTAAAGAATAACGATTTCAAGATAGTAACCACGTTCCTCAATCTCACCTCTGACATCAATATCTATTTCAGAACAAATATTCCCGCGGGATACACCGATCCCTATATGCAATTCGTATTCAACGGAAACACCTATTCGACCGATGAGTACATTATAGACGAGAACGGAACTTACTGCTTCGCGTTCAAGAACATCGCTCCTCAGTATATGGGCGTAACGGTAAACGCCACGCTCTACGCAACGTACAACGGCGAGACGGTGAGCTACGAGAGCAACGGTTTCAGTATTCTCACCTACTGCAAATATCTGCTTGACAACCACACAGACGAAAAACTCCTTGCTCTTGTAAGCGACCTGCTCGTTTACGGCGCAAAAGCTCAGGTATATGCAGACTATGACGTCGATAATCTCGTTACAAACGGTCTTACACTCGATGACGCAAGCGTATTCGAGACCCTTGACCAAAGCGCAAACAAGCTCACCCTCACAGGCGAGGCTTCCGAGCTTGCCGATTGGAAGAACGTCGGTCTCTACCTTGAAAACGACATCGCGCTCAAGCTTGGCTTCACCGCTGAATCGACCGAGGGTCTTACGGTTGAGATAACCGTAAACGGAAACACCACGGTAATAGATACTTCCACGCTCACACTCGATGACGACGGTGTTTACAGAATATACTTTGACGGAATACTCGCTGTAAGCTTCGATCAGCCTGTTACCGCGGTATTCAAGCTTAACGGCGAGCAGATAGGACAGACTATCACCTACTCTGTGAACTCTTATATTTACATAAATCAGAACTCGGATGACAACGCGCTTCTCGAACTTATCGAGGCTATATACAATTACGGTAAGTCCGCTAACACCTACTTCGGCTGATAACGAGGCTCAGAAAGGAAATAACGATGAATAACAAAAAGACATACGTTTCTGCCGAGATAAAGCTCATTGATATGAGCGAAAGCGACGTAATAAGAACCTCATCTGACGTACCCGGAATCAATCTTCCGGACGTTGAGCTTTCCTCTTATTTTTCAGGTAAATACGACGCCTGATTCTAAGTAAAAACAAAAAGCTGTCTGAACAAAAGTTCAGACAGCTTTTTGTTTTAATTGTTTTTACGGAGCTATCGTGCCTAAATCATTTGTCACTCCCCATGCTTCCTCGACTACGCTTGCGGGTGATGACTGTATAGCGGATGCGAGTACCCGAACCGAAAGCTTATAACCGTCCGGCGCGTCAGATACCGCTTTACAGCTGTTTATAAGGTTAGAGGTCGAGGCATTAGGGGCAATGGCTTTTTTATGATACCAAAACCCGTCCGCGCCCTTTACCCAGTCGCTGGCGCCAAATTCAACGGTATAGTCAGTTCCCATAACAGGAACCTGAGAAAGTACGGTACTGCTATCTGTTTCCGATACCCAATTCACTATGATAATGGCACGGATAAAGGCGTCTGTATCGCCTGTGTTTTTGACGGCAACGTCACTCTTGGTACTGCCATCAAACGTTTCAGTTATCTCGCACGAAACGCGCGCAGGATCAAACTTGTTGTCGAGCGAGTCGGTCTTTGAGATTATAAGAGCCACCGTTCCGCCAACCGCGATAGCGGTTAAGATAATGACAGAGACGAGCAACGCCGTCATTTTTTTAGATATTCCGTTAAAAATCGGCATATACCCGCCTCCTTTCATTTTATTTAATCAAAAACGTTAGTACTGATGCTGTTTCCGTCAAGCCACTTGTCGTTGCTTCTGCTATTGTTGAAGCTTACAGTATTGGAAGAAATGTTAACGCTGAGCGTTACCTCCCTGCTCGGGAGCGCCGTATCGTAACGCCACGACCAATCGGTAAGCTCGCTGACCGTGTATTTTCCGACAGGTAATTTCGCTACCGTTACCGAACCGTTACCGATAATACTTACGATAATATCTATGTTTTCGGTCTCCGTTCCGGAAACTCCGACTATTCTGAATATAAACGCCTGATCGGAGTCCGCGCTTTGAGTACCCAAGGTGCTGATAGTGAAATCCGTATTATCCGGATCAAATCTCGCGTAATACGTCTGGTTATCCACCCATACGGCGTCACTCGCCTTTTGAGGCGTGAATTTGTTTGTTACAGGATCGACCCACGAGCTGTTTACCGGCATAGTTCCCGCCGTATCAAGGAACCAACCGACAAAATGATAACCCGCGCTCGGTGTAGGAACAGAACCGTTTGCGACACCCGAGATCGCCGTTACGTTCTCGGAATATTGACTGAGCGTTCCGCAGCCGTCAACTCCTACCGTCTGATATTTGATCGCTACCACCGCTTCCTGATATACGAACTCGATAACGTTGTGCGTAACGTTTGCTGAAAGCGTCATAGTCTTTGCGCTCTCACTTACCAGATTGTAACCTTTATTCGTAAGATCAGGAGCATAACTGACTATCTGCTCTCCGAAAAATCCCGTACCGTTTTGAGGAGCGATGATCGACGTTCCCGTACGGTTATCCACGTACATCACCGTATATGAGACCTCTTGGCGGTCATAGTACATTTCTACGAGCATACCGCCCGTTCCAAGCTCATGAGTTACCTGAGAACTATTTACGGGAGTAAGCACTCCGTCTATCTTTGTCAACGCTCCGTTAAACTCAAAGCCTGTCAGTTCCAAAGCGTCAATAGTATAGCTTTCGCCTATATTACCTACCGTTTCTACGGAACGGTATTCGCGGTAAGTATCCTTAGAGATGTTTTCAATGTAGTGTACCACTTTGTAATAAGCGTGTACCTCGTCCGCCTTATAGTTAAACGTAATAACGTTACTGTCAAGTATGCCGTCTCCGTCCGTATCATCTCCCGAAGCTGACAGTATAAGACGCTTCTGATAAGCGTCAGGCATCATCTTATCTACTCTTATAAACGTTTCGGTAACTACCGACAGATTATTATTATCAACCTTCTTTTGAGGCAACACTTCCGCGCCCGTATCCGCATCAAGATAACGAACTATATACGGCATACTTTCAACGTAAATATACTCGAACGTAAACGTATGCGTTCCGTCAACGCTCATCGTGATCGTATGGCTGTTTACGAGAGGATAATAGCCCTCTCCGTATCCGTCGTACAGTTCGCTTCCAGCCTTAGCGTAGAAGGTCTCATTATGTCCCGCGATAGCGCTTCCTACCGTAGGATCGGCTATCGGCTCGCCCGTGCTTTGTAAAACGTAATTTATGGTATAATCGACCGATACGTGCGAGCTCCATTCGGCATAGATATTCATATCCTCGAAAACGGGAATGCTGTTAAAAGCGAACGCTTTTCTTTGCTGTACTCCATCGACCGTGTCCATATAGAACCAGCCCTGGAATATATAGTTCCCGTTTTCGACAGCCTCCGTAGGAGCGTTAGCAAGCTCCTTATGCTTTACGTACTGGGTTTCGCCTATCTGCTCGGTAAGCGTAGCGTCCTTGAAAACCTTTACCGTATGAAGTATCGGTTCCCATTTCGCGTACAGCATCATATCGCCTTCAAGCATCGTTATGGTATCCCAGTTTACCTCCGTGCCGTCAAAGCACCCCGACGAGGTGTACCAACCGCCGAACGTATAAGCATTCGGTTCAAGGTTGGACGGATAATCGGGAGTAAACTCATACTCTTTAAGAGAATGACCGTACATTATGCCTGATACATTCTTATCGTTCAGAACTATACCGTTATTATTGAACTGCAACATGTGCTCGGTTATACGGGCATAATAGAAATCTATATTTTTACTGCTGTTTATCTGATTACTGCTGTTAAATCCCGGATTTGAGGTAAGCTGAACGTAACCTTTTATATCAAAGAAGTCCTCCTGACGTGTAACGTAGCTGTATCTTGCCTTTACAGTCATCTTCAAAATATATTGCTTACCGCCGTATTCGTGAGTGTAAGCCTCACCCGGCAGGACTTCCAGATAATAATTCATCGTGTAAGGCTCGTTTGTGCTCTCGTCTAAGGTAAGCGTCATATTGCCCGGCGACATGTTCGCTATATATACCAAAACCTCGGTATAGTAATCCGTTCCGGACGGATCCCAACGCTGTCCGTCGTCGTATAAAACTCCGTTATCATCCAATACCGGCCATATATCTTCAAGCGACTGCTGATATTTACGCTGAACGATCTTAACAGTATTCACAGAGCCTGAATTATTGCAGGTATTCGAATGAGTGTGTCCTACGGGTATAGGACAGGTAAGCAAAAGACAGGTATCGATATGAACGTGAGGATCCGACCCACAGGAATAGCTGTAACAGTCCTCTCCGTGTGTATGGAGCTGATCCTTGTAGCAGGAATCCGTATGTGCGTGCTGCTCTACCGAACAACAGTCGTCTCCGTGAATATGCTCTGTTTCTCCGCATCGCGGATCAACTATATCCCCCGACGACGCGCCCCAGCCGTTATATCTGTACCACGTTCCCGCAATGTAGATATAGTAGTAATAGCTTCTTCTGTATATCTGTCCGTTCTGGGGATTGCTCGGCGCGTTAGCCGGAGTTGACGCGTTGCCGACGCTGGACCAACAGGATTTTGTATGAGTATGGATGACCGCGGAGCAACAGGCATCGCTATGCGTATGCTCGACTTTTCCGCAAGTAAGACATTCATCGCTATGCGAAATATGCTCGGGTACAGTACAGGTAAGCGTAGGATCACATTCAGCCGAGTGAACGTGCGCCTTTCCGCATATCGCGGTATAACAGTCATCGTTATGAGTATGTCCCACGGGAACAGAGCATTTTCCCTCTGCCTTGAAGGTTATGGTGTATCTGTTTCTTGTATAATAAACGTTTACAACGGTACTTCCGTCACCCTCTACCATAACGTTATGGTCGGTCATAGCGGAATTGTAGGTGAAATAGTCAACGTCAGTAACTCCCGCGACCTCGGATATGCGGTCCGCTCCGTTTACGTAAGAGCCTGACATCGCCGCTATCCCGTCAAGATAACCCCAATAGCTGTAACCGTTATCGTCCGCATTCTCCTTCCAGAATACCATGGTGTATTCCGTTTCCTGCGTTATCCAGCGCGCGCGGTAGGTGAGATTAGCGTTCGGAATAACTATCGTTGAACCGTTTATATCATACTGTGACGCTTGCTCGGTAGTAGGTGCCTGACCACCGTAATAAACAAGCTCCCAGCCGTCGAAAACGTATCCGTGACGTGTAGGATCGTTCGCTCCCACGGTAGAACCGTATCTCATATACATCGGCTCTGTTCCGAAGCCGCCGTTTATATCGAAATCTACAAAATAATAGTTACGGTTATAGCGTATCTCTACCACCGTACTTCCGTCTGCCGCTACCGTCAGGCGCTCATATTCCAACGCCTTAAATCCGGGAAGCTCTTTCTCCGTCAAGGCAAGATTTTCAGCGACAATGCTTCCGGTCAACGCTTTTCCGTATGTTATCAGGTCGTAGTTTACCGAATAATCGTCATCATCCAGATGCTGCAAATGGTGATGCACGGCAAAGTCCACGAGCGCAGGCTCGTATATAACGTTTATGGTTATATCAGAGTTTATGTTCGTGTAACTAAGCTCGACCGTTTTCGCTTCTATGTAATCCTCGCCGCTACGTCTGAAAGGCGCGTATCCTACGACCTCAGGGCTGGTAATTACAGCACTGAAATCACTTCCCTTTGCGACAGAAGCACCGTACGGCTCGAACGCGATAGCGTTATTATCGAAAAGATAGTTTATAACTATGGAATAGGTGATATGCTCCTCATCGCTTAACGCCGCGACCGAATACTCGGAAACAGAGGGAGCGGGCTTTGGCAGTAAATATTGACCACTGCTGTCCTTTCCGTCATTTACGCTCTGAGATATTCTGACCTCTATCGACTCACTCGGATACTGATCGCTCTTATCTTTAAGAACGCAACGTATATTAGCCCTTCCGCTCGCGTCCAGCATACTGCCGACAAGCGAATAGGAAACGTCCAACGTTTTCCTTGTCGCGCCGTGTATGTTTATCCAGCGAGAGGCATCCGTTCCGCTGAGTATCTGCCACTGATATTTTACTCCGTCGGCGTTTTTAGCCGAGGCGGTCAGCGTTACCTTTCCGTTATCGGGAACTATTATAGCCGATACCGCTTCTCCGTCCATCGTGATAGCTATATCGCTCGGCTTCCCGCTTTCCGCGGCATCCCCCTCCGCGAATACAGGAAAAGCCATATAAGGCACAGAGGTCAAAAGCATAGTAAAAACAAGTATAAGAGTCAGGATACGCTTGGTATTTTCTCTGATACGTTTCTTCATAATTATTGACCTCCTTTCCTTTTTATCCTCACTTAAAAGGCACAGAACGATAGCCCGAATTCGAGCTACCGTTCTGCACCCCCGCTCCCTCAAAGAGCGGGAATGCTTTAAAGTTATTGCATTACAAACTGAGACGCGAACGCGCCGAGCATAGCGTCGTAGCAGGTCTCAAAGCCGAAATCCTGTACCGCACACGCCTGTATCTTTATTTCAAGCTCCACCAGCTCTTTTATCTCACCGTTATTCCATTCATCGGGAATAGACAGAGTATCGAAAAGCTCGACCGAATCTCCCGTAGCGAATTTTTCGAGCATAAAGAAGTAGAACTCATATTTTCCATCAGTCGGATTCGGTATCTGCACCATAGCGTAACGGTCGTTATGGCATACGTTGTCAAAACCGTT
Source organism: Eubacteriales bacterium (assembly GCA_045658525.1). Taxonomy (GTDB): domain Bacteria; phylum Bacillota; class Clostridia; order Oscillospirales; family CAG-272; genus SIG673. The sequence goes on from JAZOVD010000035.1 coordinate 11,158, forward strand.
CCACGTTCCGACGTGAACCGTTTCGTCAAGCAAGCCACCGCCAAGCAAGATCTCTATATCGATAGCGTTCATTCCGGGGTATCCCATAACGTTACGAATATCGCCTTCGCCGTCCGATATGATTATTTTAGCCGCTATCCAGGCGTTTTCAGTTCCGACGTTCTTGACAGTTGGGTCTTTATGCAGAGTCTGACCGGGATATATCCTGCCGTAATCCCGCACGCTACCCATTTCTGTCGCCAAAATTCTCGGAAGCGTAGTATCCTCAACAAGGTTACCCACAGCATCGGATTTTACCGCCGCCTCGGAAAGCTCTATATACACGTTTCCTGCGGTATATGTATTCGTTGTCTGCTTAATATCGCTGAAATACGCGAAAGTAACGCCTGTAAACGCCGCTATCGCTACACAAAGTATCAAGACAGACGATATGACCTTTATTTTCATTAACTAACTCCTATGACAATGCTTCAAGCTCCTGCCACGCAAGAGCAACATCGTTCACTCCCTCACGCTGGACCGCGTATGCCGTAAGCCTGAGATTAGGCGAAACGGTAACCGCATCGAGCTGAGCCTCCGTGACAGTATCCTTTACAGTGACCGTATCGTTAAGGATAACCCCAAAGCTTACGTTTAACGTCGTAACGGGTAGCTCCCTGTAATACACTCCCACTTGTCCGTCGAGTGCCGTCCAGCCGTCCGCGACCGAATACGTAAGATACGTATCAAAGTCAGCCGATTTTTCAAGCTTGACGAAAAGCCAGCAAGCCTCGCTTCCCGCATTGACCGTTACACGCGGATCTTTTTTGACCGACGTGCCGGGTATCATCTGATACGCCGCCCCCGTGCTTTCGGTAAGTGAGATCTCGATATTACCGACTGTAAAGGTGTTTTCAAGGGGAGATGTGACTGCGATCATGTGCGCAAACGTAAAACCTATACCAACGATCAACGCACAAACCGCGACAGCGATCATAACAGTGAGCTTACGTCTCATCAAACCCTCTCCCCTCTTAAAAATTCAACGCTTCAGCTTACTCGCCGATCTGAGTTCCGTTCTCGTAAGGATATGCCGCAACGATAGCCGCCCAAGCGTGCTGTACCGCGGTCTTGCCGTCCTTATCCTCGAAGCTGTCTGCCTGTATAGCGAAAGCGGTAAGCGTTACCTTAGCACCGCCGTAGAGCTTAACATCCGCATTCGTAGATACCTTAAAGCTGTCAAATACGTCGATCGACTGCATCTCAGTAGTTCCGCCAACGATCTTAGGCGCACGCGTTTTGTTCTGAATAGCCGTAAGATTATCACCGGAAAGCTCTGTTCCGTCAGAATTTACACCGGTGTAAAGATAGACCATTCCCGTGCTCGTGTTTACAAACTCCTGCCAGCCGTGAGCCGCCATCTGCTGCGCGATCGTGGGCGCATCCGTTGCCTCGATGGTATCGATATTATTTCTGACCTTTACGAACAAATACGCTTCATCGCAGTTTGCGTTTATGTAAATGGTCGGGTCCTTAACGTATGTAAGACCGGGCATAAGATGGTAGCTGTTACCGTCGGAGTCCTTCATAGCACCGTTGATGTTAGGATCGTCCGCTACCTTGTCCTGACCCTTATTGGTAACCTTGGACTCAAACATGTGGATAGCAACGTCACCTACGGTAAACGTGTTCGAAACAGCAGCGGATGCGGTCATAAACGCGATAGTTCCCATAACGGATACCACCACAAGAGCCACCATTACGACGAGTAATGCGAAAATCGTTAAAAGCTTCTTTTTCATTTTGCTTTCTCCTTATAAAATTATTTTCAAATTTATACCGTGCGTCCTTTCGGGCGATCACTTCAAATCAAAGGATACGCTTATTTGTCCTGCGTATCGTCTTCCGCCTCTTTTTCCTTACCGTCAGACCATAGCTCGGGCAGTATCATAACTATTATCAACACGAGGCAAAACGCAATAGCGAAATACGTTCCCGGCGGATTCTGTACGAAATAGGCGAAATATCCCATATACGGGATCGTGAAAACGGGCTTGCCGATAATATCCTCCATACGGCGAGCGCCGCCGTCGGGAATATTGTTCGCTTCTCCCTGAGTTCTGAAATACCTTACGTTCGGATCGTTTTGGTCATATACGACCTCGATTATCTTGTGAGTAACGATCTTACCGCTTTCAGCTCTGTACGTTACGGGATCCTCCTCTTTCAAGGTCAAGGGATCGACCTTTTTTACGTATATGAGCGAGCCGACGTGATATATCGGCTCCATAGAGCCTGAAAGCACGGCGTAAGGTCTGAGCCCTATGACACGAACACCAACAAGCAATATTCCAACGATGATGACTAATACCAGCATAACGGTCGTCATCGTTCCGAATACCTTTCTCAGCACCCCCGTCACTTATACTCACACTCCTCAAAATAATTATCTCTATTATATCATTCTACTATAATTATGTCAATAGATTAAAAACAAAAAAATATACGATTTAAGCCTCAAAAATCAACATACACTTGACGTTTTCACGAAGATATGCTAAACTGATAAAAACATCTCAAAGGAGACAGAACGTGGCAGACATAAGATATACTGTTCTCGATCCAAAGGAACACGAGAAAAGATTCAGGCATACCATAGGAAAGCTCTCGCCATTCGAAGTAGGCATACCGCTTCTCGATATTTCAGAATGCAATATCCAAGAAATATATTATTACCGCCAACACACGTTTTGCAGACATATAAGAAGCACCCCCGAGGGCTATATAGTAACGGAATTTTACCCCGACGTTCCATGGGCGGGAAAATACAACACAATATCCTGTCCCGCGGGTCATCATCTGTACGAGGGACGGTGGCTCCACGACCAAAAATATCTGAGCGATTATATAAGGTTCTGGTTCTCCGAGGGTGCTGACCCGAGGCTTTACAGCTTCTGGGCGGCAAACTCAGTTCTTGCCGTTTGCAAGGTCACGGGTAACTTCATTCTCGCCAAAGAGCTGTATAATGACCTCAAAAACAATTATGCCGAGCTTGAAAAAAAGCACGGTATGGATAACGGTCTTTTCTACCAGACAGACGACCGCGACGGAATGGAATACTCCATAGGCGGAAGCGGTTGCCGTCCTACTATAAACTCATATATGTTCGGAGACGCGAAGGCTCTTGCCGAAATCGCCAAGCTCCTTGGAAAAGAGGACGAGGCGCAAATTTATGAGAAAAAAGCCGAGGGCATACGCGAAAAGGTCAATAACATGCTCTGGGATAAAACTTCCGAGTTCTACAAAACGCTCTCCGAAAAAAACAATTACGAGCTTGCCGACGTCCGCGAGCTTGTCGGATACGTTCCGTGGTATTTCGACCTGCCCGACGATGATAAATCAGTCGCTTGGCGTTTTCTTAACGACAAAAATCACTTTGCATCTCCTTACGGTCCTACGACCGCTGAGCGGTGTCACCCCGATTTCATGAAAGAGTTCGACCACGAATGTCTCTGGAACGGTCCATCTTGGCCGTTCGCCACATCTCAAACGTTGACCGCGCTTGGAAATCTGCTCGTTAACCGTTCCCAGAACGTAATGACACGCTCGGATTATTTCCGTCTGCTCCGTCAGTACGCAATGGAGCAGCACTTGACCGAAAACGGTATTACCGTACCGTTCATTGACGAGGACCTCGACCCGTTCACGGGGGAATGGATAGCGCGCAGAGAGCTGCGCAAAATGAAGTCGCCCCCGGGCGGTGCGGATCGCGGTGAGCATTACAATCATTCGACCTTCTGCGACCTCGTTCTTAACGGACTGGCAGGGGTGCGTCCGAGTATCGAAAATGCCCTTACGATCAACCCCCTATTCGCCGAAAACGACCTCGACTACCTTTGCGCGGACGGTATCCGCTACCACGGTCATACCGTGTGCGTTATGTGGGACAGAACGGGTAAGCGTTACCAAAAAGGCACGGGATTTTTCGTTTACGTTGACGGAAACGAGGTCTTCTCCTCGCCCGTACCGACTGATAGCGTAACAAATCTTGTGTAAATTTGATTAAAATAAAAAACACTTCCCTCATACACCAAATATTAAGGCGTGTGAGGGAAGTTCTTTTGTTACTTTTCTTTCGATCTCTTATCCGTTATACGCAACAGTCGCCGCGTTGTATTCGTAAAGCGCGCTCATAAGCGTTTTAAGTTCAGCACTCGTGGCATCGCTGTTTACTACCGCTTTCGCGTATGCCATAGCGTTGGCTGTGACGGTCACCGTTTCTCCGTTATACGTTACACTTACCGCATATTCGGTAGAAAGGTTAGCCGCTCCTATGCCTGCTATCTTTACTCTCAGCACGTTATCTATTATCTTTACTTCATCAGCACCTACAACGGTGTACTTAGCTACGTCCGTATCGGTCACGGTGAAGAAGTGATAGAGCGCAGTCTCGCTTTCAAGTCCGAGGGTCGTGCTCTTGTAGGTGAGTCCCGTGATACTGCCGCTTACATTCGAGCTTGCCGACGCGTTTATAGCGTCCTTATTATCGCCAACCGTAACGTCGGTAACGATCGAGTTTGCCGGCTTATCGAGGTTCTGTCCGAACTGCGCCTGTGCCGCCGCGCCGTAGTTAAGCATAGCTTTTACGAGCGACTGAGCCTCGATGTATTCTTCGTTATCCGTGCTATCAAGTATCACCTTAGCGTATTCCGCTACCGACGTGGTAGCCGTAAGAAGTACTATTCCGTCATAGCAAAGCTCTATCTTTATTTCAGACGTCATCTGAGCCGCGCTTACGAGACCCTTAAAGCCGTAACCGTAGTTCGCGTCGTTTACAGCGTCCTTGAAGTACTGAACGTACTCCTCTCCGTCAACTATGAACTTAGCGTAAAGCTTATCGGTATTCGAGAACGCGGGAATGTTCATAAAGCTCTTGACACCGATGTTTCCTTCAAGGCTTACTATGTAGCCGTTTACCGTAGCAAGCGTATTGTCGGCGGTAAAGCTCGCTACTTTTCCGTTGGTGTAGTATGCGGTGTAATTCTCCGCGTCACCCTCTACGTCATAGACGTTCTCTTTTGCGCCTTCATAGAGGTCAAACTCAAACTGGTTCTGGTTTCTGTAATAAACGTTGCTTCCCAGAGTTGCGGTACGGTGCGTAGAAACGTACTCAACCGCAACCTGACTTCCGTCCGCTGAGAAGTGGAACAGAGCGACCATTCCGGTAGTCGTAGGAGACATACCCTGAGGGTCGATAAGGAACTGCGATACGGTGTTTCCGTTTACGCCGATGTCCTGACGCCAGGATATATTCTCGTAAGGATCGTGTCCCGAAACGACGAGAACGATATTTCCGTGCTGAGAAACGAATTTCTCCCACATTTCGTCGCCGTTGTTAGCCGCCTTATTTCCCGTGCTGTCCGGAGGAACGACGTCTCCTTTATCAAGCGTAGTTCCGTCACGGAACATATACGCGTGAGTTGCCATTATAACCTTTCTGTCGGGGTTCGCTTCAACGATACCGCTTGCCCAATCGAGTATCTCATCAACCGCGCCAAATTGAAGCGCGATAAACATATACTTGGTCTCGCCTACCTCAAAGTTTACGTAGTAGTTACCGAGCTTGTCGGCACCGTTTGAATAGTAGCCTGTGATCTTATCGGTCATAAAGTTATCATTACCGAAATGTGTTGTAAAGGTGCTCGGGTTTTCGTGGTTACCCGCGATAAGCGCGTAATTAACGTTCGCGTCACGGAGCGGAGCCATAGCGTTATACGCTACATCCCATTCCTTTTTAGCCAGAGCCGCAGCATCGGGGTTATTTACCTTAGCTCCCGTCTCGGTTATATCTCCAAGACCGAATACGTACTTGATATTTTCCGTATCCTTATTATCGGCTATCCACTGATATATCTGTTTAGCATAGTCAGTATCAGTCTTAGTGTCATCAAGAGCGTTCTTTGCATCAGTCTGAACTATCTTCTGGGTGTCACCGATAAACGCGAACGAATATTCGTAATCGGTCTTATCAATTCCGCTGACAAGATTCCAATCGGTAGTGACGTTATTTTTACCCTTGATGTCGGTTATCTTGGTTGCGCCGTCTGCGACATTACCGAGATCGTAGTAGGAAATAAGACCTGCGTCAGACGTATTTATTCCCTGCTCGTAATCAGCCTTTATCTCGTCAGCTGTTCTTACGTCGGAGAAGATAGCGAAGTCGCGCAACGCTCCCGTAAAGTACCTTTCATTGAACTTCGAAGGAGCGGTAGCGTAGTTACGCATATCGCCGCCGAGACCAAAGCCCTCGACATTTTTAGCAACTCCACTCTTGAAATCATTTGCCCCCGTTATAGTCTGCGCAAGCTCACCGTTAAGATAACAGTGTATTTCATCATTTGCCTCGTCCTTTACAATAGCAAGATGGACCCAGTTATCCGACCTGATATCTACCTCTGTGAAGACGGTAGCTGTATTGCTGGGCAATCCGTTATAGAACAGGCGCGGATTTCCGTTACTGTATATTTCGAGTCCCAAATCGCTCTCTCTACCGCCTCCGTCATAGTTACCGAAGATAACTCCCGCGCGAGTACTTTGTGTCTTAGGAAGATAAACCCACGTCTCAAAGCTGTACGGAACTGCCGAAAGCTTGCCCTCGGTGCGATAAAGGGTATCCTTAGTAAAGCTAAGTCCCTCGCCATCCTGACGCTTTATGTCGTAGCCATTACCGGAAAGGTCCTTGAAGTCGGCAGCCTTGGTAAAATCATAAGCAACGAGGAGATTATCACCGTAGGTACCCGCCCCGTTTTCGTAGTCGCTCTTTACCTCAGCTGCGGTACGAACGTCTCCGTAGAGGGTTATATCCTTGATGTATCCCTTGAAACAAACCTTCTCGCTTTTGCGTGTATCCGTACCTATGTACATTGCTCTCGAAAGCTCTGACAAAAGCGTCTCGTTATACGGTACAACCGTTCTGTTGCCTTGCGTCGCCTGAGATAAAACCAACTTTCCGTTAATGTAATAACGCAGCACAGGCGCATCAGCGTTTGTATCGTCAAGCACTATGGTAACGTGAACCCAGTCGTTATAGGTTCTTACGTCAACGCTTGTGCAAGTAAATCCGTGATCAGCACCATCCGAGCCCGTGTAGTATATTTTGGGGTTTCCGTATTCGTTTATCTCGAAGCTTATCTGATTACCGGAACTATTGTACGTACTTACTATATCTCCGCCTCTGAAATTGCCGTTCAACTCCATATCAGGCATATAAATAGTAGCCTCGAAGGTCTTTGGTGCATACGGAAGCGGCTTTGACATTTGATACGCATCGTCCGCAGTAAACGTCTTTCCTACCTTCGGAACGAACTCTACGTTATAGCCGTTTTTCGAAAGATCCTTCATATTAGCCTTGGAGCCACTGGAAAGATCGTAAGCGAAAAGGAGATTTTCGTCAGTATTGTCAACCGAATAAGTCGTTGCAGTACCCGAAGCAAGAAGCTCAGCCTCGGTACGAGCATCGGAATAAAGCGTAACGTTCTTTATATTTCCCTTGAAATACTGAGAATTATTTATACGCAGGTCGCCGCCGAGATAGAAATACTGCGGAAGCTTAAACTCACCCGTCGCAGAGCCTGAAAGCGCCTTTGTGGATTTAAGCTCTCCGTTGACGTAAAGCTTTGCCGTTTTGGCGGTTATGTTTATAACGTACGCAACCTTGGCAAATTTAGCCTCGGTCTCTCCGCCCATATCGTCAAATATGTTATAATCGCTGAAAAGTATGTTATCCATGTGCGCGGAGTAGAAGCGCATAACTCCGTTGGTCTGTATCTCGAAGTTCATATCCGTACCGGTTTTTCCGACCGCTTCATCGTCCGTGTACGTTCCTACGATAATACCGGGTCTTGTAGCCTTTTTGTCATACGGAATGAATATCTCCGCCTCAAAGGTTATTGCCTCGTCATAACCCGCAGGGCCTGTAATGTTGAGCTTTCCGTTGCTTATCTGATGCAAATTGCCGCTTGAAAACTTCATACCGCCATTGCTGCCGTAATCAGCAACACCGCCTGCGTTACGTCCGTTTACGGAAAGGTCGTTCAAGGGTGCTTCATCGTCGGTAAGGTCGTAGGCACACCAAAGGTTGGGGTCGGTGCTGTCAACCGAATAAGTCGTTGCCGTTCCCGAAGCAAGAATCTCAGCGTCGGTACGAACGTCGGAATAAAGCGTGACGTTCTTTATCTCGCCCTTGAAGTTAGAGCCGTTATTAGTTCTGTTATCTCCGCCGATGCAGAGCTCCTTAGCGGTATTAAATCCATTCACCGTGGTTTTTTTAGCAATCGAGTAGGTCACCTGCTCAATGCCGTTAAAATAGAGCGTCGCATTCATATCGGTGAGGTTTGCTACGACGGCGATCTTAACAAAACCGTCCTCATTCGTATTATCGAAAATATTGTACTTCTCGTTAGTTCCGCACGAAGCACCGCCATCATCATCAAAATAAAGCTGATTTATACCCATACTATCCGAGTAAAAACGAACACAACCACTATGGTATATCTCGAAGTTTAATTCTGCATTACCTGGATCAAGATCGTATGAGCCGAGAATAACGCCGCCTCGGTTACTGCTACTGGTTCCGTTATACTTCGCCGGATCAAGATATATCTCCGCCTCGAACGTGATAGCCACGTCAGCCTCGGGCTTTGAAACGTCGAGCTTATAGGGTATCTTGAACAGCTCGTCGGCTGTAAACGTCATACCCTCGTTTGTTGTGGGTGTTGCCGCGTTTATCGTTATTCCGAGCGCGGGCATCATTCCCGCGAGCATAACGATCACAAGCAGCAAGCAGCAAGCTTACAATTCTTTTCTTCATAGTATATTCCTTTCTCTCTTATAGAGAAATATAATATTGGTACAGTTATATTGTAACAAAAACTCAGCACAGAGTCAATACGCATATTAAATAAAGTCGCACTTGGAATTTTTGTGCATATCGCCTACGTTAGATCCGAATATATACGCTCCGCTATCTCGTAGATACGCTTACTTTCCTCTCGTGAGCAGGTTTTCAGCCTCTTTTTGCTCGGTATTCCCCAGACGTTAAACACCCTCGGACCTATCCATTCGTGTGACCCGCAACAGTCGAAAACTCCTTTCAGCACCGAAAGAGCCGCTTTTTTAGGCTTCATAAATATCACCTTCATCGGGTGCTTTATTATGGCGAATATGAGCTTCGGATAATGCGCGGTTATGTTGGTAAAGGTTATTCCGGGATGCGTAACGCTAAGAGAGGCTTCGGTCTCATTTGAAAAAAGCCCGTAAAGCGAGAACATAAGGTAACGCTTTGCGTTTCCGTAAACCCTTGATGCCTGCTTCCGTGTCGAAAAATCGACGTCGTTTTCATCATATCTCGAATAATTATGCGCTATACTTCCAACGACCACTACCCTACCGTTTCTTTTACGAAGGCACGGCAAAAGCTCCTTTATCATATAATACGGAGATACGAAATTTATCTGAAAAACGTTATCATAGCCCGTTAAGCATTTATGCCTCGGAATACTGTACGCCCCCGCGTTATGGATTAAAACGTCTATCCCCACCGCCTTCAAACGCTCACAGGCGTTTTTGACCGAGCTAATATCTTCAAGCTCGGTATTCACGCATTGAACGTCTATATCGGGATACGTTTTTTGCAGCTCGTCACGAAAAGCCTCGGAGCGAGACGCGTTTCTGTCCATAAGTATAAGCGAAGCCCCCAAGCGCGCAAGGTATCGGCAAAGCTCTTTTCCTATACCGCCCGTCGTTCCCGTCACCGCTATTTTTTTACCTTTAAGCGACTTCGTGTTTTTGGCAAGCCATTTTTCAATATTCATTTTATTTTTCCTCACGAAATATCATTAAAATCAGCTCGAATGCGTTATTGCACCACCATTATATCACACCGAAAAGGATAAAGCAACGAAAACAAATAAAATTTTAGAAAGCAAATTAACATATTGCTATTGACTTTCGCGCGGCAAGGTGTTATAATTATATCAAATCATATATTTTTGTGGAGGTTCATCACGATGGAACACATCAAGACTCTTGAAACCAGAAATCTGTGTGACAGCGCAAAGAACGGCGGATGCGGCGAATGCCAGACTTCCTGCCAGTCTGCCTGCAAGACCAGCTGCGGTATAGCTAACCAGCAGTGCGAAAAGGCAGATAAGGAAAGCAAGTAATCACAGGAAACGAAATGCCGCCTTTCTGGCGGCATTTTTATCTATGTAGGAGAAGGAATTTTATGATACATCAGTACAAGCTCGGCGGATATAATATAGTTCTCGACGTCTGCTCCGGCTCTGTCCACGCCGTGGACGAGGTGGCATACGATATTATCGGTATGTTCGAGGAAAACGGTAAAGACACCGTGATAAAAGCTATCTCGGAAAAGTACGCCGACAGAAGTGATATTACCGAAAATGATATAGAAGAATGCTACGCTCAGGTCGAGGAGCTTAAAAATCAGGGTAAGCTGTTCGCACCTGATAACTTCAAGCCTATGGCGGGCAAATTAAAGGAAAAGACAGCGGGAGTCGTCAAGGCGCTCTGCATACATATAGCGCATACCTGCAATCTTAACTGTTCATACTGCTTTGCAAGTCAGGGCAAATACCACGGAGACCGCGCGGTAATGAGCTTTGAGGTCGGAAAACGCGCGCTCGATTTCCTTGTTGAAAACTCGGGAACGAGAAAGAACCTCGAGGTTGACTTTTTCGGCGGCGAGCCGCTTATGAACTTCGACGTCGTAAAGCAGATGGTCGAGTACGCGCGCTGTATCGAGAAAGAACACGGCAAAAACTTCCGTTTCACTCTGACAACGAACGGTATGCTCGTTGACGATGACGTTATCGACTTTGCCAACCGCGAGATGAGTAACGTAGTTCTCAGTCTTGACGGAAGAAAAGAGATACACGACCGTTACCGCGTTGATTACGCGGGCAACGGAAGCTGGGAAAAGATAGTTCCGAAGTTCCAGAAGCTCGTGAACGCGAGAGGCGGCAAGAACTATTATATGCGCGGAACGTTCACCCACGCTAACCCCGATTTCCTCGAAGATATAAAGCAGATGCTCGACCTTGGGCTCACAGAGCTTAGTATGGAGCCTGTCGTCTGCGCTCCCGGTGACCCGTCCGAGCTTACCGCCGAGGATATGCCGATAGTTCTTGACCAGTACGAGAAGCTCGCTGAGCTTATGATAGAGCGAGAGCGCGCAGGAAAACCTTTCACCTTCTATCATTACATGATAGACTTGACGGGCGGCCCGTGCATATACAAACGCATTTCGGGTTGCGGCTCGGGAACGGAGTATATGGCGGTAACGCCTTGGGGAGACCTTTATCCCTGCCACCAATTCGTTGGTGAGGAAAAGTTCAAGCTCGGTAACATCTGGGACGGCGTTACGAATACCGAGACCCAGAACGAGTTTGCCGCCTGCAACGTTTACGCTCATCCAGAATGCCACGATTGCTGGGCGCGTCTCTACTGCTCGGGCGGATGCGCGGCGAACGCCTATCACTCAACAGGCTCGGTAACGGGAGTTTATAAATACGGTTGCGAGCTTTTCAGAAAGAGAATGGAGTGCGCTATAATGGTCGCGATCGCACGCGCTTTCGGAGACACAAAGCAATGAACACCCCTATCGTTGATTTCGTCAAAAAATACGTCGAAAACGAACCCCTAAGGCTTCATATGCCCGGACACAAGGGGATTTCGCTCCTTGGCTTTGAAAGTCTTGACATTACCGAAATAGACGGAGCTGACGATCTTTACCACGCGCGCGGAATAATCCGCGAAAGTGAACGGAACGCGAGCGAGCTTTTCGGCTCGGAAACGTTCTATTCCTGCGAAGGCTCGTCGCTCTGCATCCGCGCTATGATCTATCTTACGGCAATGTACGCGAGTTCTATCGGTAAGCCGCCGATAATAGCCGCGGGCAGAAACGCACATAAAACCTTTTTGAGCGGGGCGGCGTTGCTCGACGTTGATATTGAATGGATCTATCCCCAAAACGCGGATTCTTACATTTCCTGCAACATTTCGCCAAACGAGCTTGATGCTTTTCTTCAAAGCTCAAACGCGGTGGCAGTCTATCTTACAAGTCCCGACTATCTTGGAAACGTTCTTGATATTCAAGCGATCTCGGCAGTATGTCATAGACACGGTGTACTGCTTTTGGTGGATAACGCTCACGGAGCTTACCTCAAATTTTTATCCACCTCGCTTCATCCAATAGACCTTGGCGCTGATCTTTGCTGTGACTCAGCACACAAAACGCTCCCCGCGTTAACGGGAAGCGCATATCTTCATATTTCAAAAAACGCTCCAAGGCTTTTTGCGGAGAACGTCAAAAACGCGCTCGCGCTTTTCGGCTCTACCAGCCCCTCATATCTCGTTTTACAGTCACTTGACGCAGTGAACCGTTACCTCTCCGAAGGCTACTGTGAACGCCTTTCGGCGTTTGCAGGTGAGTTGCAAGCTCGCAAAGAGATGCTTTTACGAAACGGATATTCTTTTATCGGAAATGAGCCGTTGAAGCTCACCATCGATGCAAAGCGTTACGGATATACGGGAAACGAGCTTGCCGATATACTTTCAAAGAAAAATATGATATGCGAGTTTTCCGATCCCGACGTTACGGTAATGATGTTCACACCCGAAACGGGCGTTTTGGGGTTAGATAGACTGACAAAGGATTTGATCTCGATCCCTCAAAAAGAGGAAATAACCGCAAGACCGCCAAAGCTCGCTGCACCGTTAAAAGTTATGTCTATAAGAGAAGCGACCCTTTCGCCAAGCGAGACAGTATCGGCAAATAACGGACTCGGTCGTGTCCTTGCCTCCGAAAATATCGCCTGTCCTCCCGCTATTCCGATAATAGTCGGTGGGGAACGCATTAGCGAAAACACGTTACTGCTTTTTGAATATTACGGTATAGATAAATGTGAAGTAATAAAATAAAAAACGCGCCTCTCGGTGCGTTTTTTATTTTATCTCTTTATAAGTCCTATAAGGCTCTTAACGAGTATGAATAAAATATTCGCTATGTAAACGGGTACGGATACGACAAACAGCAGTACCGAAACGATAGCTGTTATCAGCCCACACGCAACAGGCATCATAAGCCAAAACGCGATAGATATATACTTCATAGGCGAATACCACGGATGATAACTGAAATTGTCCTTTATGTCCGAACCGAATTCAAGGCTATTTTCCCATGCATCGCGTATCATGCTCCACATATTGCTTATCCAGTCAACGGGGATAGCTCCTATATCGGAAAGCTCTGCCCAGCCGTTAAACTTAAAGCAACCGAATACCGTGTTATCTATAAACGAAACGACGAAGTTCTTTACCGATACCGCTATATCGACTACGAGAGATACTCCCGCGGTAAGAGCGATAAGCGCTACCGCAAGCGAAATTATAGCCGAAACTATTGCAAGAACAAGAGTGATGAAGAACAGAAGTATGCCCATAACCACCAATATTCCGCATATCATTATAGCCACACCCATAGCTATATTCATCCATTTACGGAACGAAAGCAGCTTATAGTTTTGCGACTTTGTAAAAGCTCCACGCGCAAAATCTATCTCGTTTTTAATGGTGTTTACAACAAGAGATTTAACAAAGCACCAAGCGTGAGCAAGTATGCTTAAAAACATATTACTGCTCGTGAACATATACCGTGTATCGTTTATCGCATCAGGTATCGATTTGAATAAAGCGAACACCGACACAACAACACCAAATATCGCGCCGATTATAACGAAGGCGAGAAGTATGTATGCACCTATCCATAAAACGGCTACTACAATTATCGCCGCAATGACAAGAAGCGTCATAAGCCAACCAAAGCAGTCTGCGCACGCTTCGTCGCGGTCGTAATAAACTCGTCTGTAAAACATAGTTTAAATGTCCTTTTTGGAGAATTTCCAAAGCGTCAGACGCTTTGGATCTTTACCGAATTACCGGTCATTTGGATCTGAAGCCTTACCCTGAGATTAAGCTCACTTGATTGCTTCTGGATCAGATCACTGATCATTGACATAAGCTTCTGCTGAGTATATTGGGGTATATCAAGCGTAAACTCCATAGGAAGCTTATTGTTTTCAAGGCAGTCGCGTATATGATTTTTGACGTCGTAAAGACGGGAGAAAACCTTTCCTCCGTTACTGCCTGCGGGAACTATACGCGTGCCGCCGCTTGTCGCAGAGCCGTAAGTAACACGCTGCTGTGTCTGTTGCTGACTTACCGCAGAGCTTCTCGGCATCTCGGACGCGGTCATATCGCGGTCACATCTCGGCAGATCGGACTGATCCCATTTATATCCGTTATCGGAAAAAGTCTTTGTAGAGCAGTTTATCCTATGATAACGGAACGGCTCCGTCTTAGCGGTATTCGCACCCATCATCATAGTAACGTCAGTATAGTAATACGTTCCGTCTATACGGATCATATTCCAAGCGTGCGGCTCGTGTCTGCCCGAGTTAGGATTATAAACCTCGCCGTCAACAACTATACACCATATACTGAGCAGATCCATAGCGTACTTAAACGCCTTGGAGATACCGCTACACTGCGCGGTCTTGAAATAAAGAGCCGCAGCAGCGTTCTGGTTCGTTGTATTGTTTATCGCGTACGATACCTCTCTCGCCATTTCATCGATTATCTTGAACTCTTTTTCAAGCTCGTTCTTTGGAGCTTCTGAGATCACTCTTTTGGAATACTCGCGCAGATAGGTATCAACCGCCTTGACCTTAGCTCTGTCATATATATAAGAAAGCTTTATCACCAACCTCACCAGCTGCATCCCCGCGCCGATAGCGGGGCTTACGTTATAAAGCTCCGGGTGGTCCTTGCAAAAGCAGTTGAACGCGTTTTTTACGGCGTTTGGATTTGGCAACGCCATTACCGTCGCGGAGGGCTTACCTGCCGCGACGGCTGAGCGTATAGCGTCGTATATTCCTTTTTCCGCGGGACTGAGCGTCCCTTTCCAGAATTCATTCATTCGACATCTTACCAGGAGTTGTTGCCGTAATCGAATACCTCATCTTTAAGGCTACTTATGTAGTTTATAAGCGCGCATACACATCCGTAGATGACTCCGGGCGTTACTATTACAAATACAGCAGCCAGCCAGTACTTGATTATAAACTGATAGATCGAGATAAAGAATCCGCTTACAACGAACCAGACCACTTTAAGAACGATAATGATAAACGCAACGATAACGTAAATAACGAATCCGACTACGAAAGTAAGCGCGGCAACTATGAGAACTGCGGCTATAGCCGAAACTATAAGATGCTCTATGAAGCCGTCAAAGGTGTCGCCGGTCGCGATGAACGCAACGATAAGAGCTGCTATGAACGCTATCGTAGCAATAGTCCAGTAAGTGCCTGACCAGAGGAACTTGCCGTAGTAGTTAGTTGCGAAGTGCCAGTCCTGGTCTCTTATACAGTTTACAAGACCTACGCAAAGACACGACAAAACGTAAATTCCAAGCAATACGACTATGTTTGTTACTACCGAAATGTAGAAGTTATTAGTGTCAAACTCATCGCCACTTCTTATCTTTTTAACAAGGAAAACTATAAACTCAATGAAAGTAGCGGCAAAGAACGCTACAACTACCCAAAAAAGGTTTGCGTCAACGAAATCAACGACGCTCTGAAAATATTTCATACCTGTAACCATCCTTTCTTCTGTCAATGCTTCTTCCATACGGCGGAGAGATCGAGCGACTTGTTCATCTTATCAATGATCCAGAACAAGGGCTTCTCAACGTCCTTAGGCTCGAACGCCTCGCCCGTCTCGTTATGACCGAGAGCAGAGCAGGAGAAGAACTGTACAGTCTTGAACTTACCCTTTACGGTATTAAGGAAGCTGCTTTCGCCGTTATCGGTAAGGAACTTTTCGCAGACCGCGTTATAAGCATCGCACTCGTCCACCTTTGCGTTCTTACTCATATATCTCGAAACCGCGGCGCGTCCTATCTCATCGTCAAGACCGGGAATATCGTTTTTGGTAAATACTATTACTACCGAGGCGTTGATGGAGTCGGTAGCCTTCTTATGATAGAGGCTCTCCATAGTGTTTATAAGTCCTGTAAGAACGTCACTCATAGGCTGAGCGCTTCCGTTGTACTTATTAAACTCTTCATTTCCAAGCTTCTTTTTAAGATCCTGACTGTACTCGGTTATAGAGAGCGGGTCAACGACGAGAACTATACCGTCCGCAAAGCGGTAGCCCTGCTGACCGGAAATAGCGTCCTGATTGGTAAACACCTCTCCCGCTATATCACAAACGGAGATAAGGTTATCTATCTTAGCATTGTTGGGTTTGAGGTAGAAGTTGTAGTACTTGAACGCCATATCACCCGTCTTCTGGGGAACGTAACCTGCGTTCATACGCTTCATATTGTCCTGATAAGCGTCGCCCTGAACGAACTGATACTTATATTCAAGACCGAAAGTGGGGGCTTTCTTCTCTATCTGCTCGATAGCCATACTTACAAAGCAGGTCTTACCGGAGCTTGCTCCGCCGACGACGGGGATAAGGAGGTTGGTATGTACGCCTTTAAGTGCCTCGCAATGACAGTGAGGACAGAGAGAATCGAGGTGCTGTCTGCCGTTTATGAAGGTAGTGGGGAGTCTCTTTCCGCACTTACATCTTCTCTTGAATATACCGTAACGGCTGGGAACGAGCTTACGGTGCTGAGCCTTACAGCTCGGGCAGATATACACGGGGTGCGTGAACTTTCTTTCACATCCCGGGTTGTAACAGTTGTTACCTATTCGTTTAACGGCACAATATACCATATCAACGAGCTTCAAGAGCATAAAGCCGAGATATACGCCGATCATTATAACGAAAAGAATAGCGATATGAGCAAGCGAGAACACAGCGGTAAAGATAGTTCCGAATATTGCTACGCTTACGAGTATCATCGCCTTGAACAGGGTAAGACAGATAGCGGAATATACGTTTCTGTCGCCCCAGCTGTCAGCGATCTCTCCGGCAGAGTCAGATATCTTCTCAAAGTTACTGATCCACGCCTCTCTGATGGTGTGCCAAAGATCGGTGTAGCTTCCTCCGAAGAAGTAGCCTGTTTGCGCCGGCTCTTTGTATTTTGTTTTCTTTGACATTGTTGTCAATCCCCTTTCTTTTTGCCCCCGAAGATCTTACCCCAGAAGCCCTTATGATTTTGTTCGTAATAATTTATATAACGATCGAGAACGCTCTTATCCTCGATTCCGTTATTTTCAGTTTTAAGAAGTATGTCGAAAAGCTCACGTCTCTTTGACTTACCGATAGAGTCAAGATACTCGTCTGCTATCGCTTCAAGAACGTCCTTGAACGGTCCGTTCTTGGTAAAGAGATAATTGAGCAGGTATCCTATATACTTCTGCGCGAGATAGGAATTTCCTTTGAGCGATCTTACGTACTCCGAAGCGAAGTTGCTGCTCAGAGAAAGAGGCTTTATAAGTGCCTCGTAGAGCGGCTCGAACGGTCCGTTAGTACCCGTTTCAAACATAGTATAAACGGTGTGGAGCGCGTAATCAAGGTTCATCGAAACAAAATCGCACGCGGTCTTATCGTCCGAGCTTTTCATAAGGGACTCTATCGCTCCCTGCTGTAAGAGTCCATTGATAACTCCAAAGCTCTTCTGATCGCCCTTAGCTGAGTGAGCGAGGTATCCGCCTATTATATAAAGCTCAGCCTTTGAGTCGATATCGATTCCGAGCTTCTTTGAAACGTCGTGTATGCGGATCATCGTTCTTACGTCGATAACTCCGCCTCTTGCTATGCTTTCAAGCGACTGCTCGCTGAATATACCGTCGCATATCGCGGCAAAGAGCTTACCGTCCGTGCAGGCATTTGAAGCTCCGAATATCTCATCAAAGAAGTACAGTGCTTCCTTTACGCGGTTTTTCGCGTTCTTGTCCGCGAGATAAGCAGCGACCTTGTTTCTGAATACCAAAGCGGTCCTTGCGGCATAATCGGGGTTATTGTACTCCGCGCAAACGAACTTGCGGTATCCGTCCATTATCTGTTCCTTGGTCTTTGTCTGCTCCATCTCATATTTACATATAAGCGTACAGTCAACGAAATCCTTTATCTCTCCGCTTCTCGAAGAAAACGCTCCGAGCTTAGCAACAGCATCGGGATGACGCGTTTCAAGCTCTATATAACCCTTAGCGCATCTGAGATATACGTCGGGGTATATCGTGACCATCTTTGTAAGCACGGTCCAGAACGCTCCGCCGCTCGTTACACGGCGTTCAAGATAGTTGAACAGATAGCTTACGTCGTTATGGAAATACTCCATATCTCCCGATATAACGCTTACGAAAACGTTTGCCGAAAGCTCGGGGGAGATGGAATCCGCTTTTTTTTGAACAGCATCGAAGCGAGCCCCGTCGTGAACCTTTACAAGCTCTGCGTATATACCGAGAACGTAATGAAGTATCTGTTTTCTGTCCTCCTGAGCGGCTACGGTGTACATATCGAGCATAACAAGAGCCGAAAACAGTCCCGTTTCCTGTGAATCAAATGAAAGTATGCGGCGCATAAACGTTTCGCCCGAGAACATCGCAAGCGCGTCCTGCCACTTGCAGGGGCAGTTGCTCTTGAAGGTATCGTATATAGCGTCCTTGGTATTTTTAAGTATGCCGTCCATATACGCCATCATAAGCTTTTCCTGCGAAGGTGCAGAAAGACGCGTATAGAGATAACGGTATATATCGAAAAGCTTATCGGAGCTGTTTATCTCCGCGGAGCTTATAACGTATTCAAGTGCGCCCTCGGCGACCTTCTGAACGTTCTCCTGCGGATTTTCGCATACGAGCTTCAATATATTTACAAACTCATCGGTATCCTTGACCGCGCTGTAATTTCCGTGGACCGCGCCAAGTATCTTAGCCGCGAGATCGCAGTCGGTTATATGGTAACGGTCAAGCACCGAGACTATCTCGTTAACGGAAAGGACTGTATCGTAGTAATCGGAAATGAGCTTTTCGGTTATAAGATCCGCATAAACTCCGACCTCTGCCTCGTCGCCGTCCTTTTCGGCGTTAAGAGACATTACCTCTGTCGTATAGGCAGACTGAGCGTAGAAGCCCGCGTTGTTGCCGGGATACATACAGCAGAGAGTAACGTTATCAGAGCTTGATATGACGTACGTGCTGAAACTGAAATCCATAATCTGGGTGCGCGGTATCATAAGTGAGAGAGCGCCTACCCAATATTTCATATTTTCAGGAGCATCGGTAAAATATATGTGCAAGGTCTTGCTCATTGAGCCGAGAACTCCGGAAAGAAGCTTTTTAAGGATATTTTTCTTTTCAGGTGTATTGAAAAACGAGTTTATCTCTCTTTCGCTTATCGCTACGCCCGCGTCGTTTATCTCGACCTTGGGGAGCGGCGGAGGATCGGACGGAGCGTTAAGCTCCGCATCGGTAAGACGCGTCTTGAAAATTCCGCTTCCTATAAAGTTGGCGGGTATCATTCCTTCCATATCGTCCGTAACGTAAGCGTGATAAATGTAGTTACCCCAACGACCCGTATAGTCCTGACCGACGTAAGACGCCTGAGCTATACAGTATCTGCCGCTGGCGAGACGGAAAAACGCGACGTTTTTCGGGAAAAGACGCTCTATCTCATCAGCCGTAGGAGTAAACGGAAGCGGAGAGGGCGCTTCATAACGCATGACCTTGTGTATCTCATCAACCTCTGCCGCGGTAATATCGGTGGATTTGGAATATACCATATATCCCTTTTTCGGAGAATCTCCGTTTTTCCAGGAGGTATAGATAAGCTGGCTTGCTAACATTGGTATTTCTCCTTTCTTGCGGTAATAAAAGCCGCTTATGGTTGTTTATCTTATATGGTTTTTATATACTTGTTTATAGAGAGAAGCCAGAGAAGCGGGTCAAGAACTCTGACAGGCTGAGGCTCACCCATAAGCTGAGAACCGCCGACAGGGTTTTCGCCAAGAGCCGAAACTCCAAAGAACGCATGCTTAGAGAACTCTTTAAGAAGCTGCATTACCTCATCAACCATAAAGTTTTCAAGCAGTGCTTCTATTTCTATGTTCGTGTTTTCAAAATCGGATTTTACAAACGCGCCTTTAGCTATATGCTCAGACTGGGCACGGAGACAGCTGTCCTCGGGAAGTACGTCATAGCGCGCAAGAACGTCCATCTTAGTAAACGCAAGCGCTATCGGTATATCTATACAGCCTCTTATCTTTTTCCTATCCTTTATTATATTTATAACACGGCGGAGTATATCGGTAACATCGCTGTTCTGCTCGGGGAGATCGACCTTTCCTTTAAGACGGTCTCTTATCATAGGAAGCTGCAGGGGGTCGAGAAGAACTATTATACCGCTCGCGTTAGCGATATACTGGTTATTACAGAGCATACTTGTCTCGGTGTCGAGATTTTCTCCCGCGGTATCGTAAAGAGAAAGCGTGACCGAGTTTTTGATCTTATAGGATCTTGACTTTGTGTCAAAGAAGTCTATGGAGTATATAAGCGGAGCGGACTCGACGTTAGCGTCGGTACCCTTAACGGTAGTAGCGTTCTCGTAAAGCGGCTTATAATAAGTCTGTTGATACGCGTCGCTCGTCTGCTGATTACAGAATATAAGAGAACAGTCGAGGTTTCTGGACATCTTCTTCTTTATCTCGTTTATCAGAACCGCTATATAGTTGGATTTTCCCGCCTGCTTTGCTCCTATGAGCGCAACGGAAAAGTTATTTCCGCAGGCGCGCTCAGGTATCTCCCACATCTTTCCTCCGTTACGCTTGGAGGGGCAGAAGCGGGAAAGCTTGGCGTTATCGCACTTCATACATTTTCCTATGTATTTGAAGGGGATAGTGCCGTCGGGATTTTTCTGGAAATCAAATTTACACGTTCTTTTTACACCGTTGGCGTCGTTCTTCTTGCCGTCGATGTTGTAAGAACAGGTGTAGATACAATCCTTTTGAGTGTGTCTTTCGTAACAGTAAGGACATATAAACTTATCTGCCATTGTCTTTTAAAATACCTTTCTTTATCGCTTTTTATCAGAGTTTCATTACGGGTTTGAGCATAAGGTGTCCGACAGAGGGTGAGCTGAAAAACAAGCTGAGCTTATCCTTCATACTGCCTGCCGCATCGACAGTTACCGTAGCGGTGTAGAAGTAACCCTGCTTAAAGAGCTTCTTCTTCATCTCTCCGCCCTTCATAGTTCCGACAGTAACACCGCCGTTCTTGTTAAGGGGCTTCGGATAACCGCCTACTATATCTATATCGGGAAGCTCCATCATTCTGTCCGCCATAAAGGTAAGTCTTACCTTATACGGTGCTCTGACGGAAAGCTCGTAATCCATCTGATATTTTACTATCTCTTTTTCTCTGTTGTCTATAACGTCGGGAAGCGGAGTAGGTCTTGAATAGGTTATCTTACCTGCCTCCGAGAACTCCGCGAACAGAGTAACGTAATATATACCGGGCTTTAAGTTCATATAGAAGCCCTTATCGCCGACGAACGTATCATACGTACATACTCTGCGCTCGCCCTCAGCCTTCTCCGAATCAACGAACTTTTCGGAGTTGATGATAGCTATTACGTTACGGACGTTAGGAGCTATCGCGCCCTCGATGAGGATATTTCCGCCCTTGTTTACTACGTTTATACCGTCTATACCCTTTATCGTGTTAACGGGAAGCGGCGGACAGATTACCGCGAGCTGCTCGTTGGCAACAACGGGATAGAGCCAGAGTATCTTCTTATCCGGTGCGCTGAAATAGAACTTGGTATCTGATACAACGGTAGCGTCAAGCTCACTGAGATCCTTGTACTTCTTCTGGAAGGTTGCCTTATCCTCCGCTATACCGAAGGCGTATTCGTAACGTCTCTGAGCGATATAAAGCTTAACCGCTCCGTTTACAGGCATATCGCACTCGAAATTGAAATCGGTATGAGCGCCCGCTGAGGTAAGCTTGGGATTTGTGATCATCTTCGGGATACTGAACCTCTTATAAGAAGCCTTTATACCCGCAGAATAATGCTCTTTTCCAAGATAATTGTATTTACATACGACGAGGTAGCTGTTCTTATCCTCTTTGAGGTCTCTGTCAACGAAGCTGTTAAGACCCTCGGTAGGAACGCGCGTTCCGTCGTTTATCGATGACGGCGGTATAACGCCCGGCTTACGATATACCTCAACACTCTTAACGTTATCCGGAACGCTCCACGTCGCCTTTATCGAATCGTCTGTCTTTTCCTGATGGAGATTGGTAACGTCAAGGAACATTACGACGGGATTAGGCGTTATAACGAGCTTTGAGCGAACACCTCCGCGCTCCGCGAATACTCCGTAGAAGTACGCGGTTGCGGAAACGACTCCCGAATCCTCGAAGAAGTTTATGGTAAGACCGTCCTCAAGAACCTCTCCGTCCTCGTCGTTTGCGGGAGCGGAGCCGATCTTACGGAGTATCGTGTACGTTACCGCGCTCTGATCCCCCTCGGTCTGCCAATCTATCTTTACAGTATTTCTTACTATTCTCGTGGTTATGATTCTCGGGGCCTTCGGCGGATAATTTTTAAGGACCTGTACCGCCGCCGCGTAGTCGGAGCAAACCTCAAGAGCCTTGCCGCAAAATTCTATCGCGCCGCTCTCGTTGTTCGTTTTCATAGCGTTATTTGCCATATTAACGAACTGCTGTGCGCTCTTTATAGCGGCGTTTATCTTATCGTCAAAGGTCTTGGTATCGTAAGTGGGAGCCTCATTTTTGAGTTTCTTTACGAGATCCTCCGCCTTACAGAACTGCTTTTTCGCGAAAAGGACGTTTATTTCCTTTACGTACTTATCGTATATAGCGTCGCTTTCCGCTTTTTCCTTTTTCTTCTTATCTATCGCCTTCTTGGCTTCGGCTATACGCTTGCTTACGAACGCCTGCGGGAGCTTTTCGTATCCGGGGAAAACGTTTTCGAGCTTATTAAGCGCGGCAACGAGATCTATCTCGGAGAACTCGGGGGCGTGAAGCCTTGCGTTGAAGTCCTTTTCGGCGTTATTGAAATCCGTCTGATGGTTTTTGGTAACGGAACACTTGGAGCAAGCCTGATGCTTAGAGGTAAAGAGCGATATTTCGCCACAGTTCCAGCATCTTATTTCGAGCGATCTTCCGCAGTTGGGACAGGTCTTTACGCCCGGCTTTACGATGTAGGACATTCCGCACTCGTCGTAAGGACAGACGGCGAACTTCATCGCGCCGCCGCTCGTCTCACGAACTATTCCGAAGAATTGCAGGTAAGCGTCCAGCTCCTTTTCAGCCTCGTCAACAGAGAGCTTCGTGGACTGCTTCATTATGTCCATAAACTCGGTAAGAAGCTTATCGTTTATATTCTTTATACCGCTGTTCTTGAACATCTGGAGCTTTTCCCAGATCTGCTCTCTGCACTGGCAGTATATATCGTATTCCTTCTTACCCTGCGCGGTCTTGAAAACGACCTTAACGAGTCCACAAAGGTTGATTATAGCGGTCGCCTGAGCGTTCTTACCCTGCTTCTGAGCGGCTGAGTAAAGCGCGTCCTGCTTGTTCTTTATTTCGTCGAGGCTTGCCGCGGGGGTAAGGTCGAGGAAATCGTACAAGTCCTTTTTATTTATCGTTCTGAGCTGGACCTCTATCTTGCTGAGGTTGTTGAACGGCACCTCTCTCTTTGTCGAGGCTGACTGCTTATACGAAACGCCCTGCTTGAAAAGATGCGATATTTTAGAGTGAAGCTCTTTTTCATCAACAGCGTTCTTTTCGGCTATCTGAGATAACTCATAATCCCAGATATATCCACGTCCGCAGATAGACTCCGCCGCCGCTACGGCAACGCTGAGATATATGCTTTTCGCTCTCTGGGCTTCCTGCTTACGTCCGCCCTTGTTAGGCGCGTACGAGGACATGCCGGTATTCGGGTCGGTCGTATAGACCGCGTCATTGAGCATTATCTGGTCTATATCCTCTTTAAGCTCAACGAGACGGCTGTTTATAACGCTCTGCTCTCTTGCGAATGTGTTTCTTTTCTTCTTTATGGCATCTTCAATCTTCGTTACATCCGTCTCATCAACGTTTATCTTGAACGCGATAAAGTAGTTAAGGTCGGGATTTTGAAGCTCTGCCGCGGTTCTTATTTTACTTGGTGCCGCCATTAGAAATTGCTCCTTTGCGTGTTTCTTGGTTTTGCTGAATTATTTTTTAGCTAAGGCTGACCTTGCCGCTTCCCTCTGTTATAGCCTGCGCTATCGTAGAGAACGCGCCCTTCAAGCTATTGAGGTCAGTTTTAAGCGCGGATTCATCGGACGACGCTATCTTTTTGAGGAACGCTCTATCCGCATCCGCAAATCCGAGAGCGACTATGTCTATACCCTTGCTCTTTATCTTCTGAGAGTTGGCTATCTCCTCGGTAGCCTTGAACCACTGACCGTCGGTAAGAACGACAAGATAGTTCTTTTCGTCCATCTTTCCGAAGTTTGTGTTAAGGTACTCAAAGGGCTTACCGCTGGTCGCTCCGCCAACGTCGTGCTTGAACGCACAGGCGTCCTTTATAGCACCGTAAATATCCTTAATACGGTTGGTGGGCTTACAGGCAGTCGTTACTCTGTCCGCAAAGACAACGACACCGATCTTACTGCTGGTAAGGTCCATATCGTCAACGAACGCACGTGCCGCCTGCTCGACCTTACTCATAGCCGAGGACATACTTCCCGAAACGTCTATTACGAGGTAGATGGTAGAGCTTATCTTTATCTCCTCTATCTTCGGAGCTTCATCGACCCAGCTCATATCCTCGGGAACCTCGGTCTTGGTAACGGTAAGAGACTTACCCGTTTTTCTCTGAACGGCGGTAACGTCAACCATTCCGTTCTCGTTGTAGGTATAGGAAATATCTATAACCGACTCCTGCTCGGACTGAGGCTCTATTCCGCTTATAACGTACTTTCCGAGTATATGGTTATCACTCGGAACGAGACTCTCACCTTGGAGTATATAAACCTCGATTATTCCGTCTCCGCCTCTTCTTGTGTTTATCTTGAAGGGCTTCTGCTGAGTCGAGGGAACTTTTTCGTTTTTAGGAATTATTATTGTGTTGACGTAACGGCTCTTATCCTCGGAAACAGAGATCATTCCGAGGCTGTGAGCGGTAACGTCGCGTATGGAGTCACTGCTGAGCGTAAGCACGCGTC
The DNA here is from genome assembly GCA_045658525.1 of Eubacteriales bacterium. Lineage (GTDB taxonomy): Bacteria > Bacillota > Clostridia > Oscillospirales > CAG-272 > SIG673. The sequence goes on from JAZOVD010000035.1 coordinate 36,416, forward strand.
TTGCGGGCTGAGATGCCTGACCTGCCAGGTTAGCGGTACGGGGAGCGGGACCGAGAGAAAGGGTTACGGTCTTTTCCGCGCATATAGCCGCCTGTATCGCCGCGCCCTTGGCAACTACCGTATCAACGTTTACGTTGGTTATCGGGTACTTGCCGTACTCGCGCTTTATCATCTCCTTGACCTGAGGCATTCTCGTAGAGCCTCCAACGAGAACTATCTCGTCGATGCCCGAGCCGTCGGTGCTTTCGCCTATCTCGGTCAGACACTCGTTGATAAGGAGCTGGGTCTTGGAAAGAAGATCGCTTGTCTGCTCCTCGAACCATTCCTTAGTTACCTCGTATCTGCCTATGTTACCGTCACACGAAACGGTCGCGGTGACCTTTTGGAGATTGGTGAGCTTCTTCTTTACGTTTTCGCACTCGACCTGAAGCTCGTTTGACTCCTCGGGATAATCGTCGATACATACACCGAACTCGTTTTCAAACGATTCGGCAAGATAGTTTCTGAGTATGAGATCCCAATCCTTACCTCCGAGCTGATGGTCGCCGTTCGTTCCGAGAACGCTGACAACAGAGCCCTTAACGTCCGCTATGGTAATATCGAACGTTCCGCCTCCGAGGTCGTAAACCATTACCTTCTTATTGCCCTCTCCGGTAAGACCGTAGGCTATTATAGCCGCTGTCGGCTCGTTTATTATTTTGAGAACCTTGATACCTGCGGCTTCACCTGCGTTTATGGTAGCCTGACGCTGAGCCTCGTTGAAGTACGCGGGAACGGTAATGACCGCGCCGTCTATCTCAACGTTGTTCGCCATCTCTATATCCTTTATAAGCTCTTTCAAGTATATTCCGGAAAGATCCTCGGATGAATAATTATCCCCATCAAGGTAAAGAGAAAAGTTTTTGTTACCCATCCACGTTTTGTAGAAAGCCGCGGCGTTCGCGTTACCCGCGCTTTGAAGGCTCTTAGCCTCACTTCCTATCGTAACGCTTCCGTTCTCTATGAAAACGACGGACGGAGTATATTCGTCTCCGAAGCTGTTTTTAAGTATTACCGGCTCGCCCTTCGTTTTATCGAAGGTGGATACTGCCGAGTAAGTAGTTCCGAGGTCTATTCCTACGGTTATCTTATTCATAATCGGGATTCCCTTTCATAATGCTGTATTGTAAAAAAACAAAGTAACGCAGACCCGCTTGTTTAAAAACAGGCAGGTCTGCTGTGATCACTTAAATTAAACGAGAGAGAGCTTCTTTGCCTGCTCGCTTCCCTCGGTGGATGCGCCGCCCGTAGTGGGGTCGAATACGAGGTTGGTCTCTATGCCGTTAACTACGGTCTTTATGGAGAGAACCGCGCTGGGGTTAAGGTCGAATACTACCTCAACAGGGGTATCGGGGTCAAGTCCGGTGGGAACGCTGAGAGGACCGGTATAGACCTCTACGCTGTTCTCGTAGTCGATAACGTCATCGTTGTAGTCGCTCTCACAAACGGTTATGGAGGTAGCTCCGCCTATAACGAGATCCATTATACCAACGTTAGTTCCGTTGCAGGGCTTGGGAGTACCGGTCTTTATGAGGTTTACAACGAAGTTCTTCTGCTGGGTGCGATCCCAAACCTTAACACCGTAGCTCTTGTTAGTTATATCGTCAACGCTGATGCTTCCCTTTTCGGTCTTTATCGCTATGCCCTGAGAACCGTCGTCGCCTGCCGCACCTGCGGAAGCAGAGGGAGCAGCCGTACCGTCGCCGGCGTCGCCGCCGTCAGCAGTAGCACCTGCGTAAACGTCGGAGAACGCAGCCATAAGAGCCGCACCCTTAGCAACAGCCTCGTCAGGCTCGAAGCTTGCGAGAGGCTTGCCGTAGGTAGCATCGAGTATCTTTGTTACCTGGGGCATTCTGGTAGAACCGCCGACGAGGATTATCTCATCAACGTCGTCTATGGTCATATTCTGTGCTCTGAGCATATCGTCAACGAGAGATATGGTCTTGTTAAGAAGGTCCTCGGTAACGCTCTCGAAGGTGTCACGGGTTATCTCCATTACCTGCTTGTTACCCTGGAAGCTTACGGGAAGCTTTATAGCCTCACGCGCGGTAAGCTGCTTCTTAGCCTTTTCGATGTTCTCGGAGAACCAAGACTGGCACTCAGCGTCACTTCTCATTTCGTCGGGGTCAGCACCGGTAGCGTTGCAGAACTCGTCTATAACGTAGTTGGTGAACGCCGCATCCCAGTCCTTACCGCCGAGGGTATGGTCACCGTTGGAAGCTATAACGCGGAGCTTCTTGTCGTCGCCGTTGAAGTCCATACGGAGAAGCGTACAGTCGAATGTTCCTCCTCCGAGGTCATATATAAGAACGTTCTTGTTAACGTCCTCGTTCTTGATGTAAGCGTAAGCGAACGCAGCCGCGGTAGGCTCGTTGATTATCTGATAAACGGTAAGGTCAGCGTCCTCAGCAGCTTTCTGGGTAGCACCTCTCGCGATAGTTCCGAAGTACGCGGGGCAGGTTATAACAGCTCCGTCGATGGTGTCTCCAAGAGCCTCCTCGGCGTCCTTTTTGAGCTTACGAAGGATAAGAGAGGATATGGACGAGGGCGAATAAGCCTGACCGAACATATCTATCGTGTAGTCCTTGTCTCCCATAAGAGACTTAACTCTCTCGATAACGTTCTCGGGGCTGAACAGCGCGCCTGCGCGAGCCTGCTCACCGACAACAACGTTGGTATCGCTTTCAAAGTAAACTATAGAAGGTGTTGTGTTAGCTCCCTCAGAGTTCTTGATAACCTCAAGAGCTCCGTTGTCATTGAGCCAGGATACGCAAGAGTAAGTTGTACCGAGGTCTATTCCTATTTTCTTTCCCATGATTTTTTCTCCTTGTGTGTTTTTTATTTAAATTTTATTTTTTTAGAGCTTGTAGATTATGACCTTAGCGGGATAAACTACCTTATCTCCGTACATATAACAGTCGGAGCAGTAACGGGCAACGGTCTTTTCCTTGTCGCTCTCCTCCGCGGTTATCTTGGTCATTTTGAGGACACGGTGGTATTTCGCGTCGAATACGCGGTCTATCTCGCTTCTTACCGTAACGCCGAAGTTAAGCAGAAGCTTTTCAACGTAATCGGAAATATAAGTGTAGGTCTCTGTGTAGATGCAAGCCTTTGCCGCGTCGTCGGCGGCGTTTTTAAGAGCGTCACATCTCTTTGCGAAATAGTCGCCTATCTGTATCATTTTAACAAGCGCGGGAACTATAAGCACTCCGTCGCAGACCGCCTGCTGCTTCTTGGAAGCAAGGAACATACTGTTTATCGTGCTTACGAACGCCTCGTCTCTTGCGAGGAGCGTTTCTATGTTCTTTACGGACTTACCAAGCGCGTCGTAAAGCTCCTCGGCAGTAGTTACAGCCTTGAAATCGACCGCTTCAAGCTCAGGCTCGGCGGAAACGTATCCGTTACCGTCGTCGTTCGCCGAAGCCTTCGGGTACTCGGGAGTAGGATATATCACCCTACCGTTGTAAGAGTAGATGCCGTTCTCCTCGGCAACTCCGTGTACCGAGAGAAGATCGTTTATCTGCTCGGCGGTACATTCAAAGTAGCTTATCAGCTTATCGCCCGACAGACCAAACTCGGTCATATCGGAATCGGACTTCTTGCAGTCCTCTCTGAAACCGATAAGGTCGTTTACAAGAGCCTTCGAGATTTGAAGGAAGTAATCGTCCTTGTACTTCTGAAGCTCCTTGTTGATGTTATAAACAGCGTCGTCCTTTGCCTTGGTGTTTCTTACCGAACGGAGCACCGTATCGTAGAACTCGGCAAACTTAGTCTTTATCTCCTCGTACTGATCGTCGGAGTATGTAGGCGCGCAAGGCTCGCATGCCGGTTCCTCGACAGCCTCCTCCGTCTCCTGCTCCTCAGTAACCTCAGGCTCCTCGTCAACAGTCTCCTCGACCGTTTCCTCAGCAGCTGCTTCTTCGACCTCCTCGGGAACGTCCTCTGTTTCCGCATCCGCAGCCTGAGCTTCAACGAACTCCTCGAACGTCACCTCGGTAGAAAGCGCGTGCTTTATTCCGTGAGCGGCGAAATAACCCGCGTTCACTCCGGAGAGTGCCTCGTCAGCTACCACTACCGTCGCGTCGTATCTTACCAGCTCTCCCATAGAAACTGAATCTATACCGCTTACCTCCACCTTTTCTTCAAGCATAGATTCCTGACATATCGCAACGATCTTCATCGAAGCGAACTTCGGGTCAGCGAGGACCCCTTCAACGTTGCTTTTTGATCCGAACAGAATTACTCTGTCGTTTGCGGTTATAAGCATTACCTTAGCCTCCACGCATAATATTTTCGTATTTTTACCGTATATTTTTCGGAAAAATCATACTCTTTGCCTATTATAACACACATATTTATTTTTTTCAATAGTTTTTTTGCATTTTTCCGAAAATTTCCTAACAATTTTTATATAAATATTAATTGATTGAACTTCACGATTTTCCCGAAAACAAAAAACCGACTGTCGCGTAAGCAACAGCCGGTCATTTTTATACGACTGACTCTATGTAAGCCGCCAGCTCGTTTATGGTCTTGTATTTGGGAGAAAGCTCTATCTCCTTTCCTATCTCACCTTCAAGCTGGATAACGAGATCGGCAACGTCAAGAGAATCAAGACCAAGAGTATTGAACGGAGCATCCGCATCTATCTCGCTTGCGTCAACGCCCTTGTATTCCGCAAGCATTTCAATAAGCTTTTCTTTCATAAAGATATTCCTTTCAACATTAGTTTCCGTGTATCATTATACTCCCAAAACGCGGATTTGTCAATATCAGAACGCATTTTTTGTTTATCGGTACACCGTTTCTCACATCTTTTTGTCGCCTGTTGCGGGGTTATCTATCAGCTTTCCGTCCTCGGTAAAACGCGAGCCGTGGCAAGAGCAATCCCACGAATGCTCCTGCGGATTGTATTTCAGCGCGCACCCAAGATGCGGACAACGCGGAACGGTAGGTGTCAGAAGTCCCAGAACGGACTCCGCGGCGTTGACGGCAAGCTGAGGATGACGTATGCTCCTTGAAGGCGAAAACACAGAGGCGTATTCGTTTTCCTTTCCCAGCACCAGATCGCACAAAACGGTTGCCGCCACCATAGACGATGTCATTCCCCATTTGTTAAATCCGGTCGCAACGTACATATCGGGCGTTCGTTTTGAATACAGACCTATATACGGGATACCGTCAAGCGTCATACAGTCCTGTGTCGCCCAGCGAGCTACCTCATTCGCTTTCGGATAGTAACGCTGAGCAAGATCGGAAAGCTCTTTCCAATTCCCGCCCTTTTTTCCGGTACGGTGTCCTCCGCCGCCAAGCAGTAAAAGTCCGTTATGCTCTCTAAGTGACATGCCTTTATCACATTCATCGACGTACATTCCCTCAATATTCCGAGCGTTTTCCAAAGCGATAACGTAAGAACGGTGCTGATACATCTTCAAAAAATAAGAGCCGTGCTTGTTGATAAACGGAAAATGTGTAGCTACTATTATTTTTTCAGCCTTTATCTTACCTCGGCGCGTTACCGCTCCGTCAGGTCTCAGTTCGGTTATCTTGGTATTCTCAAATATCGGAAGCTCTTTTGATATACCGAAAAGGAATTTCAGCGGATGGAACTGAGCCTGCGCCTCCACCATCACCGCGCCGGAAACCGAAAATGGCAGCTCTGTGCTTTCGGTAAAGACTGCGTTGCATCCGAGCTTATTAAGCGCGTCCGCCTCTTTTTCCAGCTTATCTCTGCCGCGAAGTGAGTAAACATAAGAAGGGCGTTCGGCGTAATCGCAATCAATTTTCGCGCACATATCACGGTATTTTTTCATAGCTTCTTTTTGGGCATTCATGTAGGCTTTTGCAGCGTGGGTCCCATATCTTCGTATCATCTTGTCGTATATCAGACCGTGCTGAAATGTGATCTTAGCCGTCGTGTTTTTAGTTATACCGCCGCATATCTCGTCAGCCTCGGCAAGAACGCAGCTCACTCCCGCGTTTGTAAGCATGTAGGCGCATAACATGCCAGCTATGCCACCGCCTATGATCAGAACGTCTGTATTTATATCGCCGTCCATACTCTTAAATTTCGGACGCTCCGCAGTTTTTGTCCATATAGAATCCATTCGTCACTTCCCCCTCTTTTTTGAATCTATTATGCGCGTTCCGGACCCGCAAAATACACTCTTGACGAAATAAGACGTTCGTGATATACTTATCCCGAAAAGATAGCAAAAGGAGTCACAGAGAATGGAAAACTTCGAAAAAACACTCATACCCATCGTACTTTGCGCGGGAGATATGATGACGTCAGCGCATAACGTAGCGCTTAACGGCGAAATAAAGGAAAAGGCGGGAGAGTCCGCAAATATGGTAACGCTTTACGACGTCGCCATACAGGATTTTCTTATATCCGAAATAACCAAGCAGTACCCCGACGCGTTTTTTATCGCGGAAGAAAAAGAAAACAGCGCAGACGCTTTGATGCGTAAGCACTGTTTCATTATCGACCCGATAGACGGTACTACAAATTTCATTCACGAATACAGACATTCCTGCATCTCGCTTGCTCTTTTCTCATACGGAAAACCGATGTTTTCCGCAATATACGACCCGTATCAGAATGAAATGTTCTCAGCGGTAAAGGACGGCGGCGCGTTCCTGAACGGAAAAAGAATACAAGTATCGAAAAGAGATATGAAGCATTCACTCGTTGCGTTCGGCACCGCACCATATTACAAAAAGCAGTTCGGAGACGTCACGTTCGATCTGTGCCGTGAGTTGTTTATAAAATGCTGTGACGTGCGCCGTTGCGGCTCAGCGGCACTCGATCTCGCGTACCTCGCCGCGGGCAGAAACGACATATTTTTCGAATATCTTCTTTCGCCTTGGGATATTGCCGCCGGCGCGCTCCTTATTACGGAATCGGGCGGTATCATAACCGACGCAAACGGTGACAGCATAGATTTTTCCGCACCCTGCTCCGTCATCGCGGCGACTCCGACAGTCTATGACTCTATGCTCGATACTGTGAAAAATCACAGATAATATTCCTCTGGTATGTCGCGTTTTTCGCCGCACAGATCGTAATCGGCGCGCGCCCAAAGAGATTTTATTATCTCGGTCCCACTTCTCACGTTGAATACGCCAACGGTGGCGTTACCAAGCGTTCTGTTTTCCAACGCACCGAGTGTTTCAAGCGGTTTGCGGTAATTTTCAAAAAACTCAGATCCGGTATGCTCACCGTGTTTACGATAGTTGAGACGATACTGCCTTCCGTCACGGTCTATCACCGTAAGATTTATAGGCTCGGCGAGTCTGTTCGGCAGATCGAGCATTTCGTCAACGGCGTGAATATACGTATTTCTGTTAAGTCCTACCCCGAGAAGCAATATCCTTGCGTCCTCATCGTAAAGCCTCGCCCATACCCCGCCCACAGGACACGGAGAGACCGAGCGTTCCTCGCCGGAAACGAACCCGCAGGCTCGATTTCCGAACGCCGCCACCGAGTGCGTAGGATGTAATGAACGCACCCCGTCCTCGCGAAACGCGGCAACGGTAGGCAGAGCGCCTATGCACGGAACGGTCTTACTTACTTCGTAAACAGGGTTATCCAAGCCGACATTTGCCCAGGTATGAGTAGGAACTATAAAGAGTCCGTCCGTAAGATACGAGGTAAAAGCATCGATAACTCCGTCGCATCCACCCTCTACCTCGCCAAGCGAGCGCATAGAGGTATGTACCAACACAGTATCGTTAGGAGCTATCCCCAAGCTCGTCAAAAACTCGTGTATATCATTTTTTGTCAGCATACAAAGCTCCTCATTTCAAGGTTTATTTAAAGCCTCGGTCGCTTTCAAGCAACCGAGGCTTTTGGTGTTTAAAATTTATCAAGCTCGTCTTTAAGAACCTCACGGAAAAATTCTCCGAATAAGTTATAACCGTCCTGATTGAAATGCACTCCATCCTCAACGAATAGATCGTCATTTTGAAGCGGAGTATGTCCAAACGTATCGATGTAGAAGCAGTTAGGCGTCTTTTCGGCAAACTCACGAAGCCTTGCGTTATACGCTTGCCTTTTAGTTATATCCGCTTCGGTCATAGCTTTTTTGGGAGTAGCACTGCAAAGATATATACGAATATCGGGGAAATCGGTAAGAGCATACGCTATAACGCGCTGGGCAAGCTCCCAAGCCTCGTCATCGGAATAACCGAAGGCAGGCGAATTGCCAAAGCTCGCGTAAACGAGCACCTTAGGCTCGAGTGGGCGTATCATTCGAGGATAATAGTACAGCTGATGCTCCGGACAGCTCGAACCAAATCCTCTGTTTATAACGCAAGGCGCGCCACTCTTTCCGAGAAGCACCTCACGCATAGGCTTCATTCCGTAAGCCTTGCTCCATCTTGTAAAATCAGACGGGCCATAGAACACTATCTGCCCCTTTACTATCGGCTCTTTTTCGTACTCCAAGACCGCATTTTCCATAGAGTCCTGCCATTTTTCAATAAATTTAAGTCCAACTCTTACCGGCATAGCTGTAAATCCACTCTTTCAAAACACAATTTAAAATCTATCAAGCTCATCTTTAAGCTCTTTCTTAAAAATTTCTGCGTAAATATCGTACCCCGTTTGATTGAAATGAACTCCGTCCTCAACAAAGATGTCCTTTCTTTTAAGCTCGTCATACTTCATCATATCGATAAAATGACAGTTCGGGGTAGCTTCGGCAAACGCTTTAAGCCAAGTGTCAAAGCGTTTGTAGTTCTGTGCCTCAGAATAATTATATTCTCTTTTTATCGGTTGAGAGCCACAGAGATAGATATGGGCATCGGGAAAATCCGTCAACGTATAGGCAATAACTCTTTGAGCCAGCTCCCAGCCCTCTTCAAATGAATAACCGAACGGAGTGTTGTTGCCCCTACAGATATAGACCAACACCTTTGGCGCGAGCGGACGCACCATTCTGGGATAGTAATAAAGCTGATGCTCCGGACAGCTCGAACCAAATCCTCTGTTTATAACGCAAGGCGCGCCACTCTTTCCGAGAAGCACCTCGCGCATAGGCTTCATTCCGTAAGCCTCGCTCCAACGGGTAAAGCTTGAGCTACCGTAGAAAACTATCTGTCCCATCTCGTTTTGCTCCTGCTCATACTTAACGACCGCGTCTTCAAGACTTTCGTTCCATATTTCTATCTTTTTAAGTCCTACTTTTACCGACATGATTACGTTTCCTCTCTTTCAAACACAAATGATGTTACGGTAATTGTATCACACAAATAACGAAAAGTCAATAGTTGATAACAAAAAATCACGCCAAAGGCTCAGATTTGTGCGGTTCTCTCGAAATGCGCGGAAGCGCACCCGTAAGATGCGAAATATCCTTGTAAGCGGGAATATCGGCGTCATCGAAAAGCTTACTCGGTATCTGAGACGTCCAGCCGTTTTCATCAAACTCGGGCATATCTATTCCGAGAGCGTAAAGAACTATCGCGGACACGTCTCTTACGTTGACGTCTCCCGGATGCCCCTTAACTACCGTCCTTCCGGTTGCCGCGAACGTAACGTACTTTTCCTCGTCCGTCCAACCGCCGTGACTGCCTTTGCCCGTTCCGGGGTTAGTTCCACCGTGGTCCGAAATAGCCACAAAAAGCGTATCGTCAGCTATTCCTGCCTCAACTACCGAGTTATAAACGTCGGCAAGAAGCTCGTCAACCTCGTGTATGCGTTTGAGGTGATTAGGTGTTCCGTAGCCGTTCGCGTGACCCGCACCGTCAACACTGTCGAACTGAATAAACAGAAACGTAGGCTTTTTTTCGCGCACGTAATCACATATAAGGGGCGTCATATCCGTATCCCACATGCTTTCGCTCGATATTTCTACGTTTCTTTCTATCATACCCGCGGTTATCGGACTCCATTGACAGTACGAGCCAAGCTCCGCCTCGGGCATACACGCTCTTATGCGCTTGAACACCGACGGGAAAGGAGAGTCTGACGGATACTCCTGAGCCGCTACAATAGGATTTGTGAGCTTATGTATCTCGGGTCCGACTCCGAGGAGCATCGAGCCCCAGCACTCCGCGCTTATTGTAGGCTTTGACGCAAGAGCGTCATAAGTGACCGCGCCGTTTGAGAATATGCGATCAAAATTCGGAGTATCAGCCTCTTTGATGAACGCACCCGCACCGTCGATTCCAACAACTACTACGTGAGAATAATTCTTTTTCATAACGTATTACCGTCCTTTATTTTCTTATAACTTTCTATGATATACCGACAGTTCACTATCTTTTCCGCTATCTGACCTCTGGAAAAGTAGTAGTGATTTGCCGCCTCGTAACCGATAGCAGCGTTTTGGTTCATAAGACCAAGCATCTTTATAGCCGTATTCAGCTCTTCCTTTGCCGCCGTCAACGCATCCGCGTAACGTCCGTCGTTTCTGGCGCGGATAAACCTTATCTGGTCAAGCGATGACTTAAACAGGCAGTACGCCGCGTGCGCCATAACAGACGTCTCGCTCTTGTCGTTTGCGGGAAGCATATCAAGACCCTTGCGCCAACCCGTACAAAGCTTTTCAAATTGGTTTTCAAACACATCAACAGGATATATGGAACGCCACTCTTCAAGATCATCATAGGCAAAGCATGTCATCGTCGCCTTGTAACCCGTTGGCTTTTCAAAAAGAAGTGTTGACGGTCCTGGGTTTTGCGGACCCATATACAGCGTTTGGATATGGAACGGAAATTCCTTGAAAGCCTTGGCAAACTGTTTTTCCGCCTCGTAATACGGGCTGTTTTCTATCGAATAATCGCACTTTTCATAAAAATATTTCGCAGCCGCGGCAAGATTTCGGCAAGGGTAACCGCCAAGCGTCCAGCTGAGCAGTATATGCTCAACTCCCTCGTTCTGTAATCCCCTCATATGCTCGTCTATCGAGTAAGAAACGGGAAGCGCGGGGACGGTTGACGACTCCCAAGTGGTATTCACCTGAACCTTCGCGCCTGTTTCCAGACCGCATTCCCTTGCGATGCGCCACTCGTTACGCGCTCGCTCGCCTGGACCGACGATGCTCATAGAATAATCGTGAACTCTGCCTTTAACTCCGCTTATATCAAACGGTATTCCAAGCTCGCTCTGCGATAAAAGTATAACCTCTTTGGGTAAAGCGCGGATTATCTCCTCGTTTTTATCATCCCACGCCCAGCTCCACGCGAACACCTTTATCTTATCGCTTACTCTGCGCGCACCCTCTAAAACACAGCCAACAGTTTCGGCTATGACCTCACCCATACTCCGCGATTTGCATCTCGGACATGTACATTCTATGCCTTTGTCCCCCGAATGGGAATAGCAGTTAGTGAGGTTTTCCGAACGGGTTATTGTGAAAAATCCACCGAGAAGCGGAACGGCTTTGCATATCGCCTCTATTGAGTTTTTCAAATAATCCCTGACTACCTCTGTCGAAGTACAAAGCGAAGCTCCGTCTCCTCTTATATGCCCACGTATATCGGGATATTTCTCAAAAAATTTCAGCGGCATATATCTCGGCTCGTTTATGTACAAATAAAGCTTTATGCCGTATTTATCGAGCCTTTCCGTAAGCTCTTTCATTCTTTCAAGACGCTTCTCATAACCGTTTGACACGGACGGCTCAAACGGAAATTCGGAAAGCTGAGAAATAACCCCCTGCGTCCAGATGCCGTTAACACCGAGGTCGCGATACGCTTCGAGCTGCTCGTCGGGCAAAAACTCTCTGCTATCGACGTCAAACGCGTGCTGATAAAGCCCCGAAAATGCGTATATCATGCGTGTCTTGAATTTTTCTTTACCGCTGTGAGTTATCTTCGGGACGTTATATTTAAAGTCAAACGGAGCTTTGCCGAAGAAATCTATTTCTTGCATTATTTTCTTTATTTCGGCGGTACGGGTGCGTTCATCTTCGGTAAGCTCTCGCCACTTCACTTCCTCGCAATTCGGTTTATCCTGCAATTTGTGATCGAGAAAGTCTTCTTCTCTCAGTATAGTAGCAAAAGTAAGCTCGTCCATACCGAGCAGCTCGAGCAGCTGCGAATACGGAAGCACGTGCCACATCCTGCGAATGATAGTTATATAACCTCTTTGAAGCCAAAGCTCGCCGGGATCGTAATCGGGAAGTCCCATCTCCTCTGCCGCGCGGCGCACGTTTTGTGGCGTCGTTTTAAGTACGCGAGCTATCAGTTCCTTCGGAACGTACTCACTCGCTCTGAATATAAAAGCCTGATGCTTTGTCGGGAAATGCGAAAGCGCGACAGCGTCCGCGCCTATCTTAGGCAACTCGTATATCATAACACATATCTCCCCTTTCCGAGTTCAGTATAGCACAAAGAGATTGGTATGTCAATGAGGTTTTTCGTTTTTTGAAAAGCGTTTTTTCAAATCGTAATCCGTTTTTATCTTCATTTTTTGTTCTTTCTTTGAACGCAAAGAAAGAACAAGAAACGAAGCAAAGAAAAAGAAAGAAACTCACAGTCGGACTTTGGTTTCCACCTTGAACAGTTTTTCACGCCGAGGATTTCACATAGAGATATGGAAAAACAAAGAGCTGAGTCAAAGCTCAGCCCCCTTGCGTTTATTCGGTGTAATATATATTGGTTACTTGTTCTTATTTAAAGCATCGTCGTATATATCCTCGCCGCCTAAAAACACCATATTTTTTGAACGTTCAAGGATAACATCGTCAAGCTCATAATCATCTGCGTATTTTTCCAATTTTTCCTCTACTTCCTCAGCCTTATCCACCGTATCACAGTATATGAAGAAGCCTATCTTCTCATAATCAGACTCATTTTCATCTACACCGTCAGGATACGCAATAGAAACGCAATAAATGTTTTTGACACTTATTCTAAATTCTTTTACCATATCTTTTATAAGCTCGTCATCAACGAACATAAATACACCGTAATCCTGTTCATCCAATCTTCTTGCCATCTCTATCGGATCGTTATTTTTTGAAAAACAACCGGTAAAGGCACAAGCAAGCAACGTAATAACAGCTATCATACATATAATTCTTTTCATATTAAATCCTCCTCAAAAGTATATTCTGACCGTCAAATTAACGGCGCACCGAAACACCGTACCCGCGGCTTGATGTTACATATTGTAACATAATTATTGTAACACTTTGTTACAATAAAGTCAAGAGTTTTTTAAAAAAACGTAGGAGATTTTATTGTATGAAGGAAAATATAGGACTTTTAGGTCTGAAAATGATACGCAAACAAAAGAATCTAAATCAACTTAAAGTCGCACTTGATTTAAATATAAGCCGAGAAGCACTTTCGCACTATGAAAACGGAAAACGAAGCCCTGATATCCAGATGCTTCGCAGCTTATCAAAATACTTTAATGTTTCTATTGATTTCTTAATCAACGGAGAGGAATTCAATAAAAAATAAGAGCATTTTTATGCTCTCATTTTTTATATAAGTTTAAGAAGTGTCGCGCCTGAATCTACGTATTCGGTGGCGATCTTTTTGATTTCATCCTGACCGAAATTAAAACGGTCATATATACCGACTGTCGGCATTCCGATACCTGTCGCGGTCTGGATAGCAACAAGCGAATCCTCAAAGACCCAAGTGTTTGCCGTCGCTTCTCCCAAAAAATCAGCAGCCATCAAGAATACGTCCGGTTCATCCTTGCCTTTCCCTATACTTCCGCAAGAAAATATCTTTGAAAAATAATGCTCTATACCGCAATGCCTCAACGCCAAAACGATAAGCTCCGGAGCAGTAGCGGAGGCAATACACATCTTAACTCCACTTTTTTGGCAATACTCCAAAAATTCCGAAACTCCGTCTTTAAGTTCAACTTCGTTTTTGTAAAAATCAGCAATTATACTATTTGCCTGTACCAACAACTCATTTCCGCTCTCGCCCAAGCCATAGTTATTATGTATCAGCTCCATAGCGTCTTTTAAGATGAGCGTGCGAACTTTTTTGTCGTCTTCATCGCTCGGAACGAAGCCTTTATCGCCCAAAAACCGTTCTCCCAGCTTTGACCACACTATGTTCCAGATTTTTAACGAATCAACAAGCGTGCCGTCCATATCAAAAATAGCCGCTTTTATTTTCATAAAGACACCGCCTTCCCGCAAATCAACCGCTCCAAGTAGAGGAGGAATACTCTATCCCTTCCTTTTTACAAAACTCCCAAAAATCAGAATCACTGAAATTTTTCCCAAACGCCGCCTCGATCATTTTTTCAAGTGAACCTTTGTATTCCTTTTTCAACGCGGCGACAAACTTCTTTGAGTTTTCCTTGTTCAAGTAATACGTTTTTTCAAAATCCCCGCCGCCGAACTGCGATACGCCGTAATCCTCGTATCCAATACTTATCTCACCGTTTTTTCTCGTGACCCAAAAACCACTTGTTCCTTCGCGCATAACATTCTCCTATCTACTTTAAACACTGCTCCCATTCCAAGGCAAGAGGTGAATTGACTGTTTCATTTTACAGATCGAGCAACTCACAAAAATCATAAATATAGTGATCAGACACCTGTTTTATCTCCTCGGTATATTCTTCCGAGGACATATCATAAACACCGCAAACCTTCATATTGGTGCTCGCCGCGGTTTTATCCGCATTGTAATTATCGTCAAGAAACAGAATCTCATCAATTGGCTTTCCGATCCTTTCGGCAGCCATTTTATATATTTCCGGATCTGCTTTGGTTGTGCCAAAATCCTCGCAGGACCAGATGTCGGTGAAAAGATCAAACAGTTCCAATCTCTTCAAGCATACGTCAAGGACTGAATGAGGGCTTGCCGTCAAAACATAAAGCTCTGCCCCTCTGCGCTTTAATTCTTTCAGCGTTGCGATTACATTTTTCTTCGCCGGAACACTATACGCATATCCGTCATACGCATACTTGTGCATTGTCGCAAGAATCTCCTCTTCGGTCTGTTGCATCTTGAAATGTTCCGAAAAATACTTTGCGGTTCCAACGTAGCCAAGAGGCGTAATAACTTTTATAATATCAGTCTTATATTTTACATTGTTTTCGTCCAATATCCTTAACATAAGCGAAGCAAAAAGAGGCATGGAATCGACCAAAGTGCCGTCAAAATCAAATAAATATGTCTTATACTTCATATTTTCTCCCGATCTGAATACTTATATTTTTTACATGCAAGCTTGGAGGATCATTTTCCTTTACACTTTTTTATTATATCACACTTTACGATATTTTTCAATGTGTTCCATATAAAAAACTTCCTTTCGTGTCCTAATGACGCCAAAGGCGTGTATATCATCAAAGCGGAACGCTTTGCATATCATCAAGCCGCAGACAAGATACACGCTGACGCGTGTTGAGATACAAAGGCGGCGCGCCGCCTTTGTGATATACGTCGCACTTCGTGCGTCGATGATATGCCAAGCCTGCGGCTTGGATAAAAAAATTCCGAAAGCAAATGCTTTCGCAATTTTTTGGAGGCGCCACCCGGAATCGGACCGGGGAATAAAGGTTTTGCAGACCTCTGCCTTACCGCTTGGCTATGGCGCCGTATCGACGTAACGATTACTCATTACCTTAATAGTATAGCAAAGAGTAATCGTTTTGTCAATAGTTTTTTTAGTTTTTCTAAAATATTTTTTCTGATTTACTTCAAAAGCCCATTATACCTGAGCCAATTTACGAAACGCGGAAGCCAATCACGGTTATGAAGCGAGGACGGCTTATCATCTGTCGCTAAACCGACTCCGTGTCCGCCGTCAGGATAAACGTGCATCTCGACCGAAGCTCCAAGCTCGCGAATACGGCAAGCGTACAAAAGTGAGTTTTCTACTCCGACAGCCTTGTCGTCAAAATTGTGGAAAAGGAACGTCGGCGGGACATTTCCCGTTTGGCTCTGCTCAAAGCTCATCGCAGGCGCAAGATACGCGTATTTTTCGCCAAGAAGCGAATCGACCGAGCCTTTGTGCGTATAACCCTTGGACTTATCAAATGAGATAACGGGATAACAAAGCGCCTGATAGTTCGGAACGTAGTCCTCTGAATCTATCTCGTCAACGCCTTCCCCGTCAAGAGGCTCGTGATAACCAACGAGCGTAGCACAGAGATGTCCGCCCGCGGAATAACCGAGCGTTATTATTTTTGACGGGTCTATACTGAACTTTTCCGCGCGATGTCTAAGAAGTCTCATAGCGCGTCTGCCGTCAAGCAGAACGTACGGATAACAGCCCTCGGAGCTTACTCTGTAAATAAGCACGAACACAGGTATTCCGCGCTCACAGAGATACTCAGCTACTCTCTCGCCCTCTTGCTTAGGATTTGCGGGGCAAGCGGCGTAACCGCTTCCCGGAACGAGAAGAACAGCTGCATCGGTGCAACGTTCTTTCGGCTCATAGTACATTATGTACGGGTCATAGCTTCCTCCCGCAGGAAGGTTACTCTCCCATAATTCGTAACGTGTCGGCATAATTATTCCCTCCCGAGTTTATTTAGCAAAAAAAGCACTCGCTATTGCAAGTGCTTTTATTTGGAGCGGATTACGGGGCTCGAACCCGCCACCTCGACCTTGGCAAGGTCGCGCTCTACCAAATGAGCTAAATCCGCGTATGGTGCCTCCGATCGGAATCGAACCAATGACACGGGGATTTTCAGTCCCCTGCTCTACCAACTGAGCTACAGAGGCTCGCAGTATAAAAAAGTGGCGACCCGAAGGGGACTCGAACCCCTGACCTCTAGCGTGACAGGCTAGCGTTCTAACCAACTGAACTACCGGGCCGTATGGTGGGAACAACAGGGCTCGAACCTGTGACCCCATGCTTGTAAGGCATGTGCTCTCCCAGCTGAGCTATGCTCCCATACTGGTCGCATCGTTCTGCGACGTTGACTATTATATCACAAACTTTTTCACTTGTCAATACCTTTTTAAAATTTTCTTGAAAAAAATTTATATTCATATTTTTGACCTTTCCGCTTGACAAAACGAGCGCGTTATACTATAATAATTTAATGGTAACAAAACATCGAAAAGGAACGGTTTTAAAAATGGCACAGGATAAGAAAATGGTTACGCAGATAACCTCTATGGACGAAAATTTCGCTCAGTGGTACACAGACATCTGCAAAAAAGCCGATTTGATAGATTATAGCTCCGTCAAGGGTTGTATGATAATACGTCCCTACGGCTATGCCATCTGGGAAAATATACAGAAGATTCTTGACACACGCTTCAAGGAGCTCGGTCACGAGAACGTTTATATGCCTATGTTCATTCCCGAGTCGCTTCTCCAAAAGGAGAAGGACCACGTCGAGGGATTCGCTCCCGAGGTCGCTTGGGTAACTCACGGCGGAAGCGAGCGTCTCACCGAAAGACTTTGCGTCCGTCCTACCTCCGAAACGCTTTTCTGCGAGCATTTCGCTAACATAATCCGCTCTTACAGAGACCTGCCCAAGCTCTATAACCAGTGGTGCAGTGTCGTTCGTTGGGAAAAGACCACCCGTCCTTTCCTTCGTTCGCGTGAGTTCCTCTGGCAGGAGGGTCACACTATGCACGCTACCGCCGAGGAGGCCGAGGCAGAGACTATCCAGCAGCTTAACGTTTACGCGGATTTCTTCGAAAAGGACCTCGGTATCCCCGTTATAAAAGGAAGAAAGACCGAGAGCGATAAGTTTGCGGGCGCGGAGGCTACCTACGCGATAGAGGCTCTTATGCACGACGGAAAGGCTCTCCAAGCGGGAACGTCTCACTACTTCGGAGACGGCTTCGCAAGAGCGTTCGATATAACCTACACCGATAAGGAAAATAAGATAGCGTATCCCCATCAGACCTCTTGGGGAGTTACTACGCGTATAATCGGAGCTATAATAATGTCTCACGGAGACGATAACGGTCTCGTTCTCCCCCCTGCGGTCGCTCCCATTCAGCTCGTCATACTGCCCGTCGCCCAGCATAAGCCCGGCGTTCTTGAAAAGGCAAACGAGCTTAAAGAAAGACTTTCCAAGGTATGCAGAGTAAAGCTCGACGACAGCGATAACTCCGCAGGTTGGAAGTTCGCCGAGTATGAGATGAAGGGTGTTCCGGTACGTCTTGAAATAGGCCCTCGTGACATAGAAAACGGCGAATGCGTGCTCGTTGCGCGCCATAACCGTGAAAAGACAGTCGTTTCGCTCGACAAGCTCGAGGAAGCGGTGCTCGCAAAGCTCGCAGAGGTACGCGACGGCATTTACGCCAAGGCTCTCGCAAACAGGGAAAACAAGACATATTCCTGCACGACTATGGACGAGATAAAGCAGTCTATTGCCGAAAAGGGCGACGGCTTCGTTCAGGCTATGTGGTGCGGCGACGAGGAATGCGAGGATAAGGTCAAGGCTGAAACAGGCGTTGGCTCTCGCTGTATCCCGTTTGTAAGCGATAACATCTCCGACAAGTGCGTATGCTGTGGCAAGCCCGCAAAGCATAACGTTCTTTGGGCGATAGCGTATTAAATTGCAGATACAAGGGGTGGATACAAAATCCGCCCTTTGTGTATATTGGATTTGTTTATGTCATTCTGCCCCCACTTTGTCATTCTGAACGCAGTGAAGAATCCAAAATGATCGTCCTCGGTCAAACCGGTTAAAAAACTTATGCTTCGCTCTCCTCAAAATGACAGATATATTTTCAAAAATTGCCAATATATAAATTTTACACAAAAACAAGTCGTTTTTTTCTCCTATTTTTTAAGCGAAAAATGTGTAAAAAGTGTTGAATTATGTTTAAAGATTTGTTATAATATTTATATAAGTAAAAACGCACCGAAAACACCGAGTGCTTTATAAAAAAGTTGCATTGATTCGGAACAAGAAAAGGACGGGCAAAAAGATGGATCTTGATGTTGTAAAGGGCAAGCTCAGCGTAATAGGAACGGCAGGCTGCGACGAATTTCTTGAAGAAGTGGATTCCTGGCTCAAAAAATGGCACGGCACAGACGAAACGTCTTTGATCAAGCCGCAGTATATTCGTTTCGGAACGGGCGAAGCAAAGACCGTTATAAACGATACGATGCGTAACCACGACATTTTTATTTACGCCGATATGTTCAACCACGGCGTGACCTTCAAAATGTACGGCAAGGAATACCCCATGAGCCCTGACGATCATTTTCAGGATCTGAAAAGAGTTATCTGCGCCATCGCGGGTAAGGGACGCAGAATAAACGTCATAATGCCTATGATATACGAGGGACGTCAGGATAAGCGTACTATGCGTGAATCTCTCGATGCCGCGCTCTCTCTCCGCGAGCTTGCGGATATGGGAGTTGTAAACCTCATTTCCTTTGATATACATAACATAGGTATTCAGAACGCTATACCTATGTGCAGCTTCGATAACGTTCACCCCACCTATCAGATGATAAAGGCTCTCCTCAAAAAGGTTCCGGATATAGCTATAAACCGCGACAGCCTTATGATGATCTCCCCTGACGAAGGCGGAATGAACCGTTGTATGTACTATTCATCTGTTCTCAAAATAGAACTTGGTACGTTCTACAAGCGCCGCGATTACAGCGTCGTAAAGGACGGTAAGAACCCCATCAAGGCTCACCAGTATCTCGGAAGAAGCGTTCGTGATAAGGACGTTATCGTTGTAGACGACATCATCTCCTCCGGAGAGTCTGTTCTGGACGTTGCAAGACAGCTTAAGTCCAGAGGTGCAAGACGTGTATTCGTATTCGCTTCCTTCGGTCTGTTCTGCAACGGACTCAAGAAGTTCGACCGCGCATATAAGAACGGCTTGATCGACCAGATCTTCACCACCAACCTTATCTATAGAACTCCCGAGCTGCGTGAGAGACCCTGGTACACCGAGGTCAATATGTGCAAGTACGTTGCTCTCATGATCGCTACCCTGCACGTAGACAACAGCATCAGCAGCCTGCTCAACCCCGTTGACCGCATCCATAACCTCATCGAGAACAAGCTTGATGAAAACGGA
>JAZOVD010000036.1:0-7173 GCA_045658525.1 Eubacteriales bacterium
CATTTAAGAATACGAAAGGAAGTATCGTAAAATGAAATGGTTAATACAAAATCTCGGTACTGTAATAGTCTATGCCGTACTTCTTATGGTAGTTATTTTAGTGATAGTCCGAATGGTGAAAAATAAAAAGAGAGGAAAGTCCTCGTGCGGATGTGGGTGTTCCTCTTGCGCTATGCGCGACAAATGTGACCGCAAGTAGTTCTAAGAAATTCAAAAACGCACCCGAGTTGGTGCGTTTTTGTTATGGTAGCATTGATGGATTTTCGATTGTATCCGAATTTTTTTTAGAAAGCTTGTAAGCTCTCGGCGTCATTCCCGTAAACTTCTCAAAAATGCCGTAAAAAACGTTTTCTGAGGCAAATCCGCTGTCAAGAGCGATATCAACAATTCTCATATCAGTAGAAACGAGTAGCTTTTTAGCGTGCTCAACTCTCGCGGAATTGAGTATCGTGCGGAAATTTCCGTTAGGAATACCCGCAAGACAGTGAGAAATGTAGGTGTATGTGTATCCCACTGCTGCCGAAACCTTTTTAAGAGTAAGGTTTTCCTGATAATGCTCGTAGATGTACATATACGTCGCTGATATAGCGTTTGGGTTGATTTTTGACGGAACTATTTTAACATTAGTAAAATATTCTTCAAGTATTGCGTAGTAAACAGATTTTATTTTTACAAAAAGCTTCTCTGACGCAGAAATTTCCCTTTTTATTAAATCTTGAGGAGGTATTTTTTCCGCAATATACGCAAACGTGGCAGGGCTTGGTGTGAAAACGTTTTTCTTAGCGGTATAAAAATCATTCCATGCGAAAATTTCTGTTATCCAAGCGAGGGAGAGTACTCCTACCCATATTTTACAATAATTTGATGCGTGATAGCTATGTGCCTGAAATGGGGGGATAACCGCAAGCTGTCCTTTGCTTGCAAGTTCGGTGATTCCGTTGATGGTTACCTCGATTTCACCGTCCAAAACGCATAAGACTTCTAAAAAATGATGTATATGTTCGGGGCAATCGTGTTTGCCTTCAAGTCGGGTGCTTAACATATAATGGTTATATCCAAAGTATCTTTCTTGAATCTGCATATCCACCTCGTATTTTCAATAATAGCAAATTTTATAAGTTTATGTTAACATAAAAGAAAGATTATGTCAATTCGTTATGGTAAAATAAAAGTGTAAATAATTTTAAAAAAGGAAGGTTTTTGGCATGAAAAAACGAATTATAGGCATAATGTTAGTTGTCGTTATGTTCGTAGGTGTTCTGCCGTTCGCGGTTTTTGCGGATTCTCATACGCATATTTATGATCACGACTATGACAAAAAATGCAACTATTTAGGCTGTGATTACGAAAGGCAAATTAAAATGCAATCAGTGCTTCTTATGGGACAATCCAATATGTCGGGAAGAGGCGATCTGAGCACGGTAGCTTCCATAAGTGACGACCGTATATTCATGATGTGTGATAACGCTTGGGTCAAAATGGAAGAGCCTCTCCACGATGACGGCGGAAGAGGCCGCGCTGGACTAGGTGCAAGCTTTGCAAAGGCTTTTGTAGAAAGCTTTGACTGTGAGATCGGTCTTATTCCTTGTGCAGTTGGTGGAACATCGCTTGCAGACTGGACGGTGGGTGGTGAGCTTTATAGTAACGCAGTATCTCAGGCTAAAGTTGCTCTGGAAAGCTCAGAGATATGCGCAATTCTCTGGCATCAGGGAGAATCCGACCAGAAAAACGAAAACTACGCCACACAGCTTAAAGTCATATTCGACGCAATGATAGAAGAACTTGGACTTGATGCAGATAAGCTGGTTATCATAACGGGCGAGCTTTTCGGTACGAGAGGTGATGCTTGTCATACCGCTCAACTGGAGCTTCTTGAAAACGAATACGAAAATTACGGCGTAGCATACTCTGATGGGCTTACCGTGTTCGATGTTACTACTCATTTTGATGCACCTAGCCTAAGAGTATTCGGTTATCGTTACTTTGACGTATTTTATAACTGTATAACCGGTGAGCACTATACTTTCGATCAGAACCCCGAAAGCTACCGCATAGAGCATTCCGAAAAGGAGTTTGGAGATCCGATAATCTCCGAAAACTGGAACGATGATGCGATAGGTGATGCCGTTTCGGTATCAAACAAGGTAAGCTATACGCTCAACGGCGGTAATATAATTGTAGCAGCACTTTCGGGAAACGAGAAATATCTGAGCATGACTACGGGTATAAAGAGTGGAAGTAATTACGGTGACACGTTTGTTGACTTCTATAAAACGATAGAAGCAGGCGCGGTAATCGTACTTGAAGCAAAATTTAAGCTTGTAGGCGAAAACAATGCGTATATAGATCTCTTTAAGCCGCTAAACAGTGATAACAACTCCTTCCGCACGATTCGTATTCACCCTAACGGACGTATTTATAATATGGTAGACGGAGAACTCGGTGATTCTCTTGGATACTCACTTGACGAGCTTGAATGGACTAAGATAAGAATAGTGCTCGATCTGAAAAACAACGTAAAGAACATATATATCTTGAATCAGCTCGTTCTCATTTCCGAAATTGACTCCAATTGGAATGCGGATAATGTATTAAAGCGTTTTCGTGCTGTTCAGTTTATAAGCACTACCAAAGGCGCGAGCAGTCTTATGGTAGACGATTTCGCTTGTTATTACGGTACTCCCGCTGACGTAGTTACTAACATTACGTATATCGCAAATGAGCGTTTCGGAGATCTTACCGCAGATACGGTATATACCTCTAAGACTACTGTAAACAACATCAGCTTTGATAATTTATCCGACAAATCGTATATTAAGGTAGTTTCTGAAAATAACGGTGATAACTATCTTGCAATAACCCGTGGAGATAGCAAGGGTACATGGTTCGGAATAAATTCTAAGATTGCGGCAAATACCAATGTGGTTATCCAAACTACGCTTAAGCTCGGAGAAGGCAATCCTTCAGGGGATCTCTTGAAGCTCGTAGCAGAAATTGATTCTAACAACAAGCCTACTTATAATCTGCTCTATCTTGACTCCAAGGGAAGAATTTGTGATTACGTTTATACAAACGGATCAGGTGCTCAGGGAGAGGCACTTTACACCCTTTCAACCGATGTTTGGACGAGTGTAAAGGTCGTATGCGATTTGAGATACAATACCAAGGATATTTATATAAACGGCACCCTTGTACGCTCATCTCTTCCTATACACAGTAGCTCTACGTACGGCGCAAAAGTAAATTCGTGCCGTGTAATATACATGAGAGGTGGCACGGGTACACTCTGTGTAGACGATGTTTCCTACTATGCACTTGAGCGTACCACTCAAGTAAGCGGCTACACCCTCAGCCTTGAAGGAGATATAGGAGTTAATGCCTACGCTATTTTTAACGACAAGCTCGATACCGATAAGATATTTGCTAAGTTCACAGTTGACGGTGTTACCACCGAGCAGAAGCTTGGAGAGCATACCGAATACGGATATAAATTCACATGCAAGATCAATGCAACCCAGATGACCTCTGAAATAAAATTTGAGCTTTACGAAGGAGAATCGTCGCTTATTACCGACACCTATTCCGTAGCAGAATACGCCAAGGCGATACTCACCAATGACGAATACGCAGACGCTCAGAAAGTCGTAAAAGCAATGCTCAACTACGGCTCGCTTTCTCAGGAGTATTTCGAAATAGAAGCGGAGGATCCTGCTAAGGATTACAAGTACACTACCGAGCTTGAGGCGGTAACGCGCGACGTTATAGCTGAAAAGAGCGTAAATAAGAAATCCGGCTCTGTTGAAGGTCTTACCTATACGGGAAGCTGGGTAGAGCTGAGAAGCACGCTCGTGCTTTATCATAGCTTTACCGTAAGCGGAGATATAGCTGATTACACCTTTAGCTTTGGCGATAAAACGCTTGAACCCATCTGGCTTGGTGAAAATAGCTATGCAATAGCTGTAACCGAGGTCTACGCGCAGGATATGGCGACTGAGTACGCTGTAACGGTTAACGGTACGTATACGCTCACCTACAACGCGCTTAACTACTTAAAGCTTGCGTATAGCGACGCAAGCCTTAAAAACCTCGTTTCTTCCCTGTACCTCTACTATGCGGAAGCATACGATTACTTTAACTGATAGGAGGAAAGAGCAATGAAAAAGTACGAAAATCCCGAAATCAAGATAACTGAATTTTCCTCCGACGACGTAATAACGTCAAGCGGCGGAGATTACGAAGCGTTCAATTCGCTTCCTAAGTTCTTTGAAGAACCCGACGAGGAATAAAATATACAAAAAACTGCACCCCACGGGGTGCAGTTTTTTTGCTTGGTATTTAACCTATAAAATCCTCTCTCATAGGAGTGAATATGTCTAGCATAAGCGAACCGTCTTCAAGACACACGAGTGAATGAACGACGTTTCCCTCTGCGTAGAAGCAGTCACCTGCGTGCAGGACGGTGGTTTCACCGCCTACGGTAGCCTCAAAGCTGCCTTTAACGATATATCCGCACTGCGCGTGGGGGTGTGAATGGGGATCTCCGACCATTCCCTTGTTCCAGCTAAGCTCGCATACCATAAGGTCTTTAATGTAACCCTTGATAGCTCTCGTTACTCCGTTCGGGAGCAGCTTTTCATTTTCCTTTGAGTGTTTATAGAACATATTGTTAGCCTCTGTAATAATTGATGAGACAGCCCGAAAGGATTATCGTCTGTTCGTCCTTGGTAAGCTCAGGGAGTGAAAGCGTTATCTCATTAAGAGCAGAACCGTTTACAACGTAAGCGTTTACGGATGTTTTTCCGTTCTTGACCGCTTCCTTTATTCCGGGTATCCAGATGAAGCTGTCGTTGTCGAACGGCAGAGCATTCTCGTCGCAATCGAAGGTAAAGGGAAGCATACCCCAGTTTATGAGGTTAGAACGGTAACGCTTGGTCGCGTATTCTTTTGCTATGTTTGCCATACCGCCGAGTACCTTCTGACAGGATGCCGCCTGCTCACGCGCGGAACCGTCACCCGGCTTTACAGCATATACGGCAGAGCCGATAAGCGCGTTTTCGGGTGTGGTGAAGCCTGCTTTTTTGATCGCTTCGTAAACGGGAGCAAGCTCGTCAGCCTTGCGGTCTGCGTTAAGCGCGCGGACTGCCTTTGCGCGACCGACGTATGCGGGGTCTTTTCTTGAAAGCGCAAACTCCGAAAGAGCCTCGGGGTTTGAACGGTAAGAGGACGTCTCACCCGAGGGGATAAGCTCGTCTGTTGTGGTTACGGGGTCGCGTATAACCGATGCTACTTTTATGAGCAGATCGTCGGAAAGCGCGGGCATTTCGGGCCAATCGCGTATGTTAGGACCGAATTTAAGCTCTTCCTCGGGTGCGGCTTTACCGAAGCCGTTGTAAACTCTGTTCTTATATACGGTATCGTCGAAGCGGTAAGCCGAGGGCGTGTATTTAACGTTAAGTGCGGTAGCGGGAGTGAGAATACCGCCGTTTGCCGCGGTAGCCGCGATAGAACGCGCGTCCATAAGCGCGACGGATGCGCGCTGACCCGCACCGGGCTTTGTGCCTTCGCGGTTGGGGAAGTTACGGGTCGAATGACGGAGACTGAAAGCTCCGTTCGCGGGAACGTCGCCTGCTCCGAAGCAAGGACCGCAGAAGGCGGTGCGGAGCGTAACTCCCGACTGCATAAGCTCGGAAGCAAATCCGTTACGGATAAGCTCTAAGTAAACGGGCTGAGAGGCGGGATAAGCAGAAAGCGCGAACGCGTCGTTGCCTATCGAGCCGTTTTTAAGTATATCTGCGGCGGCGCAGAGGTTATCGTAAGTACCGCCCGCGCAGCCTGCGATAACACCCTGATCGGCGTGTATCTTTCCGTCGGCGTAGAGCTTGTCGGAAAGTCCATACTCTTTAAGTATAACGTCAGCGTTGGCGTTAAGCTCGTTTATCGAGTAAACGTTCGAGGGGTGAGAGGGGAGAGCGATGTTGCACTCTACCTTGGAAAGGTCTATTTTGACCATTCCGTCGTAGTAAGCCGTTCCCTTGGGGGAGAGCTTCCTGTAAGCCTCGGGGCGTCCGTGGTTTATGAAGTAATTTTCGGTAATCTCGTCAGTTTCCCAGATAGAGGAGAGACAGGTCGTCTCCGTGGTCATAACGTCAATACCGTTTCTGAACTCTATCGGCAGGGAAGCTATACCGTCACCGACAAATTCAAGAACCTTGTTCTTTACGAAGCCCGAAGCGAATACCGCGCCGATGAGTTCAAGAGCGACGTCCTGAGGACCAACGCCAGGACGGGGAGCGCCCGTAAGGTAAACGCAGATGACCTCGGGACGGGAAACGTCGTACGTTTTGCCGAGTATCTGCTTAACAAGCTCAGGACCGCCCTCGCCTATTGCCATAGTACCGAGCGCGCCGTATCTGGTGTGGCTGTCAGAGCCGAGTATCATCTTACCGCAGCCGCTCATAGTCTCACGCATATAAGAGTGAATGACCGCCTGATGCGCGGGAACGTATATTCCACCGTACTTTTTAGCCGCGGAAAGACCGAACATGTGGTCGTCCTCGTTTATCGTACCGCCTACGGCGCAGAGGCTGTTGTGGCAGTTGGTGAGAACGTAGGGAACGGGGAACTTTGAAAGTCCGCTCGCTCTCGCGGTCTGGATTATTCCGACGTATGTAATATCGTGCGACGCGAGTGCGTCGAATTTTATTTTAAGCTCTGTTTCGCTTCCCGAAACGTTATGCGCGCTGAGTATGCCGTAAGCAATAGTATTTTTTCTTGCGCTTTCAACGCTTTCGGAGCTTTCTTTTGAAATAATGCGTCCGTCTTTAAGAAAAACGCCGCCATGTATAAGTTCTGCCATGGAATAGAGTTCCTTTCCGAATATTTATTACTTTGTTTATTATACAATAACGCAAAAGAAAAGTCAAGGACTTTGCCAAAGCTGATTTTAGATTTGCAAAAAAAATTTATAATTTTTTGGGAGTTCGCTATTTACAACGTGTGAAAAAGGTGATATAATATTAAGGTCAAACGAAAAATGACTGCCCGTAGCTCAGCTGGATAGAGCACAAGCCTCCGACGCTTGGTGTCAGCGGTTCAAGTCCGCTTGGGCAGGCCAAAAAATCGAGAACTTAGTTCTCGATTTTTTTATCCAAGCCGGAAGCTTGGAATATCATC
>JAZOVD010000037.1:0-9748 GCA_045658525.1 Eubacteriales bacterium
ACCGCTTGGCCTCCGACTTATGCGCGCGGAATAAGGCGCGGGGATAGTTCCGTTTCCCGGAAGTGCCATTCCGATAGCCTCGGTAAGGCAGTTCATAGAGTTAGCTGTGTACATACCCGAGCAAGAACCGCAGGAGGGGCAGGCGTTCATTTCGTAATCGGCAACGCCGTCCTCGTCCATCTTACCCGCGTGGTAAGCACCGACTGCCTCGAACATATGGCTAAGACAGGTGCGGCGTCCGTCCTTTAAGTGACCCGCAAGCATAGGACCGCCCGAACAGAATATGGTGGGGATATTGAGCCTTGCCGCCGCCATAAGAAGTCCGGGAACGTTCTTGTCGCAGTTGGGGATCATAACGAGTCCGTCGAACTGATGCGCTATCGCCATAGCCTCGGTGGAGTCCGCTATAAGATCGCGGGTGACGAGGGAATATTTCATTCCAACGTGACCCATCGCTATACCGTCGCAGACCGCGATAGCGGGGAACATAATGGGAGTTCCGCCCGCGAGTCTTACGCCCGCTTTTACCGCGTCGGTTATCTTGTCAAGGTCCTTGTGACCGGGAACTATCTCGTTATACGAGCTGACTATACCTATTATAGGACGCTCCATCTCCTCTTTTGTAAGACCGAGAGCGTACATAAGGCTTCTGTTTGGCGCTCTTTCAACGCCTCTTTTGATGTTATCGGAATTCATAAGTAAATCTCCATTTGTTTTTCGATTTCAAGCAATTTACCGCCGTATTGCAAAACACGGCGGTAAAATAGGTTTCAAATTACTTGGAAGCCGTGTCGAGGTCGGAGTCGTTCTTCCAGAGCATCTGCTCGCGGAGTCTCTTACCGACTATCTCCATTTCGTGCTTTGCGAGAGCCTCGCGCTTGGAGTTGAAGAAGCAACGGCCGTTCTTGTTCTCGGCTATCCACTTGCCGGCAAACGTTCCGTCCTGAATGTCTTTGAGGACAGCCTTCATGTTAGCCTTGGTCTGCTCGTAGGGGAGAACTCTCGGACCGGAAACGTACTCACCGAACTCCGCCGTGTCGGAGATGGAGTAGTTCATCGCCGCAACTCCGCCCTTGTTTATAAGGTCGATTATGAGCTACATCTCGTGGATACACTCAAAGTAAGCGTTCTCAGGCTCGTAACCAGCCTCAACGAGGGTCTCAAAGCCGCAACGCATAAGATCTACTACGCCGCCGCAGAGAACAGCCTGCTCACCGAACAGGTCGGTCTCGGTCTCGTCGTGCATCGTGGTCTCCATAATGCCCGCGCGTGCGCCGCCGATACCCGCTATGTAAGCGAGAGCTATGTCGTAAGCCTTGCCGGTAGCATTCTGCTCGACCGCAACGAGAAAGGGAACGCCCTTGCCTGCGGTGTACTGGCTTCTTACGGTGTGGCCGGGGCCCTTGGGGGCAGCCATAAATACGTCGATGTCCGCGGGGGGAACTATCTGCTTATAACGAATGTTGAAGCCGTGAGCGAAGGCTATCGCCTTGCCTGCGGTGAGGTTGGGAGCTATGTCCTGCTTGTACATATCAGCCTGAGCCTCGTCGTTTATGAGTATCATAATGATGTCGGCAGCCTTGGTAGCCTCGGCAACTGTCATAACGGTAAAGCCGTCCTTCTCAGCGACGGGCCAGGAGCGTCCGCCCTTTCTGAGACCTACGATAACGTTGCAGCCTGAATCGCGAAGGTTGAGCGCGTGAGCGTGACCCTGAGAGCCGTAGCCTACGATAGCTATGGTCTTGCCGTCGAGCTTGCTGAGGTCACAGTCCTTTTCATAATACATTTTTGCCATAATTGAATTCTCCTTTTTCTTTTGTTTCATCGTAAATTGTATTTAAGCCGCGTTCGAGAGCTATAACGCCTGTTCTGACAAGCTCAAGTATCTCAAATTCAGCCAATATTTTTTCAATACCGTCGGTCTTTTGCTCCTCGCCTATGATAGCGAGCGTAAGCGATCCCGTGGAAACGTCGATAATAGACGCGCGGAAGATGTTAGCTATCTGTATTATCTCGTTTCTTGTGTCTCCGCCTTGCGCGCGCACCTTGATTATAACAAGCTCGCGGCGTATAGACTTCTGCGGAGTGAGTATCTTTACCGAATGTACGGGGAAAAGCTTTCTTAATTGGTTTGAAAGAAGCTTTATCTGGTCGTCGTCCGCTAAGACCTCTATGGTTATACGGGAGACCTCGGGGTCCTCCGTAACTCCCACCGCAAGAGACTCTATGTTGTAGCCCTTACGGGAGAAAAGTCTTGATACCTGAGAAAGGACGCCCGAGGCGTTATCTACAAGAACTGCTAAGGTCTGTCTTTTGATCTCGCTCATATCCGTTTACCTCCTCAGCTTACTATGAACTGCGTGATGTGTCCGCCGCCGCTTACCATCGGGCGAACCATCTCGTCTATATCTATCGTGCAATCTATAACGTAACCGTGACCGCTTTCAAGAGCTTCCTTTATAGCGGCTCTTAACTGCTCGGTGTTGGAGACTCTTGCTCCGCCGAGACCGTAAGCCTTTGCCAGAGCAACGAAGTCGGGGGCGCGGTCAAGCGTTGTCTGGGAGAAGTTTTTGCCGTATATGAGGTTCTGCCACTGACGAACCATTCCGAGACAGCCGTTATTGAAAACGAACGTTATTATCGGCAGGTTATAATACTGCTCTGTGGCAAGCTCGTTGCAGTTCATACGGAAGCCGCCGTCTCCCGTTATATGTATGACCTGCTTATTGGGATTTCCGACCTGAGCGCCTATCGCCGCGCCAAGACCGAAGCCCATAGTTCCAAATCCTCCCGACGTAAGGAGCTGACCGGGATAGTCGAAATGGAAATGCTGTATCGCCCACATCTGGTGTTGACCGACGTCGGTAGAGACTACGGTATCCTTGGGCATAAGCTCGGAGATTGTTTGAAGCACCTGCTTTGGGGTAAGTGCTTTTCCGCTCTCCTCGTATTCCGTTTCGGTCTTGAAGGAGAAAACGTACTTCTTCCATTCGTCGTGCTTCATTTCAATAAGCTTTTCGTTGAGCAGGGAAAGAACCAGCTTTGCATCACCGACTATGTGGTGTGCGGTCTTTACGTTCTTGTTTATCTCGGCTCTGTCTATATCTATCTGAACGATCTTTGCCTGAGAAGCGAAGTTTGCGGGGTTAAGAGCAACTCTGTCGGAGAAACGGCAACCTACCGCAATGAGAAGGTCACAGCTGTCGCAAGCCATATTGGAAGCCTGAGAGCCGTGCATACCTATCATACCCGTGGTAAGAGGATTGCTTCCGCTAAACCCGCCGCCGCCCATTACCGTTATGGCTACGGGCGCGTCTATCTTTTCCGCGAACTCTCCGAATTCCTTATGCGCTCTGCCGCGTACTACTCCGCCGCCGCATATAAGGAGCGGCTTTCTCGACTCCTTTATCATCTCGACGAGCTTGTCTATATCGCTTGCGTCGGGAGCGGGAGCTTCAAAGTTGGTTGACGAACGCTGCATAAGAGTAGCAAGACGTCCCTCGGAAAAATGACGCTCGCGCGGAAGTGGAGTGTATTCCGCCTCCTCCGCGGTGACGTTTTTAAGTATATCTATAAATACCGGACCGGGTCTGCCGCTTTTCGCTATGGCAAACGCCTCACGGACTACGTCGGCGAGCTTGCTTACGTCTCTTACGAGGTAGTTCGATTTGGTTATCGGCATCGTTATGCCAGTTATATCGACCTCTTGGAAAGAGTCCTTACCCATAAGGTTTTCACTTACGTTACAGGAAATGAAAACTACGGGGGACGAATCCATGTGCGCGGTAGCTATACCAGTTGTAAGGTTAGTAGCACCGGGACCTGAGGTGGCAAAGCAAACTCCGACCTTACCCGTGCTTCTCGCGTAGCCGTCAGCGGCGTGTGCCGCGCCCTGCTCGTGAGCTGTAAGGATGTGCTTGAATTTATCTCCGTAACGGTAAAGCTCGTCGTAAACGTTGAGGATAGTACCTCCCGGATAACCGAATATGGTATCCACGCCCTGCTCGGCGAGACATTCCATCAGTATTTTGGCTCCTCTCATTCGCATAAGCCGTATATCTCCTTTAATGATAATAAAAAGCCCCCGTGATCCGAAAGTCAGACCGCGAGGCTTTGATCTTGTTGTAAAATCCCGTTAACTTGATCGGCAAGGACCAGATGAAATCTTATAACTTCGCACTCAGGGCATAACTTTCAGCACTATCCGCATACTGTCTGACGACAGGTATTCGAATAATGCCGACTTCTATTACTCTAAGTACGGAATTATGAAGCATAAAGGTATCCTCTCCTGTCCCGACAAAGGGAGCGCATAACTACCTAAAACTATATCATAATTTCATACTTATGTCAATAGATAAATAAAAAATAAATGTAAAAAATCATACTTATTATTTATAATGTAGATTTGTAATACTTATAACATCAAAATAAGTTTACATATAAAACTGTTGCATTTTTTGAAAAAATATGTTACAATAATCTTGATTTGGATAGAAATGAGAATGAAAATGGGAAAATATTTCAGAGCTTTGTTTTTATGCGCGCTTGTTTTAACGGCGCTTTTTGCGGTATCCTCTTGTGAAAAAAATCACGTTCCGGCGGAAGCGGTCAGAGAAAATGAGGTGGCGGCTACCTGCAAAAACGGATATTACGATAGTGTTGTATATTGTGAAAATTGCGAGCGCGAGATTTCAAGAGTTAAGAAAATAATTCCGGCGGTCGTTTCGCATAACGTGGAAAACGGTGTTTGTACGATCTGCGGTGAAAGGGAGAGCAGTCAGGGGCTTGCATTAAAGCTGAATTCTGACAACGCTTCCTATACGGTGATAGGAATAGGCTCTTGTACGGAGACCGACATCGTGTTAGGCGTGTATAAAGGCTTACCCATTACGGTAATAGCTGACAGTGCGTTCGAGGGCTGTGCCAATATTACGAGCGTAACTATATCCGAGGGGGTAAGCTTCCTGCCGCATAACGCGTTCAGGGGTTGTACCTCTCTTACGAGTATAAGCATTCCCGATAGCTTAACGAGAATAAATCTTTCCGCGTTTCTTTACTGTACTTCGATTTCGAGCATAACGGTCTCGGAAAACAATCCGACGTACAAGTCGATAGACGGCAATCTGTACACTAAGGACGGAACCTGTTTAATTCGATACGCGATAGGAAAAACCGATACGACATTCGTTATACCGAACGAGGTAACGAGTATAGGAGACGAGGCGTTTGCGTGGTGCGAAAATCTCGTCAGCGTAACCATACCCGAAAGCGTAGAGGGGATAGGTGGTTGGGCATTTTTCAACTGTGCGTCACTTAAAAACATAAAGTACAGAGGTACGAAAGAGGATTGGAACAGCATTTATAAGGACGCCAACTGGGACTTCTGGTATGAGGATTACGGCTCGTACGAGAAGATAAATTACACGATAACGTACAATTATACGGGTGAATAAATCAAAAGGACTGAGCGAAGCTCAGTCCTTTTTAATTTTACATATTGTCAAGCGCCTGCTTAATGTCCTCGATGAGGTCCTCTGCGTTTTCGATACCGCAGGAGAAGCGAACGAGGTCGGGAGCAACTCCCGCGGCGTTAAGCTCCTCATCCGTCATCTGACGGTGAGTTGCGCTTGCGGGGTGCAAACAGCAGGTGCGCGCGTCGGCAACGTGCGTCTCGATAGCCGCTATCTTCAAGTTCTTCATAAAGCTCTCGGCGGCTTTTCTTCCACCTTTAATTCCGAAGCTGACAACTCCGCAGCTTCCGTTAGGAAGATACTTGCAGGCAAGGTCGTAGTACTTATCGCCTTCAAGTCCGGGATATATTACCCAAGAAATGCGGTCGTCGTTTTTGAGGAACTTAGCCACAGCGAGACCGTTCTCGCAGTGACGCTTCATTCTGACGTGGAGACTTTCAAGTCCGAGGTTTACAAGATACGCGTTCTGAGGAGACTGGATAGAACCAAGGTCACGCATAAGCTGAGCGGTAGCCTTGGTTATATACGCGCCTTCGAGTCCGAAGCGCTCTGTATAGGTAACTCCGTGATAGCTGTCGTCGGGAGTGCAGAGACCCGGGAACTTGTCGGGATACTTAGTCCAGTCGAACTTGCCCGAATCTACGATACAACCGCCGATACCGCTTCCGTGACCGTCCATATACTTGGTGGTGGAATGGGTTACTATATCAGCGCCCCACTCAAAAGGACGGCAGTTTATCGGGGTGGCGAACGTGTTATCGATTATCAGCGGAACGCCGTGAGCGTGCGCGGCGTTAGCGAATCTCTCTATATCAAGAACGGTAAGCGCGGGGTTGGCTATTGTTTCTCCGAATACCGCCTTGGTGTTGGGACGGAACGCCGCTTCAAGCTCCTCGTCGGAGCAGTCGGGAGCGACGAACGTGAACTCTATGCCCATACGCTTCATAGTAACGGCGAAAAGGTTATAAGTTCCGCCGTATATAGCGGAGCTTGATACTACGTGGTCTCCGCAGGAAGCGATGTTGAAAACTGAATAGAACGAAGCCGCCTGACCGGACGAGGTAAGCATAGCCGCTGTTCCGCCTTCAAGAGCGCATATCTTAGCCGCGACGTGGTCGTTGGTGGGGTTTTGAAGTCTGGAATAGAAGTATCCCGAGGCTTCAAGGTCGAAAAGCTTACCCATATCCTCACTCGTAGCGTACTTGAACGTAGTGCTCTGTATTATCGGTATCTGACGCGGCTCACCGTTTCCGGGTGTATAACCGCCCTGAACGCATCTTGTTTCGATTCTTAAATCTTTCATTTTACTTACCTGCCTTTCGGTTATATATCTATTTTGGGTAAACGCGCGGTAGCCTTTGCTATCTCGTCGTCTGTGGGAATGTAGTCTGTCATTACTCCGTTGTGGAACTTCTCATAAGACATCATATCAAAGTATCCCGTTCCCGTAAGACCGAATACTATGACCTTCTTTTCGCCTGTTTCCTTGCACTTCATCGCCTCGTCGATAGCGACCTTTATAGCGTGGCTGCTTTCGGGCGCGGGGAGTATTCCCTCAACTCTCGCAAACTGCTCCGCGGCGGCGAACACCTCGGTTTGAAGGACCGTGGTCGCTTCCATAAGACCGTCGTGATAGAGCTGGGAAAGAGTAGAACTCATACCGTGATAACGGAGACCGCCCGCGTGAGTTGCCGCTGGAATGAAGCCGCTTCCGAGAGTGTGCATCTTTGCGAGAGGGCATACCATACCGGTATCGCAGTAGTCGTAAGCGAACGTTCCTCTCGTGAAGCTGGGGCAGGACGCAGGCTCTACCGCGATGAAACGGTAATCGCGCTCTCCGCGTACCTTTTCGCCCATAAAGGGAGCGATAAGACCGCCGAGGTTAGAGCCGCCGCCGGCGCAACCGATTATTATGTCGGGAACGATGCCGTATTTATCAAGCGCGGTCTTGGTTTCAAGACCTATTATCGACTGATGGAGCATTACTTGGTTCAAAACGCTTCCGAGAACGTAACGGTAGCCCTCGGTCTTGGTAGCGACCTCAACGGCTTCGGAGATAGCGCATCCGAGACTTCCCGTAGTTCCGGGATGCTCTGCGAGTATCTTTTTTCCGACCTCGGTATCCATTGACGGAGAGGGTGTTACGGACGCGCCGTAGGTGCGCATAACCTCGCGTCTGAACGGCTTCTGCTCGTAGGATACCTTTACCATATAGACCTTACATTCAAGACCGAAGTAAGAGCACGCCATTGAAAGCGCGGTTCCCCACTGACCTGCTCCCGTCTCTGTGGTGACACCTTTAAGTCCCTGCTTTTTCGCGTAGTACGCCTGAGCTATCGCGGAGTTGAGCTTATGGCTTCCACTTGTATTATTTCCCTCGAACTTGTAATATATTTCGGCGGGAGTATCAAGCTGTTTTTCGAGGCAGTAAGCTCTTACCAGCGGCGCGGGACGGTACATTTTATAGAAATCGCGGATCTCAGTCGGGATCTCTATATAGGGATTAACGTCATCTACTTCCTGCTCGGCAAGCTCGCGGCAGAATACTGCCGAAAGCTCATCGGCAGTCATGGGTTTGAGAGTTTCGGGGTTAAGGAGAGGAGCGGGCTTGTTTTTCATATCCGCGCGCAGGTTATACCATGCCTTGGGCAGCTCGCTTTCTTCGAGGTATATTTTGTAGGGGATCTTTTTGTCAGACATTTTCAGGCCCTTCCTTCCGTTAGAATTTTACAGTTTTTAAAAAATCAATCTACATTTTATAATATCACATTTTTTCTCGGTTGTCAACGGTGCTATTAAACAAAATTGAAAAAATCGCATTAAAAAGCGACCGTTCTTCACGATCGGTCGCTTTTTGAATAACTTATTTTTCTTCAAGCTGATATTCTGCGGTAAACGCTTCCTCGGAAGCGGGCTGGATGCGGTAAAGAACGGCATCTCCCGGTACGAGCTTGATCGGAAGCTCGGAAACGCAGTCGTAGATAACTCTCTGCTTTCCGTCCTCGCGACTGACCTCGTATATTCTGAAATCACCCGAAAGCTTCAAAACGGTATCGAGATCAGCCTCGAAATCACGGTTGAGTATCATAGCGTAGGTGTTTCCGTAAGCATCGTCAAGCTCACCTATCGAGGTACGCTTCGGAAGCTCACCCGTAAATATTTTGCTGTCGCTTATGTCATCGACTATGCCGTCAAGATATTTACATCCGGGAAGAAGATCCTTGCTGTGATAGACAAGACGGCTTTCAAGAGCCATAAGCGTGTTTCCGAGGTTCTTAAACTCTGAATGTATCTGCTTCTGATCATTAAAGAAACGACCCTTTTCACCGGTCTTTTCAAGTACGGAAAGCTGTGCGGTGTAATGTTGGAGACCCTTTGCGCCGTAGAGAGCGGCGGCGTACATCATAGCGCGTACCATAGGAAACTCAAAGTGCTTTGTGGTGGGATATACCTCGCAGCCCTGATAATAGAACCACATAGGAAGATCGTATTTCTTAGCGAGCTTTCTTACCATACCGAGGTCACACCACATATAAGTGTCGTCAAGCTGCTTTTCGTCGGAATAGAAGTATCTGGGATCCTCGCGCGGACAGTCACCTACGGGATAGTGGTCCATAGAGAATACGGGGGGATCCATAGTTTTTACGTAGTTTTCAAGATACTCGGGGTAGAGTCCGTTTTCCCACATATAATCAAAGTTGTAGCTGGGGAGCGCAACGGAGAACAGGAGAGCGTCGGGGTCAACCTCGTGAAGCATATCGGACTGTCTGCGCGCTTCCTTCATGTGCTCGGGGAAGTACGGCTCGTCCCATACGTAATAACCGATCATGTGCTTTTTGTCCTTGAACGCTTCCGCAAGCATTTTGGGAGCGTTGGGGTCGATCTCTCTGTCGAAGAACTTACCCATCATACCGCCCATTATAGTGAAATCCTGGAATATTATGTCAAGTCCGTATTTTTCGCAAAGCTCAACGGCTTCCCAAGCCTTATCGTGAGGAGCCCAACCAAGCTCTACCATATTGAATCCGGCTTCGATACAGTTTCGAATAGCCTTGTCCATGTCGTCTCCCACGCAGTTGAACGATGAGAGAGTGAAATCTTTTTGTTTCCAAGTAAATCTCTTGTTACCCATAGGATAACGCTTGTAAATGTTATGTTTCATAAAAATGCTCCTTAAAAACTGTTGGTATATCAAGATTATACTATCTAAAATTAAAAATGTCAATACAAAAATCAAATTATGTATTGCAAAATACTATAATTTGTGGTATAAA
>JAZOVD010000038.1:0-8011 GCA_045658525.1 Eubacteriales bacterium
AGACGCAGGCGGCGAGGCGGCTGTAAAGGTCGAGATACCCGCGGCTTGGAATGATGCTGTAAACGCACCCGCAGACGACGAAAATCTTCCCGACGTAGTTAAAAACATACTTATTCCGATAAATGCCCAGAAAGGCGATGATCTGCCCGTAAGCGCGTTCGTAGGACGCGAGGACGGCGCGATAGAGATGGGACTGACCGCTTACGAAAAGCGCGGTATAGCTTCCTTCGTTCCCGTTTGGGACGAAACCAAATGCTTGCAGTGTAACAGATGCGCGTACGTTTGTCCGCATGCGGTAATAAGACCCTACCTGCTTGACGAAAACGAGGCTGCAAACGCACCCGCAGGCGTTAAAACCGCCGATGCTAAGGGCGGAAAGGCTAAGGGATACAAATACACGTTACAGATAAGTGTTGCCGACTGTACAGGCTGCTCGTCCTGCGTAAACGTATGCCCTGCAAAGGAAAAGGCTATTGAGATGAAGCCTGTTGCAAGTGTCAAGGACGATAGAGAAAGCTGGAATTACTGTCTTGCTACCTCGGATAAGGGTGATATTTTCGAGCCTTATACCGTTAAGGGAAGTCAGTTCCGTACTCCGCTTCTTGAATTTTCCGCAGCTTGCGCGGGTTGCGGTGAAACGCCCTACGCCAAGCTCCTCACTCAGCTTTTCGGCGACCGCGTTTATTGGTCTAACGCAACGGGCTGCTCTCAGGCATGGGGCTCGCCTATGCCCGGAATACCTTATACCGTAAATAAATGCGGTTGCGGTCCCGCTTGGTCTAACTCCCTGTTTGAAAATAACGCTGAGTTCTCGCTCGGTATGTGTCTCTCGGTAAAGATGCAGAGGGCGGCACAGAAATTAAGATGTGAAAAGCTCCTTATGTTGGATATTTCCGACGGCGTAAAGGCGAAGATAAACGCTTATATAGACGGATTTGAGGACTATGACGCGTCCCGTAAGTGCGGAAACGAGCTTGTGAAGTCACTTTTTGAGGCTAAACTCACGGGTGAAGCTAAGGAAGTAGCGGACGCTATCATACTTCACCGCGACCAGCTCGCCAAAAAGAGCTTCTGGATGTTCGGCGGTGACGGTTGGGCTTACGATATAGGCTTTGGCGGACTTGACCACGTTCTCGCAAGCGGAGAGCCTGTCAAGGTGTTCGTCGTAGATACTGAGATATACTCGAACACCGGCGGTCAGTCGTCAAAGGCTACTCCTCTCGGAGCTGTGGCGCAGTTCTGCGCTTCGGGTAAAAAGAGCCCGAAGAAGAACCTCGGCTCTATACTTATGACCTACGGAAACGTTTACGTCGCTCAGGTGGCGATGGGCGCGGATTACGATCAGCTCATAAAGGCTATAAAGGAAGCCGAGGCTTATGACGGACCTGCCGTTATCATAGCTTATACGCCCTGCTCGGCGCACGGTATAAAGGGCGGTATGGGTCAGGCTCAGAATGAGATGAAGCGTGCCGTTGACTCGGGATATTGGACGCTTTACAGATACGACCCTTCAAAGGAAGCTCCGTTTACGCTTGACAGCAAAGAGCCTACTATGCCGTATAGCGAGTTCCTTAACGGAGAGGTCAGATATTCGTCTCTCAAACGCACCTTCCCCGAAAATGCCGAAACGCTGTTCAGCGAAGCGGAAGCGGCGGCAAAGAAGAATTTTGACAATATCAAAAATATGTAAAATTCAAAAAAACTCCAAGCGGACCTTAAACGGTTACGCTTGGAGTTTTTGTTTAGCCTTTTTCTTTGTAATAAAGCATACAGTGACAGTAGCCCTCAAATTCGGGGTCAGCCATCTGCTCACGAAATTCCTTGCAGATGCACTTGTATTCCTCTGTTTTTGGGATACGGCAAGGACAGTATCCGTTCCTTGCTTTAATCCCTTCCTTTATGCGGGCTACAAGCTCGGCATCTTCATTTAATCTTATTTTCGCCATATTTAGAACTGTATCTCTTTTCTCGTCTCGGCAGACTTGTAGAGATTGTCAAGAAGCTTCATGGTTTCAAGAATGTTGTCTATGTGAGTCTTGGTCTTGGTTCCGTCTCCGATAGCGTCAAGGAACGCCTTATCCTCGCAGACGAACATATTGGGTATCTCGTGGTTTGAGGTCGTCTTTTCAAGCGTCTGACCGTCGTACAGAGTGAACTGTCCGCAGTAAGTAAGACGCGCGCCCGCCTTGTCTCCGAGGAAGTCGATGTATCCCTCAGGCTCGCCTATGTTCTGCGCCCAAGAGCCGTTAAACGAAATGCTCGCCTTGTCGGTTCTGACGTAACCCGTGATGAAGCCCTCGACGTCGTTGGTTCCGTTCTCAATATCGGACGTTTCCGCCGCCCACATATCGCCAAAGTGCTTGTATTCCTTCATATTCTTTGCCATTTCGCTGTACGCGTCGCAGGTGAGGTTAACGAGCTTTGCGCCGCCGAGTATGTAAAGAATGAGGTCGAAATAGTGAACTCCGCAGTCGATAAGAACTCCGCCGCCCGACTGAGATTTAGTAGTGAAATCTCCGCCAAGACCGGGAATACCTCTGTATCTTCTGAAAGAACAGTAAACGTGATAGATGTTACCGAACTTGCCCTCGCGGTTCATCTGTTCAAGTATCTCTACCGATCTCTGATAACGGTTGACTACGCCTATGTTCAGGAGCTTACCCTGTTTTTCGGCTTCCTTTGCCATCTCGCAGGAAAGCTCGTAGTTTACAGTAATAGGCTTTTCGCAGAAAACGTGCTTGCCCGCTTTAAGAGCGTCCATAGTTACTACGTAATGCGCGTAGTTGGGAGTAAGCACGAATACCGCATCGACCTCGGGGTCGTTAAGCGCTATGTTGTAGTCGGTTATAACGTTCTCGACAAGGTTGGGATATTTATCCTTCATCGCCTGAGCCTTGGACTCGATAAGGTCGCAGGCGTACTTGATACGAAGATCCTCTATCTGAGCGAGTGCAGGGAAATGCGCTCCGTATGCGATCCTTCCGCAACCGATAACTGCTATTGTTCTCATTTTTTATACCATCCTCTCGGATATTTTATTATATTTTACGCCTATATTATATACATAGAGCGTTTTAAAGTCAATACTTTTTGATAAAATTATCTTGAAAAATCAAAAACCACTTTATCTCCGTCAAGTTTGAGTGAGGCGGAGAAGTTTTTTCCGTTTTTGGATACAAATCCGTCTATTTGCGGAGTTTTCCCGTCGCTAAGTAACGCCTTGGCTGAGCTTACGGTTATCGCCCGTGAGCAAAGTGAAAGAGGAATACGGAACTTGCATCCGTCTTTATATCCCGCGCATCCGTAGCTGTACATACCGCGAAGCACCGTTTTTCCGCATTTCGGGCAGATT
Source organism: Eubacteriales bacterium (assembly GCA_045658525.1). Taxonomy (GTDB): domain Bacteria; phylum Bacillota; class Clostridia; order Oscillospirales; family CAG-272; genus SIG673. The sequence continues at coordinate 3,353 of JAZOVD010000038.1, forward strand.
CCTATCTCCTCGCCCGAAACGCCTATGTCGGCGTTACCCGCGCCAAGCTTGAAAACCTCAGCTATCTCGTTCTGGGCAAGGCGCAGGCTCTGGCGTATCGAGATCTCTCCGCGATATACCTTTTTTAACGCCTGACCGAGCTGTGAGGTCTTGTATTTATCCATCGATATACCGAGAAGCGAAAGCGTTTCTATAAGGTATATCCCTTTTTGTTGGATGTTGTAAACGTCCTTGTTAAGGCTTATATAACCGCTGTGAAGCGCGTTATCTATTATTCCGGTTCTGGTTGCTTCCGTTCCAAGCTCCAAGCCCTCAAAGATAGCGCGGTAATCCTCGTCGTCGTTTTCGTTTTCGTCAGCCTTGGCTTTATCCTCGCGGAATGGATTTTTAAGATAGTTATTCAGCGTTTCGACCGTATAATGCTTTGGGGGTGAGGTCGTTTTCTCGATAGGCTCGAAAAGATGCTCGACCGTATCACCCTTTTTAAGGTCGGGAAGTATCTTATCCTTTTGAGTAGAGTCGTCGTACGCTGTCCAGCCCTTTTCGAGTATGACCGTTCCTTTCAGCGAAAACTCCTCGGTATTTTCTCCGAGAGTTATCGTTATCTCGGTTCTGTTTACGACACATTCCTCGGCGCAGAAAACCGCGACAAAACGTCGGAATACGGTTGAATAAAGCAGCATTTCCTGCTCGGAAAGAGCGTTTTTGTTCGGGATCTTGTAAGTAGGAGTAAGAGCTGAGTGAGCCTCTATCTTGCTGTCGTCGAAAATGCTCTTGTCGTCTCTGAATTTTACGGGATAACCGAGCTTTGCCACTCCCGAAAGTATCTGCTTCATTTTGTCCTTTTCGGCTGTCGCGAGATATTCGGAGTTGGTTCTCGGGTAAGTCAGATAACCCTGCTCGTAGAGCTTTTGCGCTATTGCGAGGCTCTCGTTCATCGGCATTTTGTATTTGCGTGACAGTACGTTTTGAAGCTTAGTAAGAGAGTAGAGCTTTCCGGGCGGAAGCTTGGCTTTTTTCTTTTTTACGGACGTAACGGTAGCGGGGAGCAAATTGTAAAGAGCGCAAAGCTCCTCAGCCTTGGCTTTTTCGTCCTTTGAAAAACGCTGCTTTGAAGTAAGCTCGACCTCTGTTCCGTTCGTTTCGGCTCGGCTTACGATAGCGAAATACGGTTCGGGGGTGAAGTTCTTTATCTGCATATCCCTGTCGTATATCGCCTTTACTATCGGAACGATGACCCGTCCAACCCTCAGAAATGCTCCGCTTTTCAGCGTTGCGTATCGCGTAAGGTTAGTGCCGTAGAGCCAATCTATAAACGTTCTCGCGTACCCCTCGTAGGCAAGAAGATCGTATTTTGAGGCGTCTCCCGTGTCCGAAAGAGCCTTGCGTATCGTTTCGGGTGTCTGGTCGGGAAGCCAAAGACGCTTCTGTGCCTTTTCTCCGTCAAGAGCCTTTGATATGCAAAGACGAACTATTATCTCTCCCTCGCGGTCAGCGTCTCCCGCGTTTATTATGGTATCGACGTCGGGACGGTTACATAAGCTCCGTATTACCCCAAACTGCTTTTCGACTCCCGAGTCCGTTTTTCCGTCAGCGTCGGGACGAAGCGAAAAGTTGAATTTATCGGGAAAGCATGGGATATTATCCATACGCCAACGGGGCTTTTCCGCCGGGTTGTATTTATCTCCCTCTGTGTAGTATTCAATGTCGGAAAGCGAAAAAAGGTGACCGAAAGCCCACGTAACTATGTAATCTCCGCCCTCGTAATAGCCAGCGCGTTTCTGCATATTCCCGTTGCCCATACCGTTTATCGCGTCAACTATATTTCTGCCGAGGCTCGGCTTTTCCGCTATTATCAGCTTCACTTTCAGTCCTCCTTTCGTTTTTTAACGTATAGATCTCATATAATTTACAAATCTCGGAAATTCCTCGCTTGGATCGGGAAGCTCGGGGTGCCATTTCTTTTCAAGCTCAAATGAAAAATATCCCTCGTATCCGTTATCGAGCGCAAGCTTTACTATCCTTTTTATAGGTATATCGCCTTTTCCGATAGAGCAAAGCTCATAACCGTTTTCGGTACGCTTATGATCCTTTATATGAAAATGGCGTATATAGTCCTTTATCTCAAAAAAGAACGGCTCTATATCGTCTCCGATAGCGCGGTCAACGTGCGCTACGTCCCAGATGATACCGAAATTATCTCTGCCTACGCTTTCGCAAACGTATTTAAGACGCTTTGCCGTATTAAAATCGCCGTGCGCTTCGAGAAGCACGTTTATTTCCGAATAGTCACAAAGCTCTTTTATAGCGTTAGATACCCTGTCAAGAACGATCTGCTCGTCCTCGTTTTTCGGAATATTATTGCCAAAAACACGAACAAATCCCGCGCCTGATCGCTTAGATAATTCGATCGCGGCTTTTGCCTCGTCCATAGAAGCTCCCAATTTTTCCTCGTTATGAAACGAGGCGGACGCGCCAAATCCCGCGAACAGAAGTCCGCGTTTTGTCAGCTCCGAGCGAAAAACGGTACTTCCGTTTTCCGAAAGCTCGTCTATCTCGCGTGCGTCCATTTTTCCGCTAAGACCGCGTATCTCCAAGGCTTCGACACCAAGCTCCGCGGCTGTATCAAGCAGACGCTCGGTGCTCCAATCGGGGCAGCCGAGCGAATTAAGGCATAATTTCATCTAAGTTTATTCCTCGGTTACAAAGTAAACGCTCTTCATAACCTGATCCTCATAAGGTCTGTCGCGTACGTCGGTCTTGGCGGCGGCTATCTTATCTACCGTTTCGATTCCTTCTACTACCTGACCGAACGCAGCGTACTGTCCGTCAAGGAAGGTCGCGTCAGCGTGGCATATAAAAAACTGGCTGGAAGCGGAGTTGGGTATCTGGGTGCGAGCCATTGAGATAACGCCTCTTTTGTGAGAAAGATCGTTCCTCACTCCGTTCATTCTGAACTCACCCTTTATGGTCTTCTTAGAACCGCCCATTCCGGTTCCCGTCGGGTCTCCGCCCTGTATCATAAAGCCTGATATAACTCTGTGGAATATGATTCCGTCGTAATAATTTTCAGAAACAAGATTTTTGAAGTTCTCAACTGTTATGGGGGCGGTCTCGGGCATAAGCTTGACGGTTATCTTGTCTCCGCTCTCCATTTCTATGGTTACTAAATCGGTTACTTTATCTGTTTTCGTGTACATAATTTAAAACGCCTTTCTTTATGAAGAATTTCTTTCATAATTATATATTTTTTTTATGTACCTGCTTTTTACATTTAATAAATGAATTGTTAATAAACTCGCTTTCACCGTTATTTTACCTTTACCGCTGTTTTGTGTTATTTTCGGCGTATTTTATACCTGGTTTTATAAAATAAACCGTTCATCGACAACAACTTGTGCAAAATTATAGAATTAAAGCATCAAAATTTGTTTACCATTATTTGCTAAAAGCTATTGCAAAATTTGGAATAATATGGTAAAATATATTCACGCGAGGCAGTAAATGCCAAAAATATAGCGGGGTTGTAAAAATATAATGTAGAATATAAGCTTAAAATCCCCGCAAAAGCGAAAGGAAAGGTAAAAAATATGGAACAGACGGCAAAAATACTTATTTGCGACGAATACGAGGATTTCAGGAGAATAACCAGAGATTATCTCAGAAGCGCGGGATTTCGCACTCCCGATGAAGCCTCAAACGGAGACGAGGCTCTTGTGAAGATAGGCAAGCTTCATCCCGATATTGTAATAATAGATATATGGATGTCTAAGATAGATACGGTATCCGTGCTTAAAAGCGCTTTTGGAATGAGTTATTCACCCGATGAGCCTCCGTCTTTTATAGTTACCAGTCAGATGAATAATCCCTCAATGCTTACCGAGGCATCGGACGCGGGCGCGGATTACTGTATCTTGAAGCCCGTAAACTATCCCGCGCTTACGGAAAGGATACGCAGACTTATGAGACGCCGCGGAAGCGGAATAAGAAAAGAGGAGGTCTCCCGTGTGGAAAACGTTGAGCTTGAAGCGCAGGTAACTAAGATAATCCACCAGATAGGCGTTCCCGCGCATATCAAGGGCTACCAATATCTCAGAACTGCCATAATGATGACGGTAAACGATAACGACATTATAAATTCCGTAACTAAAATTCTTTATCCGTCTGTTGCTAAGCGTTATCAGACTACCTCGTCAAGAGTTGAGAGAGCTATACGTCACGCAATAGAGGTAGCATGGGACAGGGGAGACGTTGATACCTTAAATTCTTATTTCGGTTATACTGTCCAAACTAACCGCGGTAAGCCTACCAATAGCGAATTTATCGCTATGATAGCCGATAATCTCCGACTCGCAAACAGACTTTCTTAAAATTTTTTCTTCACTTCTTTTTCCTTCTTTGCAAAGAAAGAAAAAGAAGTGAAGCGAAGAAAAAGAAAGAAACATTAAGACGGAGCCTTATTTGTGAAAAACGCGCGCGGTCACGAGCCGCGCGTTTTTATGTGCGGGAAAACTCCGAGGGGTTCACATAGAGATAAGGCTTCAAAAATTATACGATTTTTCTCTATCCTTTTGCGAAGCAAAATAAAAAACACTTCTCTGGAATGCACTCGTAAAAAGGGTGCATTCCAGAGAAGTTCTTTGCTTCTTTCTTTCAAGA
>JAZOVD010000039.1:0-4329 GCA_045658525.1 Eubacteriales bacterium
ATCGAGCAATCAAAGCCTTCAAGACCAGTACAGTTATTATGTGAACCTTCAAGGTGTCCCCAGTTCCAAAGCTTTTCAGATAATTTAGCCATTTCGATCTCCATTTCCGCTATATAAGTTACAGCCGTATAAATTTTAAAAACGTATCCATTCCTTACAAACGGAGTATATCACATTTTTTTACAAGTGTCAATACCGATTTTGTCCTCAAAATCCCCTTTTATTTTGTACTTTAACACCGTAAAACAAAAAACACCCGCACGGGTGTTTTTTAAAGTTGATTTTTAAATTATATCCTTTTCGTGAAGAACTACGCCGTTTTGGGTCAATACACTTTGAAGCGCCTTTACGTCAAGCGTTGTAAAATCGTCAGTCATTGCGGCTGCTGTACCGGCAGCCTGCCCGGTTACCGCGCAACAAGGGATCACTCTCATTACGTCCCACAACGTTTCGTTTACAGACGTGCATCTACCCGCGCAGATAAGGTTCTTCACGCTTGAACTGTAAAGCGTTCTGAACGGCACCTCGTATATAGGACCTCTCTTTTTCCAATTGGATACCATTCCTATCGAGTCTTCAAAATACGTATGCTCCTCTTTATCGGAAAGAACGTACTCTCCTACTATGCGTCTAGTCATTCTTATCTGAGGTATGCTTGGCAGTGTTACCGGTATAACGGTTGGGTCATCTTTACGTTTTTTCTTTATATGCGCGTAGGTCGATGAGTGCGAAAGACATACCTGCTCCGAGATCTCGTTTCCGTCAAGACCGCCAAACCGTCTTTCGGAAATAGGCGTTACCTTATTATCCGCCGTCTGCTCCTCGTCCGGAATATCAGCGTAACCGTGAAGATTGAGCTTATATCCGTCCTTACCGAAAGAATAATACCACGCGGCAAGAACGTTACCCTGTTTAAACCTCTCCGTCGGCGCTTCGGCAAATTTAGCTATATCACAATCACCCGTAGCGTCAATCACACTTTTTACTTTATATGCGCATCTGCCGGATTTGTTTTCGGTTATAATATGCTCTATTTTGGAATTATTGACCGTAACACCTACCGCGTATGTTCCGTAAAGTATATCAACTCCCTCTGAAAGCAACAGCTTTTCTGCCGCTATCGCAAAGAGATGCGGATTATACTGAACCTCAAATCTTCTGTCATTCTCCCCTCTTGAACCCTTTCCGTCAAGCCAGTTTTCGGGGTAACGCCCCTCCGCTCCGTCCTTTATGGAAAGTCTGAAAAGCTCCTCGGCTATACCGAACGATACCTGATGTCCGTAACCGTCACAAAGAGGAAGATATATAGTTACAAGCCCCGCCGTACCAAGTCCGCCGAGCATATACTCTTTTTCAAAAACCACGGTCTTCTTGCCCTGCCTTGCGGACGCAAGCGCGGCTGAGATACCGGCAAACCCACCGCCGCATACGGCTGTCTCATATTCCTTTACGACCTGGGTCTTTATATTTTCTTCTATAAACATTACCTTTCCTCCTTTTGGAGTTATGAGTATATTTTATCACAAGAAGTCCAATTTGTAAATACCGATTTTTTCTCAAATTGTAAAATTACTATTGTAACACGTTGATTTTTGTGTTATAATTAAGAAAAATATATCGGAGGAATACGGTATGGATAAAAAGGTCATTCTCATTTCAATAGACGGTATGCGCCCCGACGGATTAAAGGCGTGCGGCAATCCCTATTTAAAGGTTCTCGAAGAAAAATGTGCTTACACCTATAACGCAAGCTCTATGGTCCCCTCGGTAACGTTCCCCTGTCATTTCTCTATGTCTCACGGTGTAACTCCGCAAAGACACGGACTTATCACCAATACATACGTTCCGCAGGTTCGCCCCGTAACCGGTATATTCGAAAAGATCAGTGCGGCAGGCGGTGTATCGGCTATGTTCTACGGCTGGGAACCGCTTCGCGACATAGCTTCCCCCGGAACTCTCAAATTCGCTACGTACATAAACGCATATATGCAGGAGAGCGGCGACACCGTTCTCACCGACGAGGCTGAAAAGCTCATAAATGCGCATAAGCCCGACTTCGTATTTCTTTATATGGTCGAAACTGACGAAAAAGGCGGTCACGACAACGGTTGGATGAGCGAGGAATACCTCAGACGCATCTCCATAGCCATAGATAACGTCAAACGAATGATAGAAACGTTCGGAGACGAGTACTCGGTAATCATTATGGCAGATCACGGAGGTCACGAGCGCTTTCACGGAACAGAAATGCCCGAGGATATGACCATACCGCTTTTCTGCTACGGCAAGGACTTCACACCGGGCGAAAACATTGAAAACGCTTCCCTGCTCGAAATAGCTCCTACTATCGCCAAGTTAATGGGTATAGCTCCCGATCCCGAATGGGAAGGCAGAGCGCTTATATGACCATAAAGGAGTGTAATAAAGCATGGAAAACATTTCAAGTAGCGGCGCGTTTATCGTTCCGCACAACAAAGCAATGCCATACCCGAGACTGTGCGCTCACCGAGGTTTCAGCACAGTAGCTCCCGAGAACAGTATGCCCGCTTTTGGCGCGGCTGTCGCCCTTGGAGCAAGCGAGATAGAGTTCGACCTTTGGCCCACTAAGGACGGAGAGATAGTTTCCTGTCATGACGCAACGCTTGACAGAGTAAGTAACGGAAGCGGCAAGCTGTTCGATCACACCTATGCCGAGCTTGAAGCTCTCGATTTCGGAGTTAAGTTTGGAGAGAGATTCAAGGGTCTGCGTATAGTAAAGTTTGAGGATATACTCAAAAAATTCGCGGGTCATACGGTAATGAACATTCACGTCAAAACGTTATCGGACAGTTATGACGTGGACGCTATGAAAAAGATAGTCTCGCTTATACGTAAATACGACTGCGAAAAGCACGTTTACTTTATGATCAGCCACGACGGCGTAATAAAGCAGTTCAAGGAATACGCTCCCGACATAGCTATGTGCGTAGGACACCTTGGTTCAAGAGCTTGGGAGATAGTAGAAAGAGCGATCGAGCTTGGCGCGCAAAAGGTCCAGCTCTTCAAGCCATATTTCAACCGTGAAACGGTTAAAAAGGCGCACGCAAACGGAATAAAGTGCAACGTTTTCTATGCTGACGATATAGACGAGGCGCGCGAATATCTTGATATGGGCATCGACACGATACTCACAAACGATTATCTTAAAATTTCTACCGCTCTTGGTATAAAGTAATTAAAATAACGAAAACACCGTTTCTGCTTTGCAGAAACGGTGTTTTTGTTTTATCCAAGTAATACGTCGGTTATAAGCATAACGCAAAATCCGACTAAAAGCGCGTACGTCGCGCCTCTTTGATGACCGTGCGCGTGGGTCTCGGGTATCATCTCGTCGCTTATAACGTAAAGCATAGTTCCGCCCGCAAAAGCGAGCGCAAACGGCAGTATCGCCGAGGAGACGCTGACCGCGAAGTAACCGATAAGCGTTCCGACTACCTCGACAAGTCCCGTTATCATAGCGCAGATGAAGGTTCTTCTCGGTGTTACACCTGCGGCGAGCATCGGTCCGATGATGACCATACCCTCGGGAACGTTCTGCAATGCTATTCCAGCCGCTATTATAAGAGCCTGAGCGGTATTTTCTCCGCCGAGTCCAAAGCCTACTCCCGCGGCTATACCCTCGGGAAGGTTATGTATAGCTATCGCGGTAACGAACAAAAGCACCTTACTCAGATTTGAGTTATTATGCGCTTCGTCATCAGCACCCACGAGCTTATGAAGATGCGGGACGAGCTTATCTATAAGATTAAGACAAAGCGCGCCGGCAAATATGCCCGTTATGGCAAATATAAGCCCGTATTTTCCACCGTGCTCAACCGATGGAAGAATAAGTCCAAGCACCGCGGCGGCAAGCATTACGCCGGCGGCAAAGGAAAGAACTATATCAGAGAACGTATGTGAAAGCTTTTTAAAGATAAACCCTATAACCGCTCCGATAACAGTCGCTCCCCCGACGCCGAGCGCCGTAAGTAACACAAGCTCCATATCTATCCTTCCGTTACGTTTGCGTTATGTATCAGTAATTCTCGGCGTTGACCTCGAAATAAGCCTGAGGATGAGCACAGGTAGGACATACCTCGGGAGCTTTGGTGCCTACTACGATATGACCGCAGTTACGGCATTCCCAAACCTTTACCTCGCTCTTTTCAAAGACCGCCGCAGTCTCTACGTTTTTAAGAAGCGCGCGATAACGCTCCTCGTGATGCTTTTCGATAGCCGCTACGAGACGGAACTTTCTCGCAAGCTCAGGGAAGCCCTCTTTCTCCGCCGTCTCCGCAAACCCCGCGTACA
>JAZOVD010000040.1:0-2928 GCA_045658525.1 Eubacteriales bacterium
AAGCAAGAATCCCGACGGAAATACCGTTATAAATATAAGCCATCCGACGCATCAGCTTCAGAGAGTACGATTTGATATCAGCGTTGCGGGCGCGACCTCGGTTGAATGTGACGGCAAGCCCGTCAGCTTCACCGCGAACGGTGACAGGCTCAGCATAGACGTAAGCGTTGCCGGGCTTAACGGAGCAACGATGACCTTGATAGTAAAATAACCATTAGAGTAAACATTCCCCCCGTAAAAATACGGGGGAATGTTCATTATAGAAAAACATACCTTAATAAAATTTATAAAATCATAAGGTACAAGGAGTACTCTTAATGAAAAAAAGAAATATACTGTTTTTAATAATAGCGCTTATCACGCTTTTCGCGCTTCTTGCTTTTTCCGCGTGCGAGAAAGAGGACACCGACGGCGGAGATGAAACCGGTGACCAAGATGGAGATGAAGACGAAAACGGTCAGAACGATGGTATAAAGCTCAGCAAGACCGAGCTTACGCTTCAGATCGGAGGCAGCGAAACGCTTACCGTGACAGGCATACCCGAGGAGCATTCGGGCAAAAGCCTTCAGTGGGAAAGTGATAACCCGTCTGTGGTAATGGTCGGAAGTGACGGTAAGGTAAGCGCCTTGGATATAGGTACGGCAACGGTAACGGTGAAAGTAAAAGGCACCTCGCTTTCCGCTTCATGTGAAGTAAATGTAACTCCGATAAAAGTCGGCGTAATACAGCTTTCAAAGAGTGAGCTTTTGCTGAACGTCGGAGATAACGCGTCGCTTACCGTGTCGATAGCTCCCGCAAACGCAAGCGATAAGAGGATAAAATGGGAGAGCAGTGACGCATCGGTCGTAAAGGTAGTGAACGGACTCCTTACCGCTCTTAAAAGCGGAAACGCGGTGATAACCGCAACTGCGCTTGACGGAAGCGGGATAACTTCGAGCTGTACCGTTACCGTAAAAACGATGTCGGTTGCGAGTGTAACTCTACCTTCAAGTCTTAAAGTTGACGTTGGCGCAAAGGAAAAGCTTACAGCGACAGTGCTACCGTCAAACGCAGAGAATAAGCTCGTTACGTGGTCTTCGTCTAATCCGGAGATCATAACCGTAGACAGCCTCGGTAACGTCAAAGCTCTTAAATCCGGAAGCGCGATGATCATAGCAATGGCAGGTGGAAAGACCGCGCGTTGCACCGTGACGGCTATGGAGTCGAGCATGAGCTATACCAAGAGTATCGACTCGTTTGTTGTGGCGATCGACGCTAACGAAACGAAAAAGGACGGTCAAGACGTAATATATTGGAAGGCGAATGCCGCAAAGAGATTTGAGCTTGGCGGCAAAAAGGATTACAGCCAATACGATGCCGTTACGTTCAGGGTTTATTCCAATAAGGCGACCGGCTGCAACGTTCAGATCCGATTCAGTTATGCGGACAACGATAAGCAGGGAACTACAATGGCGCCATATTACAGGACGATTCTTAACGTTGACTTTACAGGTTGGAAGGAATTTTCCGTTCCGTTATATGACATGAAGAGCAATAACAATCCCACCTGGACGAGAATATCCTATATCTCATTTGACTGTAGCGGTTGGGAGCTTACCCCAAATCCGGAAACCGAGCTTTACATAGGTGATATATCCTTTGTATCGTATAAGTATACCTCAAGCTTCGTTGGCGCAAAGAATGAGGCGCGGTATTTAAGCGATGTCAGGGACGCGTGGACGAACGTGCTGGTTGGAGGCGGTGGCAATTCCGAAACCTATCAGAGCAGAATTGAAACCATAGAATACAATACGCTAAGGCAATGGAAGACGCTTTCCGCATCGTATCAGAATACGTTTGTCGGTACAGGCACGGACAAAAAGGGTACTCTTTTCAATATTTCTCCCGCAATGGATTGGGCAGGATCTTCAACCGTTCAGGATCTTTATTGGCGAGTTTACGCCATGACGCTCGGATATTCTGCTCCCGGATCGGAGTATTATAATAATAAAGAGCTTTTAAAGGCTATAAAAAATACTCTCGAATATCTTTACAACAATTACTACGGAGAGCAGCATATTACCAACCCAACGTATCAGCAGTGGGTAAACAACAGCAACTGGTGGTATTGGGAAATCGGAACAGCGGGATATCTGGTCGATACGCTGATGATGCTCAGTGACGATCTCACTCAGGCTGAAATAGACAAATATCTTATCCCCGTAAATTACTTTGTTCCCGATGTAACTTTGACTGCATGTAACCGTTTGTGGCTCGGTAAGGTCTACGTCGGCGCGAAGGTTTTGCAGAATGATTCGGGAAGAGCGAGAGAGGGTGTAGATAAGCTTTACGAGATATTCGATTACGTAACCGAAGGTGACGGATTTTATGCCGACGGATCATTCATTCAGCATGTCGCTTTTCCGTACACCGGTGGATACGGCAGAAGCCTTTTATGGGAGCTTTCGGAGTTTTTGATGGTTATAAACGCCACTCCGTTCAGAATACCCTCCGACGTTTTGGAAAATTATTATAATTGGATTTTCGATTCATTTGAGCCGGTTTTGTATGCAAACGGTATAATGGCGTCGATCAATGGCAGAGAGGTGACTCGTAATACGGCTGATGAGAACAGCGGACTTAGTTCTGTTTTCGCCTCCTTTGTAATGGCGTCTGCAATAGCCTCTCCCGAGGTGAATGAAAGACTTCTTCCGATAATCAAATACTTCCTTGTAAATAATGATATCGACGCGCTTACGTCATCACTTTCGATCTCGCTTGTTGAATACTGTTGTTCCATAAAAGAAGATGAAACGATACAGCCGAGAACGGATTACTTAATACAAAAGGTTTTCGGAAATATGGACAGAGTAGTTCAGCATCGTCCGAAATACAGTGTCTGTTTTGCGTTAAGCTCAACACGTATTCAGAAATATGAGGCGATCAACA
>JAZOVD010000041.1:0-60746 GCA_045658525.1 Eubacteriales bacterium
GTTCATTCCTTTGAGGTACTGCTTCATTTCGCCGTAACCGGAAGCCTCGCATGCACGCTCGGTCATCGTGTTCTTGTAAACGTGATAATCGACGCCTGCCTTGCGGAGAGCCGCACGGAGAGCTGTGTCGTCCTCAACCGTTATACCGGTGTAGTTGACGAGAACTCCTGCTGCCGCCTTCTTGATCTTCTCGGTAAGAGCCTCTGTTGCTGCCTGCTTCTGAGCAAGTATCTTCGCGCTGGGCATAGTTTTCACCTCCATATAGATTTGTCAAACAAGCCCGGGAAAACAAAAACTCCTGACACAACCGAAATAGCCTTCGATCTGCCGGGAGAGAACTGTCTGTTTTTTCGGATCGGCACAACTCAAAAAAGCCGTTTTCGACCCAATTTTTCATATTTGTTCTGTTACCTCGGCAGGAAAACCGCATCACGGTTTATTACGTGAACCTGCTGTCTTTGGACTCATGACCTTGTTATTCTAACATAAATAAATTGGTTTGTCAATACATTTTTGAAATATTTTTTTATTTTTGAAAATCGGCGCGTGAATAATCTGCCGATAAGCACGCAAACTATACGCGTATTCGTATAAATAGAAAGGAAGAAATTATGATTAAAAAGAACGGAAAAAATAACGTTCCTTACACCGAAGAAGATATTTTTACGGAAGAAAATAACCCCGCTATGGCAAAGGCTATGAATATAGCCGAAAGCTTCCGCAGGGGAAGCTCGCATTTTGATCCGCTTGGAATGTGGACGGGCGTACCCGAGGACGGTAACGATCAGCCTACTCAGGACGCGGACGACCTTTAAATTTTCGTGTCATCCTGAGTGGAGAGCCGCCGAGATTCCGCCGTGCGGCGATTTTGGCAAGCCAAAATTTCGACTACGGCTCAGAATGACAGGCGGCTCGGAATCGAACCCGTAGGGCGAGGCGCAGCCTCGGGAGCTTGTAAAAAATCCGAACTCTATATAATAAAGCATATAAGCGAAAACACGCATACGGATGCGCCGATACCGAAAAAGAACCATTTTATCTTTTCCTTTTTCGGCAGATGTGGTTTTTGTTCTGTTCCGAACGTTGGTATAGGGGCAAAACGGTCCGCGATGAGTCTGTTTGCCTCGGATACCATGTCGTTTTCGCTTATACGTTTGCTTTTTACTCTGTCCGATACTATGAAATACGCTTCCTCGAACAGCTCGCTTTCCGTACTGCGTATCCATACTACGTTTTTCTGACAGCCCTTTATCATTTATCCGACCTCCGAAATAATAAATTCGGGGAGATTATGGGCGTTTTAAGTGGAAAATATTCGTCCAAAATCAAAAAAACAGTTGTATAAAAGATCTTTTTTCGGTCAAATATCATTTTGTGTTTATCCCGAGTGCCGTTACATATTTTGAAAACGAGGTAAATAGCATAATGGCAGGAAAAAAGGCAAACGGGATATTTTTGATCGCGGTGATAGCGGTGGCTTTATTTATGGCGGCGTTAAGCGGAATCAAGGGTTCGGTCTCGGAATATACGGAGATATACGATAAGACGCTTCGTCTGCATATACCGGCAAATTCAGACTCGGAGAGCGATCAGGCGGTAAAGCTCAAGGTGCGCGACGCGATCACCGGATTATTAAAAGAACCGCTTTCCGACTGTCAGAACAGAGACGAGGCGGTAGCGGTAGTTATGAGTATGAAAGAGGAGCTTGAAGCCGAGGCGAACAGGACGTTAGCCGAAAACGGCTCGGATTACGTCGCGAATATAAGCGTTACTGAGGAATATTATCCGCGCAGAGAGTATGAGGGGATAGCGCTCCCCGCGGGAACTTATACCTCGGTCAAGGTAGAGCTTGGAGAGGCGAAAGGACAGAATTGGTGGTGCGTTCTTTTTCCGCAGGTGTGTACGGGAACGGCTTCAAACGTAGGAGAGACGCTTGCGGACGTTGGGTTTACGGCTAACCAGATAAAGCTACTCACCAAATACGAGGACGAGGGGTATGCAGTGAAGTTTAAGATATTAGAGGTGATGTCCTACTTTCTTGAAAGAAAGTAGCAAAGAACTTTTCAGCATACTTTGTTGTGTACATCAAACGGGCGGATTTTATATCCGCCCGTTATTCGTTATTTTACCTTTATGATCGGCATCTCCGTCATACGCATACGCGTACAGCCGTAGGGGTAGAGGGTCATTTTGCGAGGCTCGTCGAGCGGTACACGGCTATTTGGCTCTTTGGCGCAAACAAACTCATATCCGTCCTCGCAGCCCCAGTCGATATGGCACATATCCGCGTACATAACGACGGGCGGGTTCTTTGAGGAGAACGGAGTACCGTCTATATTTTTATTTTCTTTGACTAACTCTTTTGAGGTGAACGCGTAATTAAACTCCGATACGGTATTTGAATGGTAATCGCAGTATGGGAATTTACGTTCAACACCGTCCTTTTCGTATTCGACGATCTTTGATTCGTACTCGATCGGGAGAGAGAAGATAAGCGAGCCTGATCTTACTGCTTTCAGGGAATAGGGGCGAGAAATAAACTCGTTTTTCGCGTCAAAAGCAATAGTTATTTCGGTCGTTCCCGCTTTAAAGCCGCCGAAAACGAGCTGAGCGCGTTTTCTTATCGGCGAGCCGTTTACCGTGAGGTCACGCGCAAACGACGGGATACGAACGCGGAGCTTCATAGACGTATTCTTTTCAGCGCATACAGTGTATTTAAAGCTGTTTTCAAACGGATAATTTGAGGTAAGGGTCACTTTTACGCGATTTTTGCCGCGTTTTAACGTTACCTCCGACGGTATCGGAGTGACCGATATGAGACCGTCGTCCGATTTCATAAACGCGGAGAGGGTGAGCTTGGGCCAACCCTGACCGAAGTTTGAGGTACAGCAGCCGAAATTCGGTTCGAGACCGAAGATGTGAGCGTCAGGGAAGTTTGTGCGGAAGAGCGATTTTCCCGGGAACGGCGTACCGTCCGTCTGGTTGCTTAACTGAACGTACTGATGAGTCCACATATCGTCCGATATAGTGGCGGGGAGAGCGTTGAACGCGACGGTTTCGAGGCGTTCCGCCCATTTGGGGTCGCCTGTGTGGGCGTAGAGCCATTCAAACGAGTACATAAGCTCTACTACGGCACAAAGCTCAGTTCCCTGTATTGGGCTGAGTCCGGAAAGACATTCGTCACCGGTAAAGATGCCGGTGGGAGAGCCGTTATACTTCATCAAGAGCTGATAGTAATGCTCGGCGAGGTCTGTATATTCGCCGCCGATTATGTCGCGCGATACTGCCTCGGATTTGAGCATCATCGCAAGGTTTACGACGTGGGTGTAATACGTCCATTTATTAAGGGGACGCTCCCAGGTTTTTTCTACGTCGGAGTAATTAATGCCCGTTTCTTTAAGATAAACGGCAAGCTCGTCTATCCATTTTTCGTCGGGATACCACTCTTTTAAGCGGTTGAGCGCGATAAATCCCTCGAACCAACGGTACTGTCCCCAGTTGAACGCGCGTATCTCGCCGCTTTTTAAGCTCTCGTGGAAGTTTTTCATTATGCGGAGTACGACCTTCGGGATACGTCTGTCGCGTGAGCATTCGTAATAAACGACAAGCACCTTTGATATAAGATGGACTGCCCATATATCGTATTTGTCCTTAGGGGTCGTGCCGTTCGGGCATATCCAACCGTCCGGCTGCTGGAAATCAAGTATCTTATCTATGTAACGCTTGGCACGTGACTTCATATCCTCGTTATCAAGAAGATATGCGAGCGGAATGAAACCGTCGAGCCAGTAGGGAACGCGTTCCCAGCCCTCGCGGTCGCCGCCTATCCATTTACTGTCGCGAACGTCGGGCCATACCTTGTCAAGGTTGCCGCAAAGGCCGTTTGCCTCTATTTCGAGCTGACGTTTCAGCCAACCGAGAGGCTTTATTTCATTTGACGTGAGGAATTGATATTTTGAGGACATACCGGTACTCCTTTTGAAATTTTAAATTGTGTTTTGTGAAAATTGTACGGGTCGTCGAAGGCGCCGACCCCTACGAGTTTTGATGAGATTTTAAGTTTCGGAAGATATTTCTGCCTTTTTGCGAAGCAAATAACAAATCCTTTTCTCGCACGCTACACAACAAGGTAGTGTGCGAGAAAAGTTTTTTGCCTACTTTTTTTCAAAAAAGTAGGAAGTATTCCTCTGTAACTTTACAATCCTCCTCGATCGCTTGACGGAGAGTGTCGAGAGACGGGAAGCGCTTTTCGGGTCTCAGATAACGGTAAAGCTCGACCGTGACGGTTTTTCCGTACAGATCGAAGCGTTTGCCTATTATATGCGTCTCGCAGGTTACGTCGCTTGCATCAGCGTTTACAGTAGGGCGAAAGCCGATATTCGTTACCGACGGGTAACGGATACCGTCAATTACCGAAGCCGAACAGTACACCCCGAAACGTGGAACTACCCGTCCGTGTTCGAGCGACTGGTTAACGGTAGGAAAATCCATAGTCCTGCCTATGTGCTTGCCCTCTGTTATCTTAGCGGTTATTGAGAACGGACGCGCAAGGAGCATACGCGCCTCCTCGACGCTTCCGTCCGCTATAAGCGAACGTATATAGGTAGAGCTTACCTTTTCGTTTTCTTGCGTTAACAGCATTACGGGTTCGATTATCGCTACCTCCGCGCCAAGCTCTCCCGCAACGGCTTTTAACGTCTCGGCTGAGCCTTCTCTGTTATGCCCAAAGCGGAAATCGCGCCCGCAAACGAATTTTTTTACTCCGAGATCGTTAAAAAGCCGAGTAATAAACTCTCTCGGCGTAAGATCTTTTATCGCGTTGAAATCCTCGCAAACAGCGTACTGAACTCCAAGTTCGCCGCATATCATAAGACGCGCATCTACGCTTTCTATATACGAGCCCCCGAAAGGCTTTGAAAACGTCCAGACAGCGGATACGTATCCCCTTTTTTGGTCTTTAACGGTTTCCTCTATAAGCGCTCTGTGACCGAGATGAACGCCGTCAAAGCACCCAAGAGCGCAGGATACGGGCAAGCTTATTCTATTTACAGGAGAAATACCTTCGCTAAGCTTGTATATCATTTTCGACGTTCCCTTTCTCTGTGATCTTAAACAGTTTCGTGTGATATTTCAAATTTTCCGTCCGATACGGTCAGAACACCGTAAGAATACGGCTTACCCATAGGCGGTTCGCCTATACTTCCGGGATTGAAAACGGTTATTTTCTCTCCGTTTCCGTAGTCATATTCTTCGCAAAAAGCTCTGTGCGTATGCCCGAAAAGCGCAATACGCGCGCCGTCCTTTCTCGCGCTCGACACAAGTGAGGAGACTCCGATAACGGCGTCCTTTACCTTAAACGTGTGCCCGTGACAGAAAAAGACCCTCACTCCGTCGTAAACCGCGCTTTGCACAACAGGCGTGTTGAGCGTTTCGCGGTCAACCGCAAGATCGCAGTTACCCTTTACGCAGGAGACGGCGAGTAACGGATATTCCTTTAATACCTCGCGGAAATTACGGAGTCCGTCACCGAGAAATATCACATATTCAGCTTCGGGGTGCGTTTCAAGCGCACCCCGAAGTGTTCCGCTTGCGTAATGCAGGTCGGAAAAAATAAGTATAGTGGTCATCTTGTGGTCTGTGCCTCGACCAGACGCTTCCCGCAGTATATCTCGCGCAGACGGGGCTTTTCTATCTTACCCGTAGGGTTACGCGGAACGTCAGCGAAGATTATCTTCTTCGGACGCTTGTATCTCGGAAGCGTCATACAAAATTCGTTTATCTCGTCCTCTGTGCAGGCAACTCCCGGTTTAAGCTCGATTATAGCCGCGGCTATCTCTCCGAGACGCTCGTCGGGAAGTCCGATGACGGCAACGTCCTTTATAGCGTCGTTGGTTCTGAGGAAGTCCTCTATCTGTACGGGGTAGAGGTTCTCTCCGCCCGTGATGATAACGTCCTTTTTGCGGTCAACGAGGTATATAAATCCGTCGCTGTCGCGTTTAGCCATATCGCCTGTGTAGAGCCATTCGCCTTTAAGTATCTCTGCTGTTGCCTCGGGGTTCTTATAGTAGCATTTCATAACGCCCGGACCCTTTACCGCAAGCTCGCCGACCTCCTCGGGGCCAACCTCTTTTCCGTCGCTGCCGACTATCTTGGTCTCCCAGAGATGTCCCGCAACGCCGATAGCACCGACCTTATGTGTGTTTTCAACGCCAAGGTGAACGCAGCCGGGGCCTATTGATTCGGAAAGACCGTAGTTGGTGTCGTAATCGTGATTCGGGAATACGCTGAGCCAACGCTTGATAAGGCTCGGCGGAACGGGCTGAGCGCCGACGTGCATAAGTCTCCACTGTGAGAGCTGATAATCGGAAAGCTTTAAATTGCCGTTTTCAAGCTCATCGAGAATGTCCTGTACCCACGGCACGAGGAGCCAGACTATCGTTGCTTTCTCCTCGGAAACGGTGCGAAGCACCCATTCGGGCTTAACGCCGCGGAGAAGTACAGCGCGGCTTCCCGCAAGAAGTGAGCCGAACCAGTGCATTTTAGCACCCGTATGGTAAAGAGGCGGAATGCAGAGGAAAACGTCGTCTCTGGTCTGTGAGTGATGCTTCTGCTCTGTACGGCAGGAATTTATAAGCGCTTTGTGAGAATGAAGTATCGCTTTCGGGAATCCCGTAGTACCCGAAGAGAAGTATATAGCCGCGTCGTCGTCCTCGTCAAGCTCGACCGCAGGGGGAAGTGACGAGCAGTATGACGACATCTTGCGGCAGTTTTCCGCAAACTCCGGAATATCCTCTCCGACGTAGAAGAAGTATTTGACCTTCTTTTTGAGCTTATCAAGAACGGATCTTACGCGCTCGGTAAAATCCTGACCGAAAACGAGGACGTCAGCGTCGGCAAGGTCAACGCAATAAGCGATCTCGTCGGCTGTGTAACGGTAGTTCATAGGAACGGCGAGCGCACCCGCTTTGAGCGCACCGAAGTAAAGCGGAAGCCATTCAAGGCAGTTCATAAGCAGTATAGCGACCTTATCGCCTTTTTTAAGACCTCTCGAAAGGAGAAGATTGGCGAAGTTATTTGCTCTTACGTTGAACTCCTTCCAGGTTATCTCGCGGCGGTATTTCTCGCTTTTAGCGGTCTCGATGAGATTAAATTCTTTCCAGGTAACGTCGTCTCCCGGTCTGTTAGCGGGGTTGATCTCGACGAGGCTGACCTCATCGGGGTAGAATTTGGCGTTACGCTCCAAAAGCTCTGTGATTACCATATTATGTATCTCCAATCTGTCTTTTCCTGCCGATTTACGGCGGAAATTACATCTATTATTTTTAAAATATTATATCATTGCTTATTTGTTTTGTCAATAATAACAGAAAAAATAAAATAAAAAAGCTCGCGAAAAGCGAGCTTTTTGAAGGAGTTAAGAGCGTTTATTGTTATTCTGGTTGTTATTCTGACTGTTGTTCTGATTGTTATTCTGCTGATTCTGATTATTGTTCTGCTGATTTTTGCTGTTCTTCTGACTATTGTTTTGATTATTATTCTGCTGATTGCGGTTCTGGTTGTTCTGATCCATTCGTATCAACTCCTTTCCCTTATTATTGTTTCCGAAAAAAACGCTTATATACAGTGCTTTTCGCGTTTTTTGAACGCTTTTTTGACTGTTCCGAGCAAAGCGAGCGCACCTGAGACGATCAGGAATATACCGAACGCCGTCCTTACAAGGCGTGGAGCGGTTTTCGCTCCGAGGATACAGCCGAATATCGCTCCGAACGCACCCGCAGACGCGAAAACGCCCGCGATCTTCCATTTTATACGTCCTTTTTTTGCGTGGAACGGTAGCGAGCAGAGAGAGGCGATGATAAAGAAAACAAGGTTTATTCCCTGAGCCGTTTTTTGTTCTACTCCAAGCACCAACACAAGATATATAACGGCAAGTCCGCCTCCGCCTACTCCCATAGCCGCGAGCGCCGCGGCGGCAGTAGCCGCCAAAATGTTGTATATGAGCATCGTTTCTCCGTTTTATACAGTCCCTGCGGCACAGCCCTTATGCCGTTTTCACAGCATACGAATACCCGCCCACACCGTAAGTGCCGCAAAGACTGTTTTTAATATAGCTGACGGCATTTTGTCAGTAAGAAACGCGCCGAGAATACCGCCGAGAACGGCGCATACAGGAAATTCAAGGTATGAAAATATATTAATATCGCCGCGAGCGGCGTAGAAGATGACGGATATTACCGACATAGGAAGAATTGACGCGACCGCGGTCGAAAAGCAATCCTTGGGATCGCTTGGAACGAGATCCGTTCTGTTTTCCGAGCTTTGGGGTGCGATCATTCTTTTCAAAAGGTTGTCGCTTCCCGAAAACATAAACGAGCTTATGAGCACGAGGATAACACCGCCGCCGCTTCCGAGAAATCCGTTTATAAAGCCTGCGACGATACCTGATACGCATAACAGGATAAGCTCCGTTTTTGACAGGAATAATTTTTTTGAAACTGTTTTTTGCATATCGGTATGCCTTTCTCAGCGCTTTGTATGCTTTATCATTTCCCTTTTTGCGAAAAGTATTCGGGTTTATGTTGAAAAAAGCCGATAAAAATAATTATGAATTTTCGTCTAAGGTCTTGTATTTAAGATGAAATCGTGTTATTATAATAATATATGTGCGCGTGACTATATAGAAAAAAGACAGTTTTGGTATATATACTGCGCAAAACGTCGAAAATAAATAAACGCCTATCTTTGAGGCTTACATTCGGAAACGGAAAGGAAGGAAGTAAATGCAGAAAAACAAACACCAAAATACAAAAAGCGCAACTACCGCAGCTTCTAAACAGACCAAAAGTGCGGGTAGTAAGGAAAGTAAAGTTTATACCTTTGTTCCGTTTATCGTATTCGCGCTCGCGCTCATTGTAGAGACCTGTCTTATCTTCTCTGACGGCACTGGTGTTGTCGGAAAAGCTCTCCACGGACTTTTTACAGGTCTTTTCGGCGCGGTCGCGTATCTTATCCCAGCGGGAGCGATAGTTATAGCGTACCTGTATTTCGATATGAATAAACGCAAAACTACCGTTTACAAAATAATAATGCTCTCTGTGTTTACTCTCTTTTTTGCCGCCGCGAACTCCATACTCGCCTTTGACGGTATCGTGGAGAACGCTTTTTCCGCTTCCGTCAGCTGGAACGGCGGTAAAGCGGGACAGGGCGGAGGATTTTTCGGCGGACTGCTCGGTAAATTGCTTGCCGCTATGTTCGGACGCGTTTTCGGCGCGGTCGTCGCTATACTGATAACCGTTCTTTCACTTTCGTTTTTCATAGGCTCGGCTTTCCCCGGTCTTTGGGGTATGATATTTTCACGTAAGAACGCTCCTCGCGCGGAAAAGTCAAACGAGCCTGTCGCTCCGCCAAGGTTTGAGCCTAAGCCCGCTCCGACACCCAAGTTCAACCCCGCACCGACTCAGCCCCCGAGGTTTGAGCCGACACCTATACCTGAAAATCAGCCGAAGCGTACCGTTCGTGAATATCCCGTTGACGTTCCGAGGACTTCGCATAAAAAGGTTGATACCACTATTTCAGATCCGTTCTCTTACGGAGACGTTTTCCTCAAAAATATGAGCGGAAGCTCGGTAAGCGAAGCTCCCGCTGAGGAGGTCAAGGCAGAGCCTACGCCGACCCCGACCTCGTATCAAAACGAGTACCGCGCAGAGCCGCGCTCCTCTTATTCTTCATCTCAAACCCAGAGCGGCACCTCGACGAAAAGCAGTTATTCCTCTTACGGAAAGACCTCAGCCTCTAAATCAAAGGTATATTCTCCGTTCTCTAATCCGTTCGTCAGTATGGATGACGTTTTCGGAGACGGGAAAAACTCGGGCGGTAACGGATCTCAGAAGCGCACGGGTGAGAGAAAATCAATGGCGTATTCGCCGTTCGGAAATCCGTTCGCTGATATAGACGACTCTCTTAAAGAGGTCAGGGAAAAGGATTCACGTTCTCAGGCTTATATAGCGTATGAAAGCACGGTCGATCCGTCGCAAAGACAGTCAGCGCGGCGAGAGTCGAGGGAAAATAACGAACGCTATCAGCAGCCGCCTCAGCAGACACAGCCGCAGGGCTCTATATTCGATACCGTTATAGATTCCGGCGGAGCGATGCGCGACGCGGACGACGTTCGCCATACGAAGGGTACAGTGGACGCGGGTTTTACCCCCACGGCGGAGACGGTTCCGCCCGCTGACGGCGGCAGTTATACATCTCGTTTTTCAGAGCAAGCCGAAAGCGTTTCTCCCAACCGTGAGGTAAGACAGGAAGCAGATACGGCGGAATATACCGAGACCTCTGAACCGGAAAACGGTTCCGTTCTTACTCCTTTTGATTATAAAACTATGAAGCCGCTTGGCGGCTCGTCGCGTACCGAAAGCGAGCCGACAAGACCAGTATATGACGAGTATTCCGAGGATACGGACACCTCGTCGGACGAAAACGACGGTGACGATGACGGATTTGACGTGGTCTCCTCAACGGAGAACGTTACCGTAACAAGAGGGATACCTGAACGCGAAAACAAGCCCCGTAAGCCATTACAGATGAAGTTTGATACCGAGGAGGACGAGAACAGAACTGTCACTCCGAGAAGCGAGAGACGTTACCCGAATTACGCTTTCCCCGAGTTCGGACTTCTCGACCCGCAGATGCAGAACAGCGCGGTAACTGACGAGGATATACTTGAAGTCAAGAACAAGCTCCTCGGCAAGCTTGCGAGCTTCCGTGTTGAGGCGTCACTCTCGGGTTACAGCGTAGGTCCTACGGTAACGAGATATGAGCTTACCCCCGGTCCGGGCGTCAAGGTCAAGTCGATAACCTCGCTTATAGAAGATATTGCGCTTGAATTACAGTCGGACGGAGTAAGAATAGCTACCGTTCCGGGTAAATCCGTAATAGGAGTCGAGGTGCCGAACAAGAAAGTGACGGTCGTTTCGCTCCGTTCGCTTATAGAAAACAGAGATTTCATTAACGCAAAGAGTAAGATAACCGTCTGTGTCGGTCTTACCGTAACGGGTAAGCCGGTTTATATGGACATAGACGATATGCCGCACGTTCTTATCGCCGGTCAGACAAAGGCGGGTAAGTCCGTTGCGATAAACTGTATGCTCCTTAGCTTGCTTTACCGCGCCACTCCCGACGAGGTACAGCTGATACTGATCGACCCAAAACGTGTTGAGCTTAATATCTATTCAAAGCTCCCGCATCTCGTTATGCCCGTAATAGACGACCCGCAGAGAGCCGCCGCCGCGCTTAACTGGGCGGTAGTGGAGATGGAAAGACGTTACGCGCTGCTTGACAAGTTCGGGGTAAGAAACAGAGAGGAATACTACGAGCTTAAAGCAGAAAACCCCTCGCTTGAGCTTATGCCCCAGATAGTTATAGTTATAGACGAGCTTGCGGACCTTATGCTTCAAGTAAGGGAGCACGTCGAAAGTCTTATAAACCGTCTTGCCGCTATGGCGAGAGCCTGCGGAATACATCTGCTTATCGGTACTCAGAGACCGTCGGTCGATATAATAACGGGTCTTATAAAGGCAAATATTCCCGCGCGTATCTCGTTCAAGGTATCGTCGAGCGCCGACTCGCGCATAATACTTGGTAACATCGGAGCTGAAAAGCTTCTCGGACGCGGCGATATGCTTTATCAGGCGACGGGCTGCGGCAGAGTGAGGGTTCAGGGCGCGTTCGTTACTTCGAGCGAAATAAAACGCATAACTCGGTTCATAATAGATAATAACGGCGAAGCGCAGTTCGATCCCGAGATAATGCGCCACCTTGACAGCGAGGTCGATAAGATGAACAAGGACCGCAAGAAGGGCGGAGCGTCTTACGGCGACGGTGATGACGATGACGGGATAGTCGATACCTCAGAGGTGGATTTCGATTACCTTTGCCGCGCGATAGAATACGCAATAGAGACGGACAGAGTAGCGACTAACAATATCCAGAGACATTTGAGAATAGGCTTTAACCGAGCCGCTGATATAGTTGACCGTATGGAGGAGCTTGGATTTATCTCGCCGAGAAACGGAAGTAAGCCACGCGAGGTGCTGGTGACGTGGGATAAGTACGAGCAATGGAAATACAACAGAATGCCTTAAAAGGAACGAAAATTATGATATACGTATATCTTGCAAACGGATTTGAGGAAACCGAAATGATAGCACCGCTCGACCTTATCAGACGCGCGGGTCTTGATGTAAAGACGGTTTCGGTAACAAATGAACTTCTCGTGACAGGCTCTCACGGTATAACCGTAAAGGCTGACACTACGGTTTTTGACGGGGATTACGACGCGTCAAAGGCGGAGATGGTAATTCTTCCCGGCGGACTTCCCGGAACGACCAACCTTGAAGCAAGCGAGCAGGTAAGAAACGCGCTTACCTTTGCTTACGAAAACGGAAAATATATCTGCGCTATATGCGCGGCACCCTCTGTTCTCGGTAAGATGGGACTTCTTAAAGGTAAACGCGCGGTCTGTTACCCAGGATTTGAAAAGTATCTTGACGGTGCGATAAATACCGATAAGAGATGCGAGCATGACGGCAAATTCATAACCGCGGTCGGAATGGGCGCGGCGGTGGAGTTCGGACTTAAAATAGTTGAGGCACTTTGCGGAAAAGAAGTTTCGGAGAAGCTCAAAAATGGAATACTCGCCTAACAGCCGTATGTCACTGCGTGACAGAAAAAGCGAGCTTCGCGCCTCATTTCGTGAGCAGAGAAAACAGATCTCTGCCGAGAAAAGAGCGACACTGAACTCGGAGATATGTAAAAGACTGCTGTCCTTGGCGGCGTTTCGCTTTGCGGATACCGTTCTTTCCTATTCGCCGCTTGTGGGAGAGGTCGATATAACGGAATTTAACCGCGCGGTGCTTAATTCGGGCAAAAAGCTTGCGTTTCCCAAATGTACTCAGGGAGATCCGCTTATGAAGTTTCACGTTATAAGCGATCTTGACAGTATGGAAACGGGAATGTTCTCCATAAAAGAGCCGAGCGAAAACGACCCGTTATGGGTTCCATCGAGCGGAGAAAAGGCTATCTGTATAGTTCCCGCGATGGCGTTTGACCTTACGGGACACAGGCTTGGATACGGAAAGGGCTACTACGACAGATTTCTTTCCGGTATAGAGGTAACGAAGATCGGTGTTGCTTACACTGATTTCGTGGTAAAGAGCTTGCCGAGAGGGCGTTTTGACCTCGCGGCGGATCTTATCGTTACCGATACGAGGATAATTACGCCGAAGAAATAGGCTTCCCCCTCAGGGGGAAGGCATACATATTCATTTTTCCTTACATATCGCGAAAGCGCGGTATGATATACCAAAGAAACGGAAAAACGAATATGAAAAAGAAAAATAAGCTCATATATTTCGCCTCGGTGCTGGCGGTGTCCTTAGCTCTTTCGGTACTGCTGATATTCCTCGCAAACGACGCATTTGCCATAACCGCCAAAAGCGGAGAGGAGACGATATACGTTTCCGAGGGAGACGGCGCGGGAGAGATAGCAAGCTCACTTAAAAAAAGCGGAGTTATAAAGAGCAAAACGTGGTTCAGAACTTATCTTGCTCTGCGCGGAAAAAGTCTTAACGGGGTAAAAGAGGGAAGCTATACAGTTTCAAAAACGGGCGGCTTTGACGGAATACACAGACGGCTTACGGGCAATGTAAGGCGCAAAAGAACAGAGCTTACCGTTGTGATACCCGAGGGAAGCACGGTCGAGGATATTCTGACTATCGTTTGCGATAACAAGGGTATATGTACACGTGAGGAGCTTACCGACGTTATACAGAACGGAGATTTTTCGAGGTACGATTTTGTAAACGCGATCTCGGGAGAACGTTTATACAGGCTTGAAGGTTATCTTTATCCCGACACCTACTGCTTTTATTCCGATTCCTCGGCGTACTCGGTGGTGGATAAGCTGCTTTCAAATTTTGAGTCGAAGTTTGACGAAAAATACAGAAAAGCGTGCAAGGCTAAGGGGTTAAGTATAGACGAGGCTGTTAAGATAGCATCGATAATCGAAAAGGAAGCGAAGTTCGTTTCCGACTACCCCAAGGTCTCGTCGGTACTGCACAACAGACTTGGCAGTATAGCTTTCGGCGGACGGCTTCAAAGTGATGCGACGCTTACCTACGCCCTTAACAGACCTATGACGGCAAGCGATAAAGAGCTGGACGATCCTTATAACTCGTATAAGCACAGGGGTCTGCCGCCAAGCGCGATATGCAGTCCCGATCTTGACGCGATCTCATACGCTATATATCCCGACAAAACCAATTATTATTATTTCGTCTCTCGCTCCGACGGCACAGTCCTTTACGCGAGCAGCTACGAGGCACATAAACACAATATAGCCCTTGTGAAAAGGGAAAACGAAAAATAAACAGCGGTGTTTTTTGTCAAATGGCAGTTTATTAAAAGCCTCCCCTGTGTAAGGGGAGGTGGATTTGCCAAAGGCAAATACGGAGGGGTTGTAGAAAACAAAAGCAGGAGCAAGCAATCCCTCTTATGCTCAAAAAACATATTGAAAGGTTTTATATGACTAACAACAGAGTAGAAATACTTTCGCCTGCGGGTGATTTTGAAAAATTAAAGGCGGCGGTCGCGTTCGGCGCGGACGCGGTATATCTCGCGGGTAACGCGTTCGGCATGCGCTCTGCGGCGGGCAACTTTACCGTTGACGAGATATTCGAGGCGGTAAAATACGCGCACGAAAGAAACGTCAGAGTTTACATAACTGTAAATACGATGCCGAGAACTTCCGAATACGGCAGGCTTACCGAGTATTTGAAAAAGCTTGGTGAAAGCGGCGCGGACGCGCTGATAATATCCGATCTCGGAGTTTTTATGCTGGCAAAGGAGATCGTTCCTCACATGACGCTCCACGTCTCAACTCAGGCAAGCGTTGTGAGCGCGAGGACCTGTATCGAATGGTATAAGCTTGGAGCTTCGAGAATAATACTCGCCAGAGAGCTTTCGCTTGACGAGATAAAGCAGATACGCGCGGAGATACCGAAGGAGTTGGAGCTTGAAGCGTTCGTTCACGGCTCTATGTGCGTTGCGTACAGCGGACGCTGTCTGCTTTCAAACTACCTTACGGGTAGAGACGCTAACCGCGGAGCGTGTGCTCAGCCCTGCCGTTGGGAGTACGACCTTTATGGGCTTCGTCAATTTCGGGGTGAGATCGAGGAGGTCAAGCGCAAGGGTGAGAGATTTGAGCTTATTGAGGAGAACGGCGAAACTTACACCTTTTCGTCGCGCGACCTCTGTATGATAGACCATATTCCCGAGCTTGCCGAATCGGGGCTTTCCTGTCTCAAAATCGAGGGCAGAATGAAGAGTGCCTGCTATACCGCGACGGTAACGAACGCATATAAGTGCGCGCTTGACCGTTACTATGCTGATCCCGAAAGCTACGTTACCGATCCCGCTTGGAAAACGGAGCTTGAAAGCGTTTGTCACAGAAGCTACGGCACGGGGTTCTTTTTCGGGGATACTGTGGATAACTCAAATATATGCCCAGAGCCTGGTTACATAAGAGAGCAGGCGGCACTCGGTATAGCGTTATCGTATGACGAAAAGACGGGTCTTGCTTGCTTTATGCAGAAGAATAAGTTTTCGGTCGGAGAGGAGATAGAGCTTCTCGTTCCTGGTAAGAGCGGCGTAGCTTTTACAGCCGAAAGGATTTTCGATGAGAATATGAACGAGATAGACTCCGTTCCGCATCCTATGATGAAATTCTTCGTAAAAGTCCCTTTTCCCGTTCCCGAATATTCGCTTTTGCGTTATGCAAAGCGGTGAGATTTTCTCCTACTTTTTTGAAAAAAAGTAGGCAAAAAACTTTTCTACTACGCCACATTGGTATATGGCGTAGTAGAAAAGAATTTGTTTATTTGCTTCGCAAAAAGGAGTGAAAATCTGCGTCAAATTTAATACCATCACTCTATGATATGACATTAAAATTTACACAATGGTACCCATAGAGAAGTCTTTGCCAAGCTTTCTTCAGAAAGCGGGAAAAATGAACGTAAAAAACATAATGGGAGAATAAAATGCAACACAAAGCCCAAAAAAGACTGTATATGATAATAATACTGTCGTTTTTCGCAGCGATAGCCATTTCGCTCGTTCTTATATCGATAGCCTCAAACTCGCTTCAACCCGTCTTTTTCGGTGTAGCGATAGCGTATATATTCAAGCCGATGTGCAACGTGTTCAACAGATGGTACAAAAAGCTGTTTATGCGTAAGTTCCACGAGGCGAAAAGTAAAAAATTAGCTCACTATTTCAGTATGGTCACTACTTATATAGTGTGGGGCGCGATAATATACGTTTTCCTCTCGATAGTTATTCCGAGAGTTATAACGAGCGTATTAAGCGCCGTTTCGGCTATACCGAAGCTTATAGAGACCGTTATCGGTTTTACAAACCAGATCCTCAAAAATACTCCGTGGCTCTCTCATCTTATAGAGAACACGCTTAAAGACGTCAGTCTGGATTTCGATTCGCTCTATAATCAGTTAAAGCCGTTCATAAGCGGAATAACGAGCGGAACGCTTGACTTTATAACAAGCACTGTCAGCTTCATCTTCAACGTATTCGTTGGCTTTGTAGTATCCGTTTACCTGCTCAACGGCAGAAAAAAGCTCTGCGCGCAGGCTAAGCTTCTTATAAGGAGCGTTTTCGGGCGCAGAATATCCGAGCTTATATTCGAGGAAGTAAGCTTTGCGGATAAGATGTTTTCAAGCTATTTCATAGGAAGTATAATAGACAGCACGCTTGTGGGAGTTCTTTGTTACGTTGGCTGTCTTATAATGGGCATTCCGTACGCGGTCCTTGTTTCCGTTATCGTCGGAGTAACTAACATAATCCCGTTTTTCGGTCCGTATATAGGAATGATACCGTCCGCGATAATAATACTTACCGTTTCGCCTATACGCGCTTTGATGTTTGTCGTTATGATGATAATAATGCAGCAGATAGACGGTAACATACTTGCTCCTAAGATAATCGGAAGTAACACCGGTCTTTCGAGCTTTTGGGTGCTGTTCGCCATACTTCTTTTCGGAGGGCTTTTCGGATTTATCGGAATGATAATAGGTGTTCCGATATTCGCCGTTATATACGATGTTTGCGGAAAGCTTATGCGTTACTGCCTGCACAGGCGCGGTGAAACAGATTCGATAAAGGATTACGAAAGCGAGTTCCCGACGAATGAAAATAAACCGTCGGTCATAGCCCGTATAAAGAACGCAAGGGAAAAGAGCCTGTCCGTAACGGAAGAAGCTCAGGAAGAGACCGGACCGTCAGAGGAAGAAACGCTTGAACAGGTCAGCTTTTTCGAGCAGTGAAAAGAAAGGTAACGTCAGAATATGGACGCATTTGAATATGTAAAAGGTCTTTGTGCCTCGGTAAAAAAGGCGCAGAGAGAGCTTGCGTGCGCAAGGACCGCGGAAAAGGACGCGGCACTTGAAAGCATTGCCGCGGCTCTTGTAGAAAGCTCCGCGTACATTCTCGCGGAAAACAAAAAGGATCTTGAAAACGCGGAAAAGAACGGTGTCCCCAAAACTATGCTGGACAGACTCGCGCTTACGGATGCGCGTATAAACGGCATTTCCTCGGCTATACGCGAGGTCATAGCGTTAAAGGACCCTGTCGGTAACGGTACTGTCACCGAAAGACCGAACGGACTGAGGATAATGAAGGTCGGAGTTCCGCTCGGAGTAGTCGGTATAATATACGAAGCGAGACCGAACGTTACTGCCGATGCGGCGGCACTTTGCCTTAAAAGCGGTAACGGAGCGGTGCTTCGCGGCGGAAAGGAAGCGCTTAACACCAATCGCGCGATAGTCTCGGTTATCAAAAAAGCTCTTTCAAAGAGCCAAATATCGCCCGACGTTATAGAGCTTATAGACGACCCGAGCAGAGAAAGCACGAACGCGCTCATGAATATGAAAGGGCTTATAGATGTTCTCATTCCGCGAGGCGGAAAGGGGCTTATAAGAGCCGTAACCGATAACGCGAGCGTTCCCGTTATAGAGACGGGGGCGGGGAATTGTCACATATATATAGACGAAAGCGCTGACCTTGAAAAGGCACTTAACGTAGCGGTGAACGCAAAGGTCTCACGCCCGTCTGTTTGCAATGCGGTCGAGACTATGCTGGTGCATTCCGACGTTGCGGGTGAGTTTTTACCTATGTTTTCGAAGGCTACCGAGCAGTATTCTCTTGACATACGCGGTTGCCAAAGAACGCGTGCCATACTTGGCGGAATAAATGAAGCGACGGACGAAGACTACGAAACGGAGTATAACGATTATATAATCGCAGTCAAGGTAGTTGATTCGCTTGACGAGGCGATAGAGCATATATCGCGGTATTCGACGGGACACAGTGAGGCGATTATGACCGAGGATATAAAGAACGCGCGTTATTTCTGCTCGCATATAGACGCGGCGGCGGTTTACGTCAACGCTTCGACCCGTTTTACTGATGGCGGTGAGTTTGGATTTGGAGCGGAGATAGGTATTTCAACGCAGAAGCTCCACGCGAGAGGACCTATGGGACTGCCTGAGCTTACTACCGTGAAGTATATAGTAGAGGGCGACGGTCAGGTCAGGTAACCGTTCTATGATAAATATTCTGTATTCGGATAAAAGCATTATAGTATGTGAAAAGCCGGCGGGCGTTCTTTCGCAGAACGACGCTAAGGGCGAAAAGGGACTCACTGAGCTTCTCGTACCGTATTCGGAAACGGGACAGGTCTATCCTGTGCATAGGCTTGACAGACCCGTTGGCGGAGTTATGGTCTATGCCTGCGACAAGGAAAGCTGTGCTAAACTCTCGGCTGGATGCGCGATCGACAAAACGTATCTTACGCTTGTAAGCGGTTGTCCCGAGAGAGAAAAGGGTGAGCTTTTCGACTACATCTATAAGGACGGCGCGAAGAACAAAAGCTTTGTAGCTTCAAAGGAGCGTAAGGGTGTAAAGGACGCGCGTCTTTTGTACGAGGTCGTTGACAGAGACGAGGAGCGTGACGTTACGCTCGTTAAGGTCCGTCTGATAACGGGAAGAACGCATCAGATACGCGTTCAGTTCTCCTCGCGTGGAATGCCCGTCGTCGGTGACGGCAAATACGGTAGCCGCATAAAGGACGAATTTATCGCTCTCTGGTCACACCGCATCTCGTTCGTTCACCCCAAAACAGGGGATATTGTGGAGTTTGATAGTTTTCCCTACTTTCTTGAAAGAAAGTAGGCAGAGAACTTCTCTCACACGCCACCGTGATACGATAGCGTGTGAGAGAAACATTTGATTATTTTGCTTCGCAAAAAGGCAAGAAAAACAATCAATATTTCACTAAACCATATCTCTATGTGAACCCCTCGGAAGTGAAAAACTGTTCAAGGGTGAAGCAAGAGTTTGACTGTAAGTTTCTTTCTTTTTCTTTGCTTCGTTTCTTTTTCTTTCTTTACAAAGAAGGAAAAAGAAATGAAGAAATAAATATTCAAGAGGTACAAAAAATGAATCTTAAAGGCAGAAATTTTCTTAAACTTATCGACTATACTCCGAAGGAGATAGAATATCTTATCGATCTTGCCGCCGATTTTAAACGCAGAAAGAAAGCGGGCGAGGTATGCTGTGATATGTTCAGAGGCAAGAACATAGCGCTTATTTTCGAGAAAACGAGTACCCGTACCCGTTGCAGCTTCGAGGTTGCGGCGCACGACCTTGGCATAGCGGTTACATATCTCGATCCCACAGGCTCGCAGATAGGTAAAAAGGAGAGTATTGCGGATACCGCGAGAGTTCTCGGTCGTCTTTACGACGGTATAGAGTACCGCGGATACGGTCAGAACATCGTTGAGGAGCTTGCCAAGCACGCAGGTGTTCCCGTTTGGAACGGACTTACGAACGAGTTCCATCCCACGCAGATACTTGCGGATTTCCTCACGATACGTGAGCATTTCGGTAAGCTTAAAGGTATAAACTTTGTTTATATGGGTGACGCGAGATACAATATGGGTAACTCGCTTATGGTCGGTTGCGCGAAGATGGGTCTTAACTTCACCGCTTGCGCGCCGAAGAAGTATTTCCCCGATAAGGCGCTTATAGAGCAGTGTGAGGAGTATGCCAAGGAGTCGGGCGCGACGCTTCGTTTCATAGAAGACCCCGCCGAGGCGGTAAAGAACGCCGACGTTATCTACACCGACGTATGGGTATCTATGGGCGAGCCTGCCGAGGTATGGGCGGAGCGTATAAAGGAGCTTTCACCTTATCAGGTAAACTCGGCTCTTATGAAAAAAGCCGGAGACGGTGCGGTGTTTATGCACTGCCTGCCCGCGTTCCACGACCTCAAAACCACGACAGGCGAGGAGATATTCAAGAAGTTCGGCATAACCGAGATGGAGGTTACAGACGAGGTCTTTGAAAGTCCCGCATCGATAGTCTTTGACGAGGCAGAGAACCGTATGCACACTATTAAAGCGGTAATAGCGGCAACGATATAACAGTATATAAAAAACGCCCCTTGGGGCGTTTTTTGTTATCTACCTACTTTCTTGAAAGAAAGTAGGCAAAGAACTTTTCTCACACGCTACCGTGATACGATAGCGTGTGAGAAAAGTGTTTGTTAATTTGCTTCGCAAAAAGAAGAAAAAACATCAATATTCCACAAAACACCGTATTCCGATATTTCACTAAACCACATCTCTATGTGAACTCCTCGGAAGTGAAAACTGTTTACGGTGGCAATAAAAGTACGACTGTAAGTTTCTTTCTTTTTCTTTGCTTCGTTTCTTTTTCTTTCTTTACAAAGAAGGAAAAAGAAACGAAGATAAAAGGATAATGAAAATAAATTATATTAAAAGAAATTCCGTTGTATCACAACTATAATAATCGGCATATTATGTAACGAATGGGAGAAAATTTCCCCGAAAGGAGCGTTTTATATGCCGAAAAATACATTAAAGGACCGCATTTCGTCTTTGAGTGACAACGAGCTGA
Organism: Eubacteriales bacterium; assembly: GCA_045658525.1. Taxonomy (GTDB): domain Bacteria; phylum Bacillota; class Clostridia; order Oscillospirales; family CAG-272; genus SIG673. Next base: position 21,052 of record JAZOVD010000041.1, read on the forward strand.
AAACGGTCATACTTACAGTCGCGCGGGCGGCAGGTCTCAGCGCGGAGAAAAGCGCGGAGCTTGTTTCGGACATTCCAAAGCTCAGACGCGTGCTTGTTCAGGCGGACGACGCGCAGTTATCCGCGTTTCTTTCAGCCATAGGCAGACAGTCGGGCGGTAAGACCGACGTTTCCTCGCTTCTCGGAAGCCTCGGCAAAGAGTAAAGGAGGTATAGCTTATGGGTGAGTCTTCCTTTGATCTCGGTTCGCTCATTTCCGCGTTGAGCGAAGATCCAAAGACGCTTTCCGCTATTGCGGGCTTGATGGACTCCCTCAAAACGCCTAAAAAGCAAACGGAAAGGCAGGTGGACGATAACGCGTTCCCCGAAGCCGATAAGCTTAAAGGGCTTCTTGGAATGCTCACGCAGGGCGGTAACGCTTTGCCGCCGAAAAGCCGTCAGACTTCCCCCCTTGCGCGTCTTTTTGGAAGCAAGGAGGAGGTGCGTTGCAGGATAGCGCTTCTCAGCGCGCTTAAACCGTATCTAAGCGAAAGCAGATGCGAAAAGCTTGATACGGTCATAAAGCTTTTAAAGCTCTCCGAGCTTGGCGAGCTTTCTCAGCTTACGGGGCTTTTTGACAGGCTTTGAAATATTATTACAGATGATGAAAGGCGTGATGTATTGTACACAAGAAATTACAGACAGATAAATAACAGACCTGAAATACCGCTTGCGTCCGCCGAGGAGGTAAGCGAGCAGACCGTTGAGCGGCTCGAAGTCGAAACAGAAATTCCCCCGGGTTACAGCGGAACGGCGCTTCTTCGTGATAGAGACGATGAGAGCGAAGCCGATAATGTACCGGTCGAAGCTGAGCCTCAAAGGGAGGTGCGGCGCGTCAGAAGATATAAGCTGGCGCGCGACATAAAACACTCCGAAATGTGCGCCGACGAGCAAAAAAAAGAACCCCAAAACGAGTGTTTGGAGTTTAAAGAGGCTGCTCCCGTCAAGCCGTGTTTGAGGGAACGTATATTTTCGATAGAGGATATGCTGCTTTCCGCGCTTATCGTTCTTCTGCTCAGCGAGGGCGCGGACGATATGACCGTTCTTATTCTCGGCTTTTTGCTGATTTCGGAGTTATGATTTTCTCTTCTTTCTTGGAAATGAAAGTGATTGTCCTGCGGACAATTGCAAAGAACTTCTCTCACACGCCCACTTGGTATGAGCGTGTGAGAGAAAGCATTTGTTAATTTGCTTCGCAAAAAGTGGGAGAAATCTCGCAAACGATAATGTTTACGTCATAAAAGCGTTTGAAGGGGACGGGATCCCCAAGGGGTGGGGAGGATCGCAACTCCCCGCCCTTGGGTCGTCCTTTGGTTACTTTCCCACGATCGGGAAAGTAACGTAAAAAGAAATTTTAAATAAATTAAGGGTTGGTATTTGTAGTAGTATTAGGAGGTATCTTAGTTGCCTTCAACGCCTCGTAGAAATTAGCTCTCGCGACCTGATGGTACGGCTCTACGAATAAAACTCCTATTCCGAGGCAGAGTGCGCCGACTATATACCAACCTATAAAGCTGAGGTCGAGGCAGAAAAGCTGCCACTTGTGACCCTCCATCCAGCTGATGCTCTCGTTAAGGCAGAATTTCCAGTCCTTGTTGGGCTGATCCTGCTGAATGTAGGACGCCATAGCGTAGGAATAGGACTTGATTATTCCCGGTATGATAAACAGAAGTGACCAAAGAGCGGTGAACACAGCTTGAAGAAGTCCAAGCAGGAGCGTGTTGGTGAAATCCTCGGTAAATCCCTTAAAAAGGTCCGCTATATCTATTTTCGTTTTTCCGCATACGAGCTGAGTTGTAACTCTTGTAAGACCGTATGCCATAGGTCCTACCAGAATTATTGATACTGTGCCGGCAAAATTCAGTATTGCTGAATTTACTATGCAGACGGCAAGCACCATAAGCCAAACGTTAGCGAAAATGTTTCCGCCGAGCTGAGTTCTCGCGTTGGTTCTTAAAACGTGATTTTCTACCATAATTATTCCCTTCTTTCTGTTAGCTTGAAGCCCTCGGCTTTGAGAAGCCTTACCTCGTCCTTTTTGAAAAGCTTTATCATTGCCATCATATGAGTTACAAATATATAGGTAACGTTTATTTTGGGCAGAATATCGAGTATAGCCTTCATTCCCTCCGCGCCCTCGCGGTAAGCGGTCGTCTGGAAGCTCTCGTTGAGCAGTACGAGCGAGTAGGGGGTAAGCTCATCTATTATTTTCGCTATGTCGATGACCTCGCCCTCAAAGCGTCCCGCGGCATCACCGACGGTGAAATCCTTTTCAGCTGACGAGAAATGCGTGAATATTCCGCTTCTTACGCTCAGGGTCATCTCGTCGGCGCAAACGAAAAGTCCGTTTTGCGCGAACAGCACCGCTAAGCCCACAGAACGCAAAAACGACGTTTTTCCGCAGTTGTTGTCACCCATAGCCAGTATGCCGCGTTTGTCGCAGCTAAGGTCGTTGGTGATTATATTTTTTGAGTCCTTGCCCTCAGAAAGCAGAAGCAGGTCGTACATACCGCGAGCCTCAAAGCAAAGCTCCTCTTTTTCCTTTACCGTCGGGAAAACGTATCTCATACCTGCTTCCGTCAGCTTTTTGGCTATCTCACAGGCAACAGTGTAAAAGCGAAGCTCCTCGCCTATACCGTAGAAAACGGAATATATTCCGCAGGCTATGTCGGAAAACAGAGCGGAAAGCTCCGAAAGCGCGGCGTTTACGACGGAAGCGGCGTTATCGGCGGCGGACGAGCCTACGTTTATTTCTTTTCGCGTGTTCTTTCGTTTGAAGATCGAGCGCAGAGACTTGTTTTCCTTTTGAGTGGTGTCGGTCATCTCGGAAACGGCAGAGCCGACTGCGCGCATTGCTTCGTTTAAAACGCAGTCAACGGTGAATACGTAGTTGTCGGGAGATTCGCTTCTGAAACGCTCAGCCGCCTTTTCGACCTCCTCGATACACTTGCTCTCTTTCATAGAAACGCAGAAGTCTTTCATTTTAAGTAAGCCCTCTGACGTGACCCCGAACTCGGAAAACAGCTCGTGTGTCTCCGAAAAGCAAGCGATAACGCTACGGGCAAAGTGAGCGTTTATATATAATTCCTCGTAGGTGCAGTCAAGCATTCCCGCGTCGCCTGACGGAACTCCGTAACGGAATATCTCCTTTGTCATCTCATCGGTTTCCGAACGGAGATTGTCGTAGCTCCTGAAAAGCTGTGTAAGAGATGAAAGAAGCTTCGGAAATCGTATGAAATCCGCAAGTATCGCGCTTCTGTATGACGCGTCGTCGGGGGTGTCGGGTAATGCGGAGAGTACGGAGAGGAAGTATTCCGTGCTCTTGCGGTCAGCGCAAGCGTTTTCCGCCATTCTGTCAACGTTAAGATCGTATATGGCTCTCGATACCGACGCTTTTTTTGTATGCGGTGTCGAGTTTTTATATATAAGACTTATTCTGTCCTGCATCCGTTTTCTCCTTTCGTTAAGATCAGATTCCGAATCTGTCACTCAGCGCTTCCTTTGTAAGACCGTACTTTTCAAGAATGTCGGCAGCAAAGGATCTTGGCGGCAGACGGCGTTTTTCGATCCTGTAAGTGCGTTTGTTGCCGTCAAGAGCGTCGATGACGACACCCAGAAACGGTATTTTGCTTTCTCCTACCTCGTGCTGGTGGGTTATATACAGACCGAAGCTTCCGCTTTTGTTGAGCTTATCGGCAAGCTCCGAGGTGTATTCGAGTGCTTTTTCCTCGCCAGTGGTAGCATAAGTTTCGTTTAAAAGTATAAGCGAGCTTCCGTTTTCGCGTTCAAGTATCTTGTTTACACGCGCGATCTCGTCAAAAAATCTTCCCGAGCCTTCAAAACGCTCGTCTCTCGGGAAATGAGTGAATACCGAGTCGAATATATAACATTCTCCGCCGTCGCAAACCACAGGCGCGCCTGCCAAGAACAGCAGTACGGCACAGCCTACGGCACGGAGATAGGTGGTTTTTCCGCCTCCGTTAGCTCCCGTAAGATAGAAAAACGGGTTCTCTGTGTCGAACGTGACGTCGTTTGGAACTATGTTTTTACATTCCTTTGCCATAAGGGTAAAGTCGTAAACGTTTTTTAAGGCGATCTTTTTTTCTTTTGACACCTTTGGAAGCGAGAGCGGAAGCCCGTAGGACTTGACCTTTTGGCAAAATTCGAGTATTCCGCAGATAAATTCAAGCTCCTCTATATATTCAAAAACCTCTCCGTTTACGATAGTTCTGTTTTCGCGGTAGAACTCGCACGCAGGCTCGAATACCTCGGGCATAAGCTTTGCAAGAGCATCCGGAATGCTCGCGCGAAGCTCTATTTCCGTTTTGGGGTGCGACGTAAGCGGTATTCCAAGCTCGTCGGCACAGGCGTGGAGCGAGGTGGATATTCCGTTTTCAAGCGGAAGCGAGACCGTTATCTCGTCTCCCGTTACCTTTAACGAGATGCTTTTGACGCTTGAAAGCGCGTTCGTTATATCGCCCAGACCTTCGGAAGCCGCAATGAACCGAGGACTTGATATTACCTCGGAAAAGGTCTCGGAAAAGCGTTTGAACAGCTTTCCGTAGCTTGGCAATGCGGCGGCTGAGCGGCAAAATTCCGAATAGTGCCTGAAAAGAGAGGAAAAAATGAACGCTTCCGCCTTTTCACCGCTTGCGCGGTTGAGCGCGCGGTAAAGGTCGCAGGCGGTTTTAAGTTCTTTTAAAAGAGCGGAGACCGTCTGAAACGCTCCGTCGTCGGAGAGCATAGCCGAAAACATCTCGCTTCTCAAAGCGACTGTCTCCGCTTCCGGTCTGCAAAGAAGCATACGGCAGACCTCGGGAGCGAGCACCAGCTCCAGCTTCAAGTCCTCCGCCAGAGTCTCGTCCATACATAATGGCGTTTTTTCTTTTGCGAAAATAAGCGGTAGATAGGTCATATCTTTCCTTTCGATAAGTGGTTTTTAGTGCTTTTTTGAGAGGAACGCGAACAGGCTCTTTCCCTTATAGAGAGCGAATGCCTTGTACAGCTTGCCCGCGAGCATACTGATAAGAAACGCTGAAAGCGCGGTTATGATAAGCGACACGAGCGCGCCAAACGGGTTAATATCTCCGAGAAGCACCTTGCCGGGAACGGTGAGTATAGCGGTGAACGGTATATAATCAAGGAACGCGGGTGAGGTCTTTGCGCCGGTGTACAGGGGGGTGGTGAATATCGTTACGCAGAAGCTTATCGCAAGCACGAGGGCAAAGATCATGTTGTTTGAGGAAAGATCCTCCGCTTTTTCGGAGACCGCGCCGCCGACAGCAGCAAGTGAGCAGTAAAGAACGAATCCAACGCAGGCAAACAGTATTGCAATGACGATGCCGTAGATCGAGAACATACCGCTCATTTCGCCTATCATATCAAAGAAGCGTATCAGTCCCATATCGGTATCGGGAGAAAAGCCCTTTACTATTTGTATTCCGCTTACAAATCCAAGAGCGAGTGAGATCACCCATATAGCGAACTGCATAAGACCCGCAAGCGATATAGCGAGCATTTTTCCAAACACCATATCCGTTGGCTTTACCGACACAAGGAAAGTATCCATAAGCTTGGAGCTTTTTTCAACTATTACGCCCGTCGCTACGCCCTGACCGTAGAACGCCAGCATAAAGTACAGTACCATTATATAAATAAGCGGCAGCGCCATTGATATTATCTGTTTGGTAAGCTCAAGCGGGTCCTCCTCCGGTACCTGACCGTCGGGGATTATGACCTCGGTGGGTCTCATAAGCTCGACGAGCTGTTCGGGGGTAAGCCCTGATTTCAGGAGCAGGATAGTCCTCATATTAGCGTCTATGAACGCGGCAAGCGTGTCAGCGTCGTCCGAGGTCAGGGAAGAGCCGTTTGGCATAAGTATTTCGGCAAGATAACCCGTTTCGTCCTTGTCAAGGATCAATATCAGCGACTCGGGGTCGTTTTCAGAGCTTGCTTTTGCGCTTTCAAATGAGTCCTCGGTCTTGAAAACGACGTGAGAAAATTCACTCTGTGCGCAGATCAGCGAAAGATCGACCGCTTCACCGCCGGAAATATCGCAGAAAAAGACGGTCTTTACGTTATAGCTTTCGATCGGCTCTGAGTCTGATGACACAGCCTCGACTATTGGAATTATCGCGGTCGGAGCGGCGAAAAAGATCAAGGCAAGTATCACGGTAAGCGCGATAAACCGTTTGCTTTTCGCGTACTGCCGAAAGGTGAACGCGAATATGTTTTTGAAATTTTTCATTTTGTTTCGTCCTTTCGGGGTAGCGTTACCGCTGTTTTGGGGGCTTGTGGAAAGCCTATGAGCTTTTTAAGCGTAGGCTCAACGCCGAGGAGCGCGCACGCCTCATCATATTCCTTAATAAGCGTGTCTGCGGTCTTATAACCCGCGCGGGTGCGTTTTATGGCGCGTATGAGCAGGTTTTTCGGTGTTTCCTCGGGATCGATAAGCTCGCAGACGGTTACTTTATAACCGTGTATTTCAAGCATTTTCGCGCGGAGCGCGTCTGTCGCCGCGGCGGCGAGCTTCTGCTTTATCATTGAATGCTCGGTCATAAATCCGAGCGCGGGGCTGTTCATTTCGCGGTTGAACTCGTGCTGACAGCAGGGAGTCGAAAGAATGACGCGCGCCTTTTGTCTTACCGCACCCGCAAGAACGTAATCGGTCGCGACGTCGCACGCGTGGAGTGAAAGCACCAGATCGGGGGGCGACGGCGGAGTAAATTTACTGACGTCACCGCACTCGAAGTGCATACCGTTCCAGCCGAGCTTTTCGGCAATGGAAGCGCAGTATTCTATTACGTCGGGTTTGAGATCTATCCCGTACATCGTTGTTTGGCGTTTGAGCACCTCGGTGAAGTACCAATATGCGGCGAACGTAAGGTAGCTTTTTCCGCAACAGAGGTCGCATACAGTGAGCGCGCCTTTTTGGGGAAGCTCAGAGGCTACCGTTTCTATCTGTTCGAGAAATTTATTTATTTGGCGGTATTTTGCCTGCTTTTTATCGTGTATTGTGCCGTTTTTGGAGCATATACCGAGCTTTTCAAGAAAACCTCCGTCGTTTTCGGGGGTCAGAATGTAGTTTTTTACCTTGTCCTGCTGAGACGGGATCGTTTCTGTGGGCATAGCTCCGACAAGTGTTCCCGAAAAATGCGCCTTACCCTTTGACGATACCATTATTACCGCGCTTTTTCCGTTTGCGATAAGATCGGTCTGCATAAAATCGCTTCCCGTTTTTTCGCATATAAAAGCCACAGCGTCCTTGTAAGGAAGTACCGTTTGCAGAGCTTTTCCGTCCTTTTTAAACGTTTCAAGCTTCAAAAACAGCTCCCCGTCCTTTGAAAACGCGGTCGCTACGGTCTTTATCACGCTTTTGTCCTTTGGCTTTGAAAGAACGGCTTTTTTAAGCGCGCCTGATATAAGTGAATCCGTCAGTTCTTTTTCGAGGCGTGACGCTATACTTGCTTCCAATTGCTCGGTACTCCTTTCATTATATTTCGCTGTCTCTTGTTATTATATAACGATTTTCGGTATATGTCAAGGCATTAAACGTAAAAAACGCGGCACAGTAGCGTTTGAAGCCACCGCGCCGCGCGCACTGAGGACAGATACCGCAGATATTAGTCGCAACCGCATCCGTTTCCACAGCCACAACCGTTGCAGCTGAGGAGAATAAGAGCGATTATTATTATCCAAAGGCACTTGTTATCCTCGAAGAAATTGCAAAAGCATCCCATTTTCGGACATCCTCCTTCCTTTATCGGAGCGATATATCGGATACCCTTCCGCTTTCGCTCCTCTGATATTATAGTATGCCGTATGCTCGGATTTGGTGTTGAGTTTTGGAGCTGCGGATTTTTATAAGAGCGGCTTTTGGCGCGAAGCGGTGCTTCTTGTTAAAATATCTAAAAATATCCACTATATTTTTTGAAAGTTTTATCCGTCGGGGATTGACATACGGGCAGATTTCGTTTATACTAAAATATAGTAGATTTAAAGGATATTTTGAAGAGTAAGCTTGCAAAAGGTTGAAAAGGAAGGATCGATATTAAGTATGGTAAGACAGGATTTAAGAAATATCGCTATAATAGCGCACGTTGACCACGGAAAGACTACGCTGGTCGATGAGATGCTCAAACAGGGTGGCGCGTACAGAGAAAATCAGGAGACCTCCGAACGCGTTATGGACAGCGGTGACATAGAAAAAGAAAGAGGTATAACCATACTCGCAAAGAACACCTCGATCCATTACAAGGATGTTAAGATAAATATTATAGACACCCCCGGACACGCGGATTTCGGCGGAGAGGTAGAACGCATACTCAAAATGGTAAGCGGTGTACTGCTTTTGGTCGATGCGGCTGAGGGCCCTATGCCTCAGACGAGATTCGTTCTTGAAAGAGCGCTTGAACTCGGTCACAGAGTAATCGTTGTCATCAACAAGATAGACCGTCCCGACGCGCGTCTTTCCGAGGTTCAGGACGAGGTCCTCGAACTTCTTATGGAGCTTAACGCTACCGACGAGCAGCTCGACAGTCCTATGGTGTTCTGTTCGGGCAGAGCGGGAACGGCGTCCCTTTCTCAGGACGTTCAGGGGACCGACCTTATACCGCTTTTCGACAAGATACTTGAATATATCCCCGCTCCCGAGGGAGAGCCTGACGAGCCGCTTCAGCTTCTCGTTTCCTCTATTGACTACAACGAGTTCGTCGGAAGAATAGGTATAGGTAAGATAGAGCGCGGACGTATGCGTCAGAATCAGGAGGTAGTTATAACTAACTTCCATAATCCCGATCAGCCGCCCGTTAAAACGAGAATAGTTTCGATGTATCAGTTCGAGGCGCTTCGCCGCGAGCCTTGTGAATACGCCGAAACGGGTGATATAGTTTGCTTTTCCGGTGCTGAGGACATCACGATAGGTGATACGATATGCGGCACCGCTTGTCCCGAGCCGCTTCCTTTCGTTAAGATAAGCGAGCCTGTTATGGAAATGACGTTTTCCGTAAACGACGGTCCGTTTGCGGGTCGTGAGGGCAAGCTCGTTACGTCAAGACAGATACGCTCGCGTCTTTACAGAGAGACGCTTAAAGACGTTTCGCTCCGTGTACGTGACGGCGAGAGCGCGGACAGCTTCCTTGTTGCGGGACGCGGAGAGATGCATCTTTCAATACTTCTTGAAAATATGCGCCGCGAGGGCTACGAGCTTCTCGTAAGCGCGCCGAGAGTTCTCTATAAGACCGATGAAAACGGTGCCAAGACCGAACCCGCAGAGCGTGTAACGATAGACGTTCCCGAGGATTATATGGGTTCAGTTATGGAAAAGCTCGGCTCGCGTAAGGGTACGCTTATAGATATGGGAATGCACGGTTCCAGAATGAGAATAGAGTACGTAGTTCCCGCGAGATGTCTTTTTGGTTACAGAAGTGAGTTCTTGACCGATACAAGAGGAGAGGGAATACTCAACAGTGTTTTTGAGGGATATATTCCTTATCAGGGAGAGATCGCGACCAGATTTACAGGCTCGCTCGTAGCGTTCAGCGAGGGCGAAGCGACCTCGTATGCGCTTTACAGGGCGCAGGACAGAGGAGATCTGTTTATTGGAGTCGGTGCTAAGGTCTATGAGGGAATGGTCATCGGAGAGAACCCCAAGCCCGGTAATATAGAGCTTAACGTCTGTGAGCAGAAGCATCTGACCGCTATACGTTCATCGGGTGCTGATGAAAAGCTTATTCTTACTCCTCCGCGCGACATAAGTCTTGAAAGAGCCATAGAATTTATCGCAAGCGACGAGTTGGTTGAGGTAACTCCTTTGAATATCCGTCTGCGCAAGCGTATTCTCGATACTCAGCTCAGAAAGAAAGCGGAAGCGAAGCTCAGAAAGTAAATCCTTTGGGAAAGCAAAGGTATTGACAATATTCGACGTATATATTATACTAAGTGTAGATGTATAGACCCACAACGAAAAAATATATAAAAATATAAACCGCAATTTGAAAGGGCAAGACGCAATGTTAACATCACGCAAAAAAGAACTTCAAAAGATCGCTACCAACGTCCGTCTCGGCATAATAGAGGAGGTATATAACGCGGCTTCCGGTCACCCCGGTGGATCGCTCTCCATAGCTGACGTGCTTACATACCTCTATTTCGAGGAGATGAACGTTGACGTAAACGCCCCGAAGGCTGAGAACAGAGACAGATTCGTTCTGTCGAAGGGTCATACCTCTCCCGCGCTTTACGCTACGCTCGCGGAAAAAGGATTTTTCCCGAAGGAGGATCTCAAAACCTTCCGTAAGCTCGGAAGTTATCTCCAAGGTCACCCCGATATGAAGGGCGTTCCGGGAGTTGATATGTCCTCGGGATCGCTCGGTCTCGGTATTTCCGCCGCCTGCGGAATGGCGCTTTCGGGTAAATATAACAAGAAGGATTACCGTGTTTATACCGTTATAGGAGACGGAGAGAGCGAGGAGGGTCAGGTCTGGGAGGCGGCTATGTTCGCCGCTCACTACAAGCTCGACAATCTTTGCGCTATCCTCGACTTCAACGGCTTGCAGATAGACGGCCCCGTTGCGGACGTTATAGGTCCTGCTCCGTTCGATACGAAGTTTGAGGCGTTTGGCTGGAACGTTATAAAGGCTGACGCTCACGATTTTGACTCGATAGAGGAGGCGTTTGCTAAGGCAAAGGCTTGCAAGGGCAAGCCCTCGGTCATAATAGCCAATTCCGTTAAGGGTAAGGGAGTTTCCTATATGGAAAACAAGTGCGAGTGGCACGGCTCTGCGCCCAAAACAGAGCAGTACGAGATAGCTGTGGCAGATCTCAAAGCCATACTTGCATCAATAGATTAAAGAATCAGCGGAGAATATGAATATGTCAGAGAAGATAGCAACAAGAGACGCATACGGCAAGGCACTTGCCGAGTTTGGTGAAAAATATGATTTCGTGGTGCTTGACGCAGACCTTGCGGCGGCTACCAAGACCTGTAACTTTAAAAAGGTGTTCCCCGATCGCTTTTTCGATTGCGGTATAGCGGAGGGAAATATGATGAGCGTTGCGGCAGGTATAGCCGCTACGGGACAGCTCGTTTTTGCCAGTAGCTTCGCGATGTTCGCGGCAGGCAGAGCATTCGAGCAGGTCAGAAACTCGATAGGTTATCCTCATCTTAACGTCAAGATAGGCGCAACTCACGCGGGAATAACCGTCGGAGAGGACGGTGCGACCCACCAGTGCAACGAGGACCTTGCGCTTATGCGTACGATCCCCGGTATGACCGTTATCTGCCCCGCGGACGCGGTTTCCGCGAGAGCGGCTGTTGAGGCGGCTATACTCCACGAGGGTCCTATGTATATGCGCTTTGGACGCGCGCCGATGCCTGTTATATACGATCCCGATACATATAAGTTTGAAATAGGCAAGGGCAGGGTTCTTGCGGACGGTAAGGATATTACTCTCGTGGCTACCGGAATAACCGTTTCTATGGCTCTTGAAGCAAGAGAGATGCTCAAAAACGACGGTGTAGATGCGGCGGTTATAGATATATCTACCATAAAGCCCATAGATACCGAGCTTCTTTGCGAGTACGCACGTAAGACCGGTAAGATAGTTACCTCAGAGGAGCACAGTATAATAGGCGGACTTGGCGGAGCGGTCTGCGAGGCACTCGCTGAAAATTGCCCCGTTCCCGTCAAACGCGTCGGAATACGTGATACGTTTGGTTCGTCCGGTAAAGCTCTCGAGGTCGCCGAGGCTTACGGAATATGCGCGCAGAACATTTACGAGACGGCTAAAAGCTTAATATGATCTTAGATTGGAGTAAATTACTATGAAAACATTAGGAAACCTTATATGGCTTTTACTTGGAGGGCTTATTACGGGTATGATAATGGCGGTCGTTGGACTCGTTCTTTGCCTGACTATCGTTGGAATACCTTTCGGTAAGCAGTGCTTCAAGATAGGTAACCTCGACCTTTCGCCCTTTGGCAAGACCGTTTATACCGATTTCGGAAGCCACCCGATAGCTAACGTTATCTGGATGATCTTTGCGGGTATCTGGCTCGGAATGCTTCACCTGTATATGGCTATTCTGTACTGTGTTACTATAATAGGAATACCGTTCGGCAAGCAGCACTTCAAGCTCGCGAAGCTTGCGCTTCACCCGTTCGGCGCGACGATCTATTGATAGGAAAAAGCAATGGTAGATCTTATAGCTCTTGAAAAGGCTTTTTTATCTGCTCATATAAAGGTCGGCGGCGTTGGCGCCGACTTTACTATGGGTAACGGTCACGATACCGCGTTCCTGTCAAAGGCGGTCGGTGAAAACGGCAGGGTATATGCCTTTGATATACAGGAAAAGGCGCTCGAAAGCACCCGTAAAACGTTATCTGAGGAAAATTGTCCCGATAACTGTACTCTTATATGTGATTCCCATTCAAATCTGCTTCAATATATAAAAGAGCCTATATGCGTGGGAGTTTTCAATCTCGGTTATCTTCCGGGCGGAAATAACAAGGCTCTTACCACTATGCGTGCGACTACCAGAAAGGCGGTAGAGGACGCTATATCAATCCTCGATAATGACGGTATAGTCCTTATAGCGGTCTATCCGGGTCACGAGGAGGGCAGACTTGAAGGCGAGATGCTTGACGAGTTTCTTCGCGGATATGACAGAAAAAAGATCTGCGTTTCAAGATTTCAGATAGTTAATTCTCCCACGTCTCCGTTCTTTTTTGCCGTTGAAAGTAAATAAAAACGACTGAGCCAAGATCTGGCTCAGTCATTTTTGTTTAATTCAATTTTATTCCTCTGCCGCGGCCGAGCTTACCGCCATTTCTTATATGCGCGATATAAGCTCTACGTATAAAGCTGTCTGTGGGTAATTTATCAAGGTCTTTTTCTTCCGTATCAAACAGCCTCCAAAGGTCAACGCCATCGTTTTCCGATGACTCGAATATGTCGTATTCCGACATAAAGCGGTAAACGTTCGATTTTGGGGAAAGGATCTGAAGGTTTCCGGGGTAGAGAAGCCAAGAGTTGCAAACGAAATACGGATTTTCCACCTCGTTTTTGAATAACTCCCTTGCGCGTGCGTATGAGGCGTCACAGCTTGCTTTGTCGAGAGGGGTCTCGGTTCTCGGGATGTGGACGTTTATTACTTTCGTGTCGGGTGATAAAGTTATGCCGTTTCCGTTATAATCACAGCCGAGCTTTATTACCTCAAACTGCAATCTACCGAGGGCGAAGCGCGTAAGATTAAAGAATCCAACAAACCACGAAGCGACAAAAGAGCCGCGTATGCCTTTTACGAGCTTACATTCAGTAAGCTTGTATTTTAAATCGAGCATGCTGTTGAAAAATATATCGTCACTTATTCCGCGCTCGGCGTAAAGCTCCTTCAAACGCCTTGAAAGACAGATAAACACGATCAGCTTTACCGTATATTCGTGAACACCGCAAGCTTTTGAGATCTCCTCGGAAAGCTCTAATATCTTCTTGTAATCCGTTTTTTGAGGATCATTGTAGGCTTTTATGATAGTATCTAATGTAGATGAAGTTGCGATCCTGTCATATTCTGCAAGAAGAAATTCCGCGTCCTGCTTTTCGTAATCGAAACGTTCAAAGAAATCAATAAGATAGCCTTTCATTTTTCGAAAAATCCTTTCTTGAATATAAAACGGGGTCTGCTCATACAGCTGACCCCGTTCGTCTGATCGGTTATTATTTCTTTTTGGGATTGAAGTTGAAAACTTCCTTTTCGACGGGAGTTGCGCTGACTGGAAGTGCTTCCACATCATCGTCATCATCCTCGACTGCCGCACTCTGGGGTGCTACTACCTCGTCCTCATCGTCGTCATCGTCGTTTGCAGATGCCGCGCGGGTTACCGCGAGGAAGCCGCCTATCTTTATGTAACCTTTAAGATAAAGCGTATCGAAATCCTCGAAAGGAATAGCGCTGTTTGCGTTTGCTACGCTTACGTTGTACTCGGGAGCCTCGGTCTGTACGCCTTCAAGAAGCTGAGCTATAAGCTCCATTGCGTACTTCATCTTTCTGTTTCCGTTTATGCGGTAAGCGAACGGAACAGCCTTATATCTTGATACCTTGGAAACGTCCTCGCCTATGTACTTAGTTCCTTCCATAGTTTTAGGATCGATAGGGAAGTAAACAACGAGATTTTTTCCGCGTATCTTCATTTTAGCTATCTGCTTTTTGCCAACGAAATAGCTGTCGTAGTTCCAGCTTACGTTGGATCTGACCTTAGCGTAAGCCAAAAGCATACGGCGCAGGGTCATATAACGGTATTTGACAACGTTATCCGACTGGATAAGGCGTCCGAGGAAGCTCCATTTGTATCTGATGATCATTCCCTCGGGCGGTACGGGTATGCCTTTTTCATCGAAAGTATATGTACAACCTGTTTCGGGGTCAACGGCTTCTGTGGGAGCTACGGGGGCTTCCGTTACAGCTTCTTCGGTAGGCGCGACTTCCGCCGTCTCCGTGACCTCTTCGGCAACGCTTTCCTCTGCCGCTTCTTCTGTGACCTCAGCCTTAACCTCTTCGGCTGCCGCAGGGGTCTCGGCGACGACTTCCGCCGCGCTCTCGGACTTATCCTCTGCTACGGGAGCTTCGGTCTTCTCCTCGGACTCAGCGACCGACTCGGTCTCTGCGATAGAGGTACCCTTTTTCTTTTTGGGCTTGAATATAATAATAAGAAGGATTACTGCGACGACAATGACCGCGCCTCCTATGATCAGCTGCTCGGTGGTAAGTCCAAGCAGAGTAGAGGAGTCCTCAGAAGCAGCAAAGCTCGGTACTGCGAAAAGCACCGAAAGTACTGACATGAGGAGAGCTGAGATTGCCATAGAGAAAAAACGTCTTGTCTTTTTCATAATGGTGACCGTTCCTTTCCTTTATTCGGCAGAATCATTAATGCCGAACACTCACTTTTCGGTATGTAAAAACACCCTAAGTACATTATATCATCACAATTTACAAAATGCAAGAGTTTTTTTAACAAAAATTATAATTTTTTTGAAAAAATAAAAAACTTCGGTCGAACGAGGCTCTGAAATGACCGAAGTTTTGAAAAAGGAGAAAAAATTAGTCTTTTATGAGTTCTTTGATGCAATATTTGCAGACGCATTTGTCGTGGAACGTAACGGTATCGTTATCGGAACCGCAAAATACGCAGGAGGGTTCGTACTTTTTGAGAATGACAGTGTCTCCCTCAACGAAAAACTGTATGTCATCAAGGCGTTCTACGCCCAGAGTCTTTCTAACCGGCTTGGGTATAACTATTCTTCCAAGACTGTCTATTTTTTTGATAAAACCTGTTGATTTCATAAGAGTAATACTTCCTTTCTCAATGTGTTGAAATTGCGATCTTGCTTGGCGAGAAAATCAGAATTATATCGGTTCTTGCCGAAGCACGTAGAAGATTATACCATAAACTTATTTATAAATCAATGGCATTTGTTTGAATAAATGGTGTATTTCTCTTCTTTCTTGAAAGAAAGAATCAAAGAACTTTTCTCACACGCCCACTTGTTATTGAGCGTGTGAGAAAAGAATTTGTTATTTGCTTCGCAAAAAAAGGGAAATACGCAATTTCTTCATTTATATATTGTGTTTATAAATACATAATACGTCGCTCTATGATGAAATATCAAAATTTACACGCTGGTACCCATTCAAAAGTCTTTGCCAAGCTTTCTTCAGAAAGCGAAAACTCTTCCTATTTATATATAGGGGCTGTGCGGGGGTAAAAATAATATTCCTGAAAAAATAAATTTATGAATTATTTGTAAATATTGCAAAAAGGTATTGCAAAAAAAATCCGTATATGCTATAATGATAGGGCTTGAAGTAACGCGAACAACGGAGATTGCCCATAAAAGTTCCTTGTTATGGGGTAACTTCGGGTTCGTAAACACCCGTTTTTCTCGAAAGAGAGAAGCGAGGAGGCCGGAGTAAACGGTCTTTTGCGGTCAAGGTGTGCTGCGCCTTCCGGCGTGGCGCAAATTTTTGCTGCCAAAGCAATGAAACACCCGAAACCGTGTGAAAAGATGACGGCTCCGAACTTAAATTAAAGGAGGAAAAACCAATGGCAAGCGAAAAAATCAGAGTGAGACTCAAAAGCTACGATCACGCTCTCGTAGATGCCGCGGCCGCTAAGATAGTGGACGTTGCAAAGAGAAACGGCGCAGCAGTTTCCGGACCTATCCCGCTCCCCACCGAGAAGGAAGTGGTCACGATACTCAGAGCGGTCCATAAGTATAAGGACAGCCGTGAGCAGTTCGAGCTTAGAACTCACAAGAGACTCATCGACATTCTCAATCCCGGTCAGAAGGTCGCGGATGCACTTATGAATGTTGAGCTTCCCGCAGGTGTAGAGATCGACGTAAAGCTCTGATCTAAGCACAGGCAAACAGACCCGATAGCGTTTTATGTCAAGTTGGCGGACAAAAGATGCGTCAACCAATAACAAAAACAGGAGGAAATCAAAAAATGATCAAAGGCATTATCGGAAAGAAAATCGGAATGACACAGATTTTCGACGAGGTCGGAAACGTTATTCCCGTAACGGTCATCGAGGCAGGTCCCTGTGTGGTCGCTCAGAAGAAGACCGTTGAAACGGACGGCTACGACGCCGTTCAGCTCGGATTTATAGATACACCCGAGAAAAGAGTAAGCAAACCCGAAGCAGGTCACTTCAAGAAGAACGGTCTTACCGTGAAGCGTCACCTCAAGGAGTTCCGTCTGGATGATATATCCGGTCTTAATGTAGGCGATACCGTTGCCGCCGATATCTTTACGGCAGGCGAAAAGGTCGATGTAACCGGAATAACAAAAGGACATGGATACACAGGTGTCGTTAAGAGATGGAATCACCACGTTCTCAGAATGACCCACGGTACCGGTCCTATACACCGTCAGGTCGGATCTCAGGGTTCGATAGACCCCGCAAGAGTCTTCAAGAACATGAAGATGCCGGGTCAGTACGGAAACGAGCAGGTAACGATCCTTAATCTGGACGTTGTCAAGGTAGATGCGGAGAAGAACCTCATTGCGATAAAGGGCGCGGTCCCGGGCGCAAAGGGCGGCATAGTATTCATCCGTGATAGCGTCAAAGCGTAAGCGGAAGGAGGAGAAACACAATGGCTAACATTAAAGTTGTAGATATGACCGGAAAAGAAGTCGGCTCGATAGAGCTTTCCGACAAGATTTACGGCATAGAAGAAATAAACAGTGCTGTCCTCCACGCATCTGTAAGAGCGTATCTGCTCAACCAGAGACAGGGCACACAGTCGGCTCTTACCCGTTCCGAGGTATCGGGCGGAGGAAAGAAGCCTTGGAGACAGAAGGGAACCGGACGCGCAAGACAGGGTTCCACCCGTTCGCCTCAGTGGACGCACGGCGGAATCGTTTTCGCTCCGAAGCCGCGTGAATACAGAGTTGCGATGAACCGCAAGACCAAGAGAGTTGCTCTTTACAATGCGCTTTCTTCTAAGTTCGCGGCAAACGAGATAGTCGTAGTTAACGAGATAAAGACCGAGAGCTACAAGACCAAGACCATGGTCGAGATGCTTAACGCCATCGGCGCGGGCAAGAAGGCACTTGTAGTACTCGATACCGTAGATCCTATGGTAATAAAGAGCTTTGCCAACATCCCCGGTGTAAAGACCGTTCAGGCAAATCAGCTCAGCGTATATGACGTTCTCAACTGCAACACGTTCGTAATGACGCAGGCTGCATCATCCATAATTGAGGAGGTGTACGGCAAATGAAAACAGTATACGATATAATCATCAGACCGATAATCACGGAAGCGAGCATGGATATGACCGCCGACAAGAAGTACGTCTTTGAAGTAAGAAAGGACGCAACTAAGCCGGAGATCGCTGACGCAGTCGAGAAGATGTTCAAAGTTAAGGTGGCATATGTAAACACCGTATCCATGAAGAAGAAGCCGAAGCGCCTTGGCGTTCACGAGGGCTACACTTCCGCATGGAAGAAAGCAATAGTACAGCTCACAGAGGATTCTGAGACGATCGAATTCTTTGAGGGTATGAGATAAGTTAAAGGAGGAGTAAAACAATGGCAACAAAGAAGTATAATCCTACGTCGCCTGCAAGAAGACATATGTCTGTGCCCTCCTTCGACGAGGTCACTAAGTCGGTTCCCGAGAAATCTCTCCTGACCGTACTTAAAAAGAATGCGGGACGTAACAGCTACGGACGTATAACTGTACGTCATCAGGGCGGCGGTAACAAGAAGAAGTACAGACTTGTCGATTTCCGCCGTAACCGCGACGATATGCCTGCTAAGGTCCTCGGTATAGAGTACGACCCCAACAGAACCGCATACATCGCGCTTATTCAGTATGAAGACGGAGTAAAGAGCTACATTCTTGCTCCTACCGGACTTACCGACGGCGATACGGTCTATACCGGAAGCGCTTCCGATATAAAGCCCGGAAACACTATGGAAATATCTGCTATTCCGGTAGGTACTTTCATCCACAACATCGAGATATATCCCGGTAAGGGCGGACAGCTCGTTCGTTCCGCGGGAGCCGCCGCTCAGCTTATGGCTAAGGAGAACGGTATGGCTCAGGTAAGACTTCCCTCCGGTGAAGTTCGCCTCATAAGACTCGATTGCAAAGCAACGATAGGTACAGTCAGCAATATCGAACACGACACAGTCAAGATCGGTAAGGCAGGTAAGAAGCGTCACATGGGTATCCGCCCGACCGTACGCGGATCTGTCATGAACCCCTGCGACCACCCGCACGGTGGTGGTGAGGGTAAATCACCTGTCGGACGTCCTTCTCCGGTAACTCCTTGGGGCAAGCCCGCGCTTGGATACAAGACGCGTAATAAGAAGGCTAGAACCAATAAGTTCATCGTGAAGAGCCGTCACGCTAATTAATTCAGGAGGACACTAAAATGAGCAGAAGCTGTAAAAAAGCCCCGTTCGTTGAGGTTAAGCTCTATAACCGTATAGTAGCTATGAACGAAGCGAACGACAAAAAGGTAATAAAGACCTGGTCCAGAGCCTCCACCATTTTCCCGGAGTTCGTTGGTCATACCATAGCGGTACATGACGGAAGAAAGCACGTTCCGGTATATGTAACAGAGGATATGGTCGGACACAAGCTCGGAGAATTCGCACCTACCCGTACCTTTAAAGGTCACGCCGGTTCCAAGACGTCTAACAACGGTAAGTAATAGCCGTTGTTAAGACAAGCCGGATCAAATAAAAATACGGAGCGTTTAAACGTCCCGGAAGGAGGCACCTGAAATGGAAGCTAATAGAGAAGCAAAAGCGATACTGAAATATGCAAGAATTTCTCCTCGCAAGGTTAAGATAGTTCTCGACCTCATCAGAGGTAAGGACGCTGACATGGCGATGGCGATTCTTAAAAATACACACAAATCCGCATCGGAATACCTTATAAAGCTGCTTAAAAGCGCTGTTGCAAACGCAGAGAACAACTTTGAAATGGACGCAAGCAAGCTTTACGTATCCGAGTGCTACGTATGTCCCGGCCCGACACTCAAAAGAATGATGCCGAGAGCAAAGGGAAGCGCAAACCGCATTTTAAAGAGAACAAGCCACGTAACGATTGCCGTAAAAGAGAGAACGAGCGGCAATGCGGTTGCGGCTGAGTAAAAGAGGAGGCTAAAAGAATGGGTCAGAAAGTTAATCCCCACGGCCTTCGTGTTGGCGTCATTAAAGACTGGGATTCGAGATGGTTCGAGAAGGACGAAAGCTTCGGTGACACCCTCGTATCCGACTATAAGATAAGAACCTTCCTTAAAAAGAAGCTTCAGGACGCCGGAGTACCGAAGATCGAGATAGAGCGCGATAGCGCAAGAATCAGAGTATTCATTCACTGCGCCAAGCCCGGTATAATCATCGGACAGGGCGGAGCGGCAATAGAAAAGCTCAAAGCCGAGATCGAGAAGATGGTCGGCGGCGAGAAGGCTGTGTTCGTAAACGTAGTCGAGGTAAAGAGCCCCGACCTCAACGCACAGCTCGTAGCTGAGAACATCGCAGCTAAGCTTGAAGGCAGAATCGCTTTCAGACGTGCGATGAAGATGGCAATATCCAGAACCATGCACCTCGGAGCAAAGGGAATCAAGATTTCCTGTGCGGGACGTCTCGCGGGAGCTGAAATAGCTCGTACCGAGCACTACCACGAGGGAACCATACCGCTTCAGACCCTCAGAGCTGATATAGATTACGGCTTCTGGGAGGCTAACACCACCTACGGTAAGATCGGTGTTAAGGTATGGATATACAAGGGAGAGGTCCTCTCCGCCGGAAACGGTGCGAAGAGAACCGTAGAAAACGCCGATAAGAAGGATCGCAGAGGCGACCGCAGAGGCGACCGTAGAGACCGCAGAAACGGAGACCGCAGAGAAGGCGGTTTCAACAAGGGTAACGGCGGACGTCGCTTCGACCGTAACGACAACAAGCCTCGCTACGGAACCGACGGCAGACGCGCTCCGGTAGCAACAGCTCCGGTTGCGCCCAAGAAGGAGGGCTGAGCACCATGTTGATGCCTAAGAGAACAAAATACAGACGTGTTCACCGCGGAAGATTAAAGGGAAAAGCAATGCGCGGTAACACATTGAGCTACGGAAACTTCGGACTCGTAGCTTGCGATCCCGCATGGATCACGAGCAACCAGATAGAGGCTGCCCGTATAGCGATGACCAGATACATTCGCCGTGGCGGACAGGTCTGGATCAAGATATTCCCCGACAAGCCGATCACCGAGAAGCCGGCTGAGACCCGAATGGGTTCCGGTAAGGGTTCTGTTGACCACTGGGTAGCGGTAGTAAAGCCGGGAAGAGTGCTGTTCGAAATGGACGGCGTAAGCGAAGAGATCGCTCGCGAAGCTATGCGTCTTGCAATGCACAAGCTTCCGATAAAGTGCAAATTTATAGCAAAAGAACAGACGAAAGAGGAGGAATAAGCAATGAAGGCATCAGAGATAAGAGCAATGTCGGAATCCGATCTTCAGAAGAAGCTTACGGAGCTTAAAGATGAGCTGTTCCACCTCCGTTTCCAGCTTGCTATAAACCAGCTCGACAACCCTCACAAGATAACCGACGTAAAGCGTGACATCGCTCGCGTACTCACGGTCATCAACGAGGGAAAGAACGCGTAAGACAGGAGGATAACGAAGATGGAAGAAAGAAATCTCAGAAAAACCAGAGTCGGACGCGTTGTCAGCGCAAAGATGGATAAGACCATAGTAGTAGCGATAGAGGACAGCGTAAAGCATCCGAAGTACGGCAAGGTTATGCACCGTACACTTAAAGTACACGCTCACGACGAGACAAACACCGCGGGTGTGGACGACAAGGTAATGATAATGGAAACAAGACCTCTTTCCAAGACAAAGAGATGGCGTCTTGTAGAAATAATCGAGAAGGCAAAATAATATCACCGCAAGACAGGCGGACGATACGTCAAAATGCGTATAAAAGAGGAGGTAACCGCAAGTGTTACAGCAGCAGTCATATATGAAAGTTGCCGATAATACGGGTGCAAAAGAACTTATGTGCATTCGTGTACTCGGCGGAACAGGCAGACGCTACGGAAACATAGGCGACATAGTAGTAGCCTGCGTAAAGAAAGCGGCTCCCGGCGGAACGGTCAAGAAGGGTGATGTTGTTAAGGCAGTCATCGTAAGATCTGTTCGTGGGATGAGACGCGCAGACGGCTCGTATATAAAGTTCGACGAGAACGCGGCCGTAATAATAAAAGAAGATAAGACCCCCAGAGGAACCCGTATATTCGGTCCTGTGGCAAGAGAGCTCCGTGAAAAGGATTTCACAAAGATCCTTTCGCTCGCTCCCGAAGTTCTTTAAGGAGGTACCGGTTTAAATGAATACACTTCATGTAAAGAAGGGCGATACCGTCATAGTTCTTTCCGGTGACAAGAAGCGTCACCTTAAAGGAGAGATCGGCGAAGTCCTCGAGGTATCCCCGAAGGAAAGAAAGGTTATCGTTAAGGGCGTTAACCTTGTAAAGAAGCATGTAAAACCCCGCAAGCAGGGCGACCAGGGCGGCATACTTACCGTCGAGGGCGCAATATATGCGGATAAGGTTGCACTGTACTGCCCCGATTGTAAGAAGGGCGTACGCTACCATACCGAGATGATCGACGACAAGAAGGTCCGTGTTTGCTCCGGCAAGAAGGAAGACGGAACTCCTTGCGGTCACAAGTTTGACTAAGGAGGTATCGAGCAATGGCAAGACTTAAAGATCTTTATAAGAACGAAGTAGCACCCGCTCTTATGACAAAGTACAACTACAAGAGCGTAATGCAGATACCTAAGCTTGATAAGGTGGTTGTCAACGTCGGAACCGGCGGAGAAGAGAGAGACAACGCTAAGGTTATGGAAGCCATCGTAGGCGACCTCACCGCTATCACCGGACAGAAGGCAGTAGTAAACAAGGCAAAGAAGTCCGTTGCTAACTTCAAGCTCAGAGCCGGTATGGCAATCGGAGGAAAAGTAACCCTCCGTGGAGAGATCATGTACGAGTTCATCGACAGACTCTTCAATATAGCCCTTCCCAGAGTACGTGACTTTAAGGGAATAAACCCCAATGCCTTCGACGGCAGAGGAAACTATTCTCTCGGACTCAAAGAGCAGCTCATATTCCCCGAGATAGAGTATGAGAAGGTTGACCGCGTACGCGGAATGGACATCGCATTCGTAACGACGGCAAACACGGACGAGGAAGCAAAAGAGCTTCTTACGCTCCTCGGCGCGCCGTTCGCGAAATAAAAGGAGGTAAATTGCAATGGCTAAGGTATCAATGAAAGTAAAGCAGCAAAGACCTCAGAAGTTTGCGACCAGAGAGTATAACAGATGCAAGATCTGCGGAAGACCTCATGCGTATCTCCGCAAGTTCGGTATCTGCCGTATCTGCTTCCGTGAGCTTGCATACAAGGGTGAAATACCCGGTGTACGCAAGGCATCCTGGTAATGCGAAAGCAAGAAGGACAGAAGGAGGATTAAGAAATGCAAATGTCAGATGTAATAGCCGATATGCTGACTCGCATAAGAAATGCGAACAGTGCAAAGCATGAATCGGTCGAGATTCCCGCGTCTAACATGAAGAAGGCGATAGCCGACATTCTTGTTAACGAGGGATATATAAAGGGTTATCAGATAATAGACGATAACAAGCAGGGCATCATAAAAATAACGCTTAAATACGTCGGTAAGCAGAAGGCGATCACCGGACTCAAGAGAGTATCCAAGCCCGGACTCAGAGTGTACGCAAACTGCGAGGATATGCCTAAGGTAATGAACGGACTCGGTATAGCTATCGTATCCACGTCCAAGGGTGTAATGACCGATAAAAAAGCGAGAAAAGAAAACGTCGGTGGCGGAGTTCTCGCCTTCGTATCGTAAAACGGGAGGATTAAGGAAATGTCAAGAATCGGAAGACAGCCGATAAGCATTCCCGCGGGCGTAGACGTAAAGGTCGAAGCCGGTAATCTCGTTACCGTAAAAGGCCCTAAGGGAACAGCTACACAGCAGCTTCATGGCAACATGATAATAAAGGTTGAGGGTTCTACCGTAGTAGTAGAGCGCCCCAACGACGAAGCGGAAAACAGGTCGCTTCACGGACTTACCCGTACGCTCCTTAACAACATGATCGTCGGCGTTACCGAGGGCTACGCAAAGCAGCTCGAGATCGTCGGAGTCGGTTACAGAGCACAGAAGTCGGGCAAGACCCTCACACTGACCCTCGGACATTCTCACCCCATCACATTCGAGGACGGCAACGGAGTAACCTTTGAGTCTCCCCAGCCGAACATCGTAATAGTAAAGGGTGTAGATAAGCAGGTCGTAGGACAGGTCGCAGCGCAGGTCCGCGAGAAGAGACCTCCGGAGCCGTACCTTGGCAAGGGCGTTAAGTACGCTGATGAGCGTATCCGCCGCAAAGCCGGTAAGGCCGGTAAATAATTAGGAGGGTAGGCAAATGATAACGAAACAGGATACAAATAAGGCAAGACTTCAGAGACATAAGAGAGTCAGAGCTAAAATATCCGGAACACCGGAGCGTCCGCGTCTTTGTGTTTACCGTTCCAACGCAAACATCTCCGCGCAGATTATCGATGACGTAAACGGCGTAACGCTCGTAAGCGCGACCACCGTTGAGAAGGAATTCGAAAGCTACGGCGGAAACAAAGAAGCCGCGCGCGAGATCGGCAAGAAGATAGCCGAGAGAGCTCTTGCAAAGGGCATCGAGACGGTAGTATTCGACAGAGGCGGATATGTGTACCACGGACGTGTACAGGAACTCGCCGAAGGAGCCCGTGAGGGCGGACTTAAGTTCTAAGGAGGAGCAAAGATAATGGCAAACAAGATAATAGATGCGTCGGCCTTGGACTTAAAGGAAGTAAACGTAGCGATAAACCGTGTTTCTAAGACCGTTAAGGGCGGACGTATAATGCGTTTCACAGCTCTTATGGTAGTCGGAGACGAAAACGGACACGTAGGCTACGGACTCGGCAAAGCAGCTGAGGTACCGGAAGCAATGCGTAAGGCTATCGAGGACGCAAAGAAGAACATGATAGAAGTATCTCTCGTAGGAAACACCATTCCTCACGAGATAACGGGAATATTCGGAGCAGGTAAGGTTCTCCTCAAGCCGGCACCGGAAGGAACCGGAATCATCGCTGGCGGCGCAGTTCGTGCGGTACTTGAACTTGCGGGCATAAAGAACATCAGAACTAAGTGCCTTCGTTCCAACAACGTAACGAACGTAGTTAAGGCGACATTTGAAGGACTTAAAGCTCTGCGTACGGCGGAAGAGGTCGCGCAGCTTCGCGGACTTACCGTCGAAGAGCTGTAAGGAGGTACTGCAAATGAAAATCACACTTGTAAGAAGTCTGATAGGCGTAAACCCCAAGCAGAAGGCAACCGCTCTTTCTCTCGGACTTAAACGTCCCGGAAATTCCGTAACGGTAGAAGAAAACGCTGCCGTAGCGGGTAAGGTTGCGGCTATTTCCCACCTTGTAAAGGTCGAGAAATAAGCAATTATCCAAGACAATTATCAGATAAAAGGAGGAAAACAAATGAAGCTCCACGAACTTTCACCCGCGGAAGGCTCTGTACAGAACGCCTGGCGCAAGGGTAGAGGCCCGGGATCCGGAAACGGAAAGACCGCGGGTAAGGGACATAAGGGTCAGAATGCCCGTTCCGGCGGAGGCGTACGTCCTGGATTTGAGGGCGGACAGAACCCGCTTTACAGAAGACTCCCCAAAAGAGGATTCAAAAACAGATTTGCTGTTCGTTACGCTACTGTCAATGTTAAGGCACTTGAAAAGTATGCTGACGGAGATGTGATCGATATAAATACTCTGCTTAATGACCGTGTAATAAGAAAAGCCTACGACGGTCTCAAGGTTCTCGGTGACGGCGAGATCAGCAAGAAGATTACCGTAAAGGCCTCTATCTTCTCTGCTTCTGCAAAGGAAAAGATTGAAGCTGCCGGCGGGAAAGCAGAGGTGATATAAGTGTTTAAATCACTTAGAAACGCATGGGCTATTCCCGAGATGCGTAAAAAGTTCCTCTTTACGCTCTTCATAATACTGCTTTACCGCATCGGTGCGGCAGTGCACGTTCCGTTTACGGATTATGAGGCAATGGAGGCAAGCTTTAACGTAGCCGACGGAAACCTGTTCGCGTACCTGAATATACTTTCAGGTGACGCTTTCTCAAAAGCAACGTTGTTCGCACTTTCGATCTCGCCTTACATTACGGCGTCGATCGTTATGCAGCTCCTGACCATAGCAATCCCCGCTCTTGAAAGAATTTCCAAGAGAGGCGAGGAGGGTCAGAAGATAATAACCCAGTGGACCAGAGTAGTTACCGTTATTCTCGGACTTCTTACCGCGTTCGGTTACTACATGTACATGAGAAACTACGGCTACCTCACCGATTTCGGTAACACCGTTCTCGGAGGCTTCGTAATAGTTCTCTGTTACTCCGCAGGTGCGGCGCTCATAATGTGGCTCGCGGAAAAGGTAAACGACCACGGTATCGGAAACGGTATCTCGATCATACTCTTTGCCAACATAGTCGCAACGGGCGCGTCCAGCGTAATAAGCCTGGTCAACTACGCTCTTTCCGATGCGTGGAACCTCGTAATAATCGAGGTGATCGGATTTGCCGCTCTTGCTATGATAACCTTCGTAGTTTACATCACGAACAGCGAACGCCGTTTGCCTGTTCAGTACGCGAAGAAGGTAGTCGGACGTAAGATGTACGGCGGACAGAGCACCACTCTTCCCATAAAGCTCAATATGAGCGGCGTTATGCCGATAATCTTCGCGAACTCCATAGTAGCTCTTCCGAGTACCATCGAAATGATAGTAACTCCTAAGAAGGGTGGCTTCTGGGAGAAGTTCTTTGACTTCTTCGCGTATGATTCAGTGGTATATGCGATACTGTTCTTCATACTCATCATACTTTTCGCGTACTTCTACATTCTTATCTCATTCAATCCTATCGAGGTAGCGAACAACTTGAAGAAGAACGGTGGCTTTATTCCGGGTATCCGTCCCGGTAAGCCTACCTCCGATTATATAACGAAGGTCCTTAACAGGATCACGCTTATCGGAGCACTCTTCCTCGGTATCATAGCGGTAGTACCGCTTATAGTAAACATCATTCTCAACAACCAACTCGGTTCGATAGCGTTCGGCGGATCTTCGCTCCTTATAGTAGTCGGAGTTATCCTTGAAACGGCGCGTGAGATCGAGGCTCAGATGACGATGCGTCATTACAAGGGCTTCCTTGAGTGATAGCAAAAGCTTCAGAAAATAAAAATGAGGTTTCCTATATGAAAATAATCTTTTTAGGCGCTCCCGGCGCGGGAAAAGGAACACAGGCAGCGGCAGTAAGTCGCGAGCTCGGAATACCAACGATATCAACAGGAAACATGATACGGGAAGCAATAGCAAAAGGCACTCCCGTCGGACTTGCGGCGAAGGATATAATCGCGAGCGGTAAGCTGCTCAGCGACGATATCGTAGTCGGCATAGTCAAGGAAAAACTTAAAAGCGTAAGCGGCGGATATATACTCGACGGTTTCCCGAGGACCGTGGCTCAGGCGGAAGCGCGTGAAGCTATGGGAGAGGACATCGACGCGGTACTCAACATTTATGTTCCGGACGACGTGATAGTGGAACGCTCCTCGGGCAGAAGATACTGTCCTAAGTGCGGCGCAACATACCACGTAACGTACAATCCGCCCGCGAGCGACGGAGAAAAAGCGGTCTGTACCGAGTGCAAAGCTCCGGTAGCGATTCGTGACGACGATAAGGCCGAGGTCGTAAGACAGCGCCTTGAAGTTTACCACGAGCAGACCCAGCCTCTTGAAGCGTTCTACGCAAAGAGAGGAAAGCTCAGGACTGTCATTGGTCAGGAGGAGGTCGCGGATACAACGCGACTGACCCTCGAAGCATTAAAAGGCAACTGATATGATAAAACTGAAAAACAGCGAACAGCTCGCAGCGATGAAAGAAGCCGGACGGATAACCGGAGAGGCACTTTATCTCGCGGGCGAAGCGGTAAAAGAGGGCGTAAGCACATACGAGCTTGACAGCATAGTGCGTGCGCATATCGAAAAGCAGGGAGCGAAGCCGTCCTTTCTCGGATACGGCGGATTCCCGGGAAGTGCTTGCATAAGCATAAACGACGAGGTCATCCACGGAATACCCTCTAAAAAGAGGATACTCCGTGAGGGTGACATAGTTAAAGTGGACGTCGGCGCTTTCTATCGCGGCTTTCACGGAGACGCGGCGAGGACCTTCGCGGTCGGTAACGTTACCGAGGAGGCGAAAAAGCTGATCGAAGTGACAAAGCAGTGCTTTTACAAAGGCGCGGAACAGGCTGTCATAGGAAACCGCATAGGCGATATAGGCTCAGCGGTTGAGGTACACGCCGCAAAGAATGGCTTCTCGGTAGTGAGAAGCTACGTTGGACACGGTGTGGGACACGAGCTTCACGAGGATCCCGAGGTACCCAATTACGGGAACGCGGGAAGAGGCGCGAGGCTGTGCGCCGGAATGACCTTGGCAATAGAGCCGATGGTCAATGCCGGTACGTATTCGGTAAAGGTCCTTGGTGACGGATGGACGGTAAAGACGGCGGACGGAATGTTGTCCGCGCATTACGAAAACACCGTTGCAATAACAGAGGATGGACCGATACTTCTTACCGAAATAAACGGTTAAAGTCATAAAGGTTTGGAGGGATAATTCTGGCTAAGGATGATGTAATGGAATTTGAAGGCACGGTAGTGGAAGCACTTCCGTACGCCGCCTTCAAGGTAAAGCTTCCCAACGGTCATATAGTGACCGCTCATATATCGGGAAAGTTAAGAATGAATTATATCTGGATTCTGCCCGGCGATAAGGTTACGGTTGAGGTATCGGTTTACGACCTCACGAAGGGACGTATCACGTGGCGTGCAAAATAAGAAAGGAATGGTAGAAAAATGAAAGTTAAACCATCCGTAAAGAAAATTTGCGATAAGTGCAAAATAATCAAGCGCAAGGGAATCGTAATGGTAATTTGCGAGAACCCGAAGCACAAACAAAGACAAGGCTAAAAGAAGGAGTGTAAACAGCATGGCTCGTTTAGCAGGTGTAGATCTTCCGAATTCAAAAAGGATCGAAATAGCCCTTACCTATATCTACGGAATCGGCAGAAAGAGCGCAAACGACATCCTTGCCAAGACCGGTATCAATCCCGATACCAGAGCAAAGGATCTGACCGATGACGAAGTTGCAAAGCTTCGTGACGAGATACAGGAAAATTACAAGGTCGAGGGTGACCTTAAACGCGACGTAGCGATGGACATCAAGCGCATGGTGGAAATCAACTGCTACCGCGGAATCAGACACAGAAAAGGTCTTCCGGTAAGAGGACAGCGTACAAAGACTAACGCCAGAACCCGTAAGGGACCGGCAAAGACTATCGCTAACAAGAAGAAGTAAGGGAGTGAATCAGGAATGGCAAAAGCAGCACAGAGCGTGGCGAAGAAGGTAGTCAAGAAGCGTCGCGAGCGTAAAAATGTTGAAAAGGGCGCAGCACATATCCGTGCAACGTTCAATAACACCATAATCACCATAAGTGATGTACAGGGCAACGCAATATCCTGGGCTTCCGCGGGAGAACTTGGTTTCAAGGGATCCAGAAAGTCCACCCCCTTTGCCGCACAGTCGGCAGCCGAAACAGCGGCGAAGATAGCTATGGATCACGGAATGAAGACCGTAGAGGTATATGTAAAGGGCCCCGGAGCAGGCAGAGAGAGCGCTATCCGTGCACTCGCAGCAGCGGGACTTGAAATTACAATGATAAAGGACGTAACTCCTATCCCTCATAACGGTTGCCGTCCTCCCAAGCGCAGAAGAGTTTAATCAGGAGGTAAGTAAGAAATGGCAAGATATACAGGACCCTCTTGCAGACTTTGTCGCAGAGAGAAAACTAAGCTCTTTTTAAAGGGCGACCGTTGTCTTAACGGTAAGTGCTCCCTTGAGCACCGTTCTTCCGCTCCCGGTCAGCACGGCGCGGCGAACGCAAAGGTAAAGGAATACGGTAAGCAGCTTCGTGAGAAGCAGAAGGCAAAGAGATACTACGGACTTCAGGAAGGACAGTTCAAGTCTTATTTCAAAGAGGCAGACCGTCTTGAAGGAGTTACGGGTGACAACCTTCTCATACTTCTCGAAAGAAGATTCGATAACGTCGTATATAGAATGGGAATGGCAGAGAGCCGCAAGGAAGCTCGTCAGCTCGTTCTTCACGGACATTTCAGAGTAAACGGCAAGAAGGCTACTATACCCTCTATGCTTCTTAAAGCAGGAGATGTGGTTACGGTACGCGAGGAGAGCCGTTCATCTGCAAAGATCAAGGAGCTCGTAGAGGGACTTGATTCGAGAATAGCTCCTAAGTGGCTTGTAGTTGACAAGGAAGCTGTTAAGGCTACCCTTGAAGCTCTTCCCACCAGAGAAGACATTGACTTCCCGTTCGAGGAGCAGCTCATCGTCGAATTGTACTCCAAGTAATACCCACCCCCGGCTGGAAACTGTTAACCGGCTGTGGGTCAGGGTGCCCACGGCTAACAAACTAACACAGGAGGGTAACGTGATATGATAGAAATAGAAAAACCAAATATAAGCACCATCGTCAATAGTGATGATGGAAGCAGTGCTACCTTTGTTGTCGAGCCGCTTGAAAGAGGCTATGGAACGACACTCGGTAACTCGCTGCGTCGGGTACTTCTCAGCTCTCTTTCAGGAGTAGCGGTAGTAAGTATAAAGATCGACGGAGTTCTCCACGAGATCTCCACGGTTCCCGGAGTAAAAGAGGATGTAACCGAAATAGTGCTGAATGTCAAGGGCATAACGGCAAAGCTCAACTGCGACGGATATAAGACCGTTGTACTTGACGTGACCGGCCCCTGTACTGCAACTGCGGGAGATATAGCTCAGGATTCCGATATAGAGATACTTAACCCCGATCATGTTATCGCTACCGTAGGCGAAAACGCGCACCTGTTTATGGAGCTTACGTTCGGCCACGGCAGAGGATACGTCTCTCAGGAAAAGAACAAGCAGAACAATCCCGCGCAGATAGGTCTGATATATACTGACTCGATATTTACCCCTGTTTACAAGGTAAATTACTCGGTTGAAAATACGAGAGTCGGAAATATGGTTGACTATGACAAGCTGACGATGGAGATAACGACTAACGGCGTAATATCGGCAAAGGAAGCGATCTCGCTTGCAGCCAAGATACTCAACGAGCATCTCAAATTATTCGTGGATCTTTCTGATGAAGCGATTAATGCTGAGATAATGGTCGAGCGCGAAGAGACCATAAAGGAAAAAGTTCTTGAGATGACCATTGAGGAACTTGACCTGTCCGTAAGAAGCTTCAACTGCTTGAAGCGTGCGGGCATAGATACGGTAGAGGATCTCGTCAACAAGACCACGGAAGATATGATAAAGGTAAGAAACCACGGAAAGAAGTCGCTTGAAGAGGTCATTCAGAAGCTTGAATCACTTAACCTGAGTCTTAAAGCGGACGAGGAGTAAGTCTCGCCGTAAGCGAATATTTAACTTACGAAGTATTTAAGGATTATAACAATAAGGAGGTTCGTATAATGGGAACCAGAAAACTTGGCAGACCTACCGCTCATAGAATGAGCATGCTTTACGGAATGGTTGCTTATCTTATCGAAAACGGTAAGATCGAGACTACCCTTACCAGAGCAAAAGAGGTCAGCTCATTAACTGAAAAAATGATAACTCTGGGCAAAAAAGCGGGACTTGCAAACTTCCGTAAAGCCCTTGCGGTTCTCCCCGAGGAGACAGCTAAGAAGCTGTTTGACACAGTTGCTCCCAAGTATGCCGAGGTAAACGGCGGATATACTGCTGTATATAAGCTCGGACCGCGTAGAGGAGACGGAGCTGAAATGGCTCTTATCACTCTCACGGCACCGTCTGTACAGCTCGATACTCCCGCTACCGAGGAGAAGACTGAGGAAGCTAAGGTCGAAGTTGCTGACGCAGAGTAAGATCTTCCTTCTTTCTTGAAAGAAAGAAGCAAAGAACTTCCCTCGCACGCACCCTTAATATGGGGCGTGCGAGGGAAGTGTTTTTTTGTTTTATTTTGCAAAAATCAACAAAGCTTCGAGTGTAAGTTTCTTTTTTTACAAAGAAGGAAAAAGAAGTGAAGAAGGGGATTAGAAATTTTCAGAGTAATACATTCTGTATGATTCGTACAACGCTCATCTTGACAATCTCAACACATTATGATATACTGACCGTATCGGATACTGACTGTATCGGAGAATTTTGAAAGGAGAACGGAAATGATCACAGCGTGGTATGAGAGCGCGGCTGATAGAAAAGAGCACGTTCTTTTTAAGAAAAGAGTTATAAAACATGAGAGTACAGGATTAAGCAAATGGAATTCTATGCCGCATCTTCATAACTCGGTTGAGATCGCGTTTGGCATAAAAGGACTTTCGCAGGTTAAGGTAAACGACAAAATATACGACATAAAAGAAGGAACGGTAGTTTTTATAGACCACTTTGAGCGTCATCAATATGATTTTAAAATCGGAACGGAGTGTTTTGTTGTTCTCATAAGCGCGAGCTTTTTTGACAGCATAAATAACCTCAAAAAATTAAAATTCCCAACGTTTATGGAAAAATGTGAGGGATTTGAAAAAATAAAAAGCTTTTTGGAGCTTAGCTATTCCACGTGCGATATGGATTCTATGGTATATAAGATAGGATTTATCAATATGCTTATCTCTATGATGATGCAGATATATCCTTATGAGCTTGATAACGAACGCGCTAAGATCGGAGAGGTGCTGATAGAGGTATTAAAGTACATAAATGAGAATTGTACAGAAAACATTACCGTTTCCGATATAGCGAAAAGGTTTGGCTATTCTCCTAATTATCTTTCAATGCTGTTCAATAAATACGTTGAAATGAGCTTCCGTGAATATCTGAACAGACGCAGAATGGCTGAATACATAGAGATAAGAAAAAATCAACCGGATCTTCCGAGCTGCAAAGCGGCAGAGCTTTGCGGATTTAAGAATCTCAGTACGTTTTACTCTACTCTTAAAAAAATGAAGAAGGATAGCGATATAATAGACTGGTGAGCGAAATTCTGAAAGCCTCTCCCAGAGGGCGAGCCTTTAATTTAACAGAAAAAGGAGAAATATTCTCCTTTTTTCTTTTTGTGTAAAAATAAAAATCGTAGATTTTCATAATATTGTGATAGGAAAAGGACTGTACAAACAGCAATATATGTGGTATAATAAGTATGCACAATGGGTGCTTAGTTTAAAAATTTCAAGTAACTGTGAAAGGAGTATTTAACGGTTATGAAGATTAAAACAAGAATAACTTCGTTTCTCTTGCTGCTCTGTATGCTGATAGGTATGATGCCTTTATCAGCTATATCGGTGTTTGCAAGCGGAGACAGTACGGAAGAAAAGGAGGACGCAACGGTGAAGATCGAAGAAGAACTTAGCGATTATATTCAGGGCGGAACGCAAGAGTTTACTGACGACGGATATATAGGCATACCTTACGAGATCACCGTTTATTACGATGCATCTAAGGGCTCGACTAAGTCAGGCTATAACGGAACTCCCGTAATACTGTACATAGTAAACAGCTCAGCTGAAAGACTTGGAACCGAGACTGACGTAAATATCATTACGTCTATGATTGAACGCGGATACGTCGTAGCGGTCCTCGACTATTTAAATAACGCAAAGGCTGTAAGCCCCGGACTTGAATATTCTGTCCAGAAGATAAGAACGAAGCTCAGAACCGGTACTTACTTTAAAGACAAGACCCTGT
Source organism: Eubacteriales bacterium (assembly GCA_045658525.1). Classification (GTDB taxonomy): domain Bacteria; phylum Bacillota; class Clostridia; order Oscillospirales; family CAG-272; genus SIG673. The sequence continues at coordinate 54,535 of JAZOVD010000041.1, forward strand.
TCCCCGGCAGTGCTTACCACGAGAACCACGCAGTTCCCGCGGGACATAACGTAAGTCTCAGTAACGTTTTCTATGAGATAGATAAGCACGGAACTGACGGAACTATCGAAAGAATAGTTCACGTCTGGAACGAGGATTTCAGAGGCGTAAAGCGTGATACAGTCGTCAAATGGGTGGACGAGGACGGAAACCGCAAGACCACTCAGAACGGCTTTGATGACGGTAAATACCCTGTCGAGCCCGTTTGGTACGCCGACGCGGCGGGAACAACGGTAGATAACGAAAAAGGTCAATATACAAGGTTGAGATACACCAAGGCAATGACGATAACCGATTGCGTTCAGAAGGACGGAAGCCCTCTTGATTTCAGCCTTTATATGCACGTCATTTATCCCGATAAGCCTTTAAATGACGTTCCCGTAATGACGCTTGCAAGCTCGTCCGAGCATATTACGTCGGGAACTTATACCGAGTCAAGACCCTATCTTGTAGGCTATTCTCTTAACGGATACGCGGTATCTGTTTACGACTTTGAGTACGTTCCGATGTCGAGAAACGACCATTACGGTTATTTCTCGGGCGATCAGGTGGGCGGTATAACGGGTCAGAACGGAACGTTCGCGCTCGGTTCGTTCAACAGAAGTAACTACAATACCGCGGCAATAAGATACCTTCGTTATCTTTCGATAACAGACCACGATACCTTTAAGTTCGATAACGATAGATTCGGTCTTTACGGAAACTCCAAGGGAGGATTCCAGACCTTCCTCGGTGCGGCGGCACTTCGAGAGAGCGCGACTGTTGACGAGTTCGGCGGAAGCGCAGAGGCTCTTGCGGCTTACGTTGATAAGAAGGTAGCGACCTTCTTAAACGATGGTTACATCGGCGCGACCGATCCTATTACGGGCATTCACACGAAATACGACGGTAATTCCCGTTATCAGAACGGTAAGACCGAGGATATAGTTAAAGGAAGCTACGTAGTTCATGGCGGAGAGTTGCAGCCTTGGCTGACCTATACCGACGAAAACGGCGTTCTCCGCGAGATACCCTCAGGACTTCAGTGGGTATATTCCAGCTGCGGCGGAACTACTATCCAGCCTTGGGAAAACCACGCTCCCGTATTTACCGCGGCTAACTACTACGATAACTTCGGAAGCGGTTATAGTACCCATAACTATCTTGAAAATCTTCTTCGTATATATGACATTCCCTCGTTGTTCTTCGAAGCTCCGCTTCAACACGACGTAATTTCCGGACTTGACGTAAACTACGGAGTAGATGGCTACGACGCACTCTTTAAGCATACGGCTTATTACCTTAAAGATACGCCCGTAAGCGTGGTTTACAGCATACCCGCAAACGGCGACGCGGGTGTAAAGACTACCGACGGTATAACCATCAGATTCTATGGCCCCGTTGCCGCAGAGGAGATAGCTAAGGTAGTTATCAAGGACGAAAACGGCAACGTAGCACAGGGCGAATGGGTGTCCGGCTACGGCAAGACCCAATGGGTATTTAATCCCGTTGCTCTTAACGGCGGTGTAAAATATACCGTAACTGTTCCCGCGTCGCTCAAAGGCGATAACGGTAAGGAAATGGGTGCAGAGGACAGCTTTACGTTCTACACCAAGGGCGAAAGCGCGGTTGACTTTGAGATAACCACTCCCGTTTCCGTAACTAACGAGAACGGAACGTATTTCAAGTTCACCGTTCCTTCTTCGCTTACCGCGCCGAACAATACCCTTAAGCTCCGCTTTAAGGTATCTAACGCCGCGGCTAACGTAGCGCAGATCTACGAGGCAAGCTCCGAGACCGACACTGCGGGTGCGATGATCGGCAAGATAAACCTCAAAGGCGCAGGCTACTACGAGTACGACGTTACCGACTATGTAATGGGCAAGACCGCGGGCGAGACCGTTTACTTCCTCGTCAAGGCGGCAAAGGCGGTAGTCGATACCGTAACCTATTCTCACGATTTTGCCAACATCGGTGATTTCGTAAAGGGCGGCTCGCTTTCTACACCTGAGTTCGTTACCGAGGTAGCGGGCGAGGCTGTAACGGCTATGAAGGTCTATAACACAGGCATCGGTGGCTGGTATCCCGTTGTTCTTTCCAATAATAAGATAATAAACGGCGGCAAAGCAGTTACCGAGGACGACTACGGACGCACCTTTATGATAAAGCTCAGAGTTTATGATACGGCTTCCCGTCCGTTCCAGCTCTGGTTCAACGACTGTACCAACGGCTCGGAGACCACGGGCGATTACAGTTACACGAGAACGGCTACTCACACAGTAGCGGGCGAGTGGATAGAGGTCAGTGTTCCTTATACCGTATATGAAATGGACTACGGTGTACAGGAGCAGGTAAAGCAGTTCAAGCTCGTTGCTTATTCCACGGGCGGAACCCTTGCTCCTTATTACATTGATAACTTCACTGTTACCGAGCACGTGACCGCGATAGAGATAAGCGAGGCTTCTCTCGTTACTACGGCGGTCGGAAACGACGAGTATAAAGCTCCCGAGGGCGAAAAGCCCGTATCCGTTAAGAACGGAACGCAGTACGCTACCTGGTGGGAGGCTGTAAATAACAACGGCGGTGTTATAACCTTCCTTTCCGATTATGATTTCTCGCAGAGCGGCGACCATAACCTGATTGCGGCAATAGCTAACCTTACTATTGACCTTAACGGCTATACCGTAAGACTTTCCGATAACGGACTTCTCAACTTCTCGGCTCACTGGAAGCCCGATACCGTAAACTATACCATAAAGAACGGTACGATAATAGTTGATGACGCGCCGATAATCAATCATCTCAGAGCTAATACCGACGGAACGGTCACCGAAAAGATATACAATATCACCTTTGATAACGTATATATTACCACCGCAGAGGGTGCGGCTGTAAAGAGCATTATAACCTCTCCTACCGCTCCCGACGGAACGAATATAATACAGCACATAACCTTCAACGACTGCGTTATAGACGTAAACAGACGCGATATGCCTAAGTGTCCCGTTACGGTATTTTCAAACGGAAGTGGTAATATCACTACCGACTATACCTTTAACAGCGGTGAGATAATCGTTTCCTCTACCACCAAGCTCACGCTTTGGGAGAATGGAGATAACGTTTACTTCAAGGCAGACGAAAACGGTGAATTTACCACTATAAGTACAACTGAGGCTTCTTCTGTTTCGAGCGAGCTTAACGCTCAGAGCGATAAGGGATTTGCAACCCTTGCGCTTGATAGCGCGGCAAACGGTTGGAAGCTCTATAGGGTTACGGGTGCGAAGTACGCCACTCCTTACGGAGTTATTCCCGACGATAAGGACCCCGAGACGTATCCCTTCGCGGCATTTACGGGCGGCGAGCTTATAGGTCTTTACACCAAGTTCAGCACAAACTCCGACAGCGACAAGGATCACGCGCTCTACGCCGCGTGGAAAAACGCGGCAGGCTCCGCCAGAGGCGAGCATAATAATGAGATACAGATCTTCCTTCGCCGTGATTACGATATGACGACGGGCGCGGACGTCGGCTTCCCCAACATTGCTCAGATAGGCGGAACGCTCGTTATAGACCTTAATAGCAATACGCTCACTATGAATAGCGATATGGCGTTTATAAGCCTTACCTCTAAGTACGGTTATGACCCGAATTGGAGCGGAAAGAACAGCGTAAACGGCGGTAACCACATTTATCCCTCTAACTTCGTAATAAAGAGCGGAGAGATAGTGACAAACGGTTCTCCCCTGATCAGCTATTCCTCTATGTCCTCAAAGAACAGTGACGGCTCGGATAACACTAACGTTCTCAACCGTTACGACAAGCAGAAGGTCACGGATATACTGTTCGACGGTGTTGAAATTGACGCTAAATCTCAGATGATCAGTACGTCAAACACCTCAAATCAGGAATTCGGTGCGCTCTGTAACGTCACGTTCAATAACTGCGATCTTGACATCAGCAGAATAACCGGCGCGGCTACACTCTTTGATGGAACCGATACCGCTTTGATGAATGACCTTAACGTCAAGATAAACGGCGGTAATATAACCGCTTCCCAGATATCCGCTATAACGCTTTCCGCACTCGATACCGACGAAACCTTGGTATTTGGCAAGGATGAGAACGGAAGCTACACCACGCTCACGATGCCCGCCACCGCTGAACTTGCGGTATTCGGTGGTGTAAACGATGAGGGCAAGTACGTTGAATTCGGAAACGGCGTAGCTGACGGCGATAACAACGTTTATTCGCTCAAAGCCAGCACGATGATAACGGAGTACGGTATTATTCCGAGCGAGTATGCGGATACCACGGCTTATCCGTTCGCTATATTCACGGGCGGAAAATTCGTAACGGCTACCGCTTATTGGGTCACTGCGGGACCGGAGAACAACTACGCGCCAAGCACTGACTCTGTTCTTCAAAGTATGCTTTTATACCTTAGAGGAACATATACCACTCAGTATCAGGTGCTTTTGCGTCGTGATTACGATGCCGCATCAACGGGTAACACATCGAACACTAACTTCCCGAACTTTGCTCAGATCGGCGGAGAATGGATACTTGATCTTGGCGGAAATACGATTTCCTTCCCGTCAACCCAAAGTATGATCAATATGAGCGCGACGTACGGTTATGACGGCGCAATATCTCCGAAGAAAAACCACGTTTATCCGTCGTCCTTCATAGTAAAGAACGGAACGGTAAACAATAATAGGGTATTAATAGAACAATCCTGCCGCAATACCGCCAATGCAAATTGGGATACTGATAAAATATCTAATATAACCTTTGATAACGTTATACTTAACGTTCCGGCTGCGGGAGTACTCAGCGTTAGCCCTACCTGCCACGCAACTTACAAGCATTATCTCACCCTTACGCTTAATAACTGTGAGATAAACTTAAAGGCAAACAACACCACGCTCTTTAAGGGTGCGGCAAGCACTGTCAATAACAGAGCTTACGTTACCGTAAACGGCGGTCAGATAAACGCAGGCGGTTATACGGGTACAACGATAGCGAACTTCCCCGCTTCTGCGGACACCTTTACTCTCGGTAAGGGCGAAAACGGCTACCTCGAATATACGGCAACCAAGGCTGGCGTACCCTCTGCGGCGGCGTTCAACACCACCGAAAACGGAGCTTCCTACTTCGGTAGATATTCTATGGCGGTTTCGGGCAGCGTTAAGACTTACACCTACCGTCTCGGCTCTCAGACAAAGTACGGAGTTATTCCCTACGATTATACGGCAAATGACTATCCGTTTGCGGTATTCTCTGACGGTGAGCTTATCGGCGCGTTCGCTGTACTGATAGACAACAACGATAATGACGGAATAAAGTACGACAATAAGATAGGTGGCGTATCGAGTGCGTTCGAGCAGGCGAGAGCTATTCTCGTAGGACGTAGCGGAAATAGCGCGCAGATACTTGTCAGACGTGATCATACTATTGACGTTACGAAAGCAGCCGGATATAACAACTTCGCGCACTTCGATGGAGAGTTTGTTCTCGACCTTAACGGAAAAACTCTTACGCACGACAGCACCAACCCCGTGTTCTCGGTTGATGCAAAGCAGAGCTACAACAACTATGACAGTAAGACGTACGTTCCGATAGCTAACGTGACCATCAAAAACGGTACTCTTATCACCAAGGGCGCGCTCATAAGGTTCAGTACCTTAAACAGCGCTAATTACAATAACGCAGACGGATATAAGATTATGAACTACGTTTTCGAGGATCTTAATGTGGTTTATAAGAATGAGAGCTACACCGCGCTTATCGCGTATCCGAGAGCAATGTCAAGCTACAACACCGTAAAGCAGGCAGATTTCAATATCACGCTTAATAACTGCACGCTTGACGCAAGCGCGATTACGGCAGCTTCGCTCCCGCTCGTTGTAGGTAAAGACCTCGATACGAGCCTTAACTTAAATGACGTAAACGTAGTTATAAACGGCGGTAAGATAATCACTAATGCTACCAAGATCACCGCAGGCTCGTTCAACGAGATAGTCGGTGAAAACGGCGATAGCCTTACCTTCGGTAAGTATAACGACAGTTACACCACCTTTACAGGCGTAAACGTTCCTACCGACGTATTTGATACGACCGAGGGCTACAAAGCAGTATTCGGCAAGGTAGGAGAGATCTACACGCTTGTACCCGCTGAGCTGAAAATAGTCGGC
>JAZOVD010000042.1:0-13279 GCA_045658525.1 Eubacteriales bacterium
CGACTTACTTGGTGAGTGATAGATTTTATCTTCTTTCTTGAAAGAAAGAAGCAAAGAACTTTTGAAAAACGCACCCGTGTTATGGGTGCGTTTTTCAAAAGGTAATTTTTATTTTTGCCTTGCAAAAAAAGTATATAATTCTCCACCAAAGCTGCATAGGAGCTCATCTTGCGCGGAAACGGTGGTTTTTCTATTTTTTCGAAGAAAAACAAAAAAATACTTCTCTACTACGCCATATACCAATGTGGCGTAGTAGAGAAGTTCTTTTGCTTCTTTTCTTTCAAGAAAAGAAGGGAAAATCAATCCTCATCACTGAGCTTTGAAGCAAGCTCGGCGTTAAGGTCGGGGTAAGCGGAGAGCATAGGCTCAACCTCAAGACCCTTCTTACGGTCGAAGTAGTTCTTGGAGATCTTAACTATAAGACCGCTCATAAGTATAAGCGCGACAAGGTTAGGAAGCGCCATCATAGCATTGAACATATCGTCAAGCGCCCATACGAGGTCGGAGCTGACGAGCGCGCCAACTGCGAGAAGTCCTACGTAGAGAACCTTAAACACGTTAGCGGCAACCTTACTGCCCTTGCCCGCAAGGAACTCAATCGCCTTCTGTCCGTAGTAAGCCCATGCGAGTATGGTAGTAAACGCGAACAGAGGGAGAACTACCGAGAATACGACAGATCCAAACGTGCCGAAGCGCTCGGCGAACGCAAACATAGCGAGAGTGTTCTTATTAAGTCCGCCGTTGCCTGCTATGTTGGTGAAATCGTACTTTCCGCTCTTTATAGCGGTAGTAAGAAGCGTGATAGCGGTAAGAGTACAAATAACGAAGGTATCGAAGAATACCTCAAATATTCCCCAAAGTCCCTGCTTAACAGGCTCTTTAGTCTCGGAAGCGGAGTGCGCTATAACGGAAGAACCGAGACCCGCCTCGTTAGAGAAGATACCTCTGGCAAATCCGTAACGCATAGACATCATTATGGTATAACCGAGAAGTCCGCCCGCGACAGACTTAAAGCTGAACGCGCCCTTGAAGATAAGAGCGAATGCGGTGGGGATAGCGGTTACGTTCATAAATATTATGGTAAGAGTCATAACGATAAAGAGAAGAGTCATAAAGGGAACTATAAAGGATGCGACCTTACCTATTCTCTTTATACCGCCTATGATTATAAGCGCGGCGAGAAGAACAACAACTCCCGCAACTATACCTGCAACTATTTTGCGAATACCGTTATCGTCGCCGCCTATAGAGCTTTGAAGCGTACCCGAAATGGAGTTCGCCTGAACCATTCCCATTCCGACAGCGGCGAGCGTACAGCAAGCGGCGAATATCATACCGAGCCATTTAAGACCGAGGCCGTGGGTTATGTAGTACATAGGTCCTCCGGAAATATTACCGTCCTTATCTTTTTTACGGAAATAAAGACCGAGAACGTTTTCGGAGTACTTGGTCATAAGACCGAAGAACGCGGACACCCACATCCAGAATACCGCTCCGGGGCCTCCGGAAATGATAGCGCTGGTAACTCCGACTATATTACCCGTACCGACAGTACCGGAAATAGCGGCGGAGAACGCCTCAAAGGGAGATATGGTGTTAGCACCGCCGTTTGACGACTTCTTGTCACTCTTTTTTCCTATACTCTTTAAAGTAGGAATAATAGTGGTAGAGAAGGTCGTGCCGAATTTTCTTACCTGCAAGGCTCTGGTGCGGACGGTTATAAGAATACCCGTACAGAGGATAGCAAGTATCATAGGTATGCCCCAAAGAATGTTATCGTTTATAAAGTTGATAACGCTAAGGAGCGCGTCAAGAAACTTATCCATTGATAATTTTTCCTTTCTGTTTTTTACAATATGAATAATTATAGCATAAAGGTTAAATAAATGCAATATAAATTTGCGAATTTTGTTGTCAATCGTCAAAAAAAGCCTTACGCGACACAAAAATGTGTGCATAAAGCTCAAAAAAACTTATTTTTTGGGGCGTCGAGGACGTCGCCCCCTACAAATTTAAATACCTCAACTCTATGATGTAACATTAAATCTTACACAATAGTACCCATAGAAAAGTTCTTTGCCTACTTTCTTTCAAGAAAGTAGGAGAACCCCAGCTCAAAAAGCTCCTCTATCCGCTCGTTTTCACCCTTTAAATACAAATATCCGAACAAAGCTTCAAGCCCCGTTGCCTTTTTATACTCCTTTTCGGTAGCGTTTTTTGGGATAGAATTATGGTGAACATTCTTTCCGCGCTTATAGACCGCCGTTTCCTCCTCGGTAAGCACGCTTGCCAGCTTGTCCGCCGCCTCGCTCTGCTTACCCGCGCGAACGTAGCTGTCCGCTATCTTGTTTATATCCCCGAGCTTACCGCCCGAAAGCACCAGCTTTTTTCTAACGAGAAGCTCCATTACCGCATCGCCGAGATACGCAAGGTTCGCTCCGTTTATTTCGGTTATCAGCATTTTTACCTTTCTTCCTTCCATATTACGAGAAGAGTTCCGTTTTGTACCGATACGCGGGCTTTTCTTCCTTCTATAAAAGAATTGGAGACGCCGAGAGGAAAGCTTGGAAAAAGAGACGCGTTTTTAAGCGTATATTTAACGTTTTCAAGCGTCACTCCCGTACATTTGCCCCCAAAGGCAAAGACGGAAAGGTGTCCCGTCAGTCCGTCACCAAACGTCTTTTCTCCGTTTTTTATAACCGTAACACAGGTATCTCCGTCAAAAGCGACCCCAGCTCCGCCGTTTTCCGCTATGAACGCAAGTGTTTGGATAGTTGCTATACTGTGATCAAAGCGTTCGCCGCCAAGACAGCCGTAAAGCTCAAAGCTTTTGTACCCTCTTTCAAATCCTACCTTAACGGCAAGACCGGTATCGGTATCGTCCTTTTCTATCGGATGGCGCACCACCTCGAATTTACCGCCAAAGCCGCCAGTAGGATAACCGCCCGCAAGAGAATCGAAATCCCCAAGCACTATATCGGGAGTTATGCCAAAACGCATAAGAGCGTCATAGCCGCCGTCGGCGGCTATGACGAGATCTTCATTTTCGAGCTTTAACGGTACTCCGTTTATTGGCGCAGAACCGAAGATACGGCAGGTTTTCATACTATACCTCAGGATTTAGAAAAATGTATGATCTTTCTCGGACATTTCGCGGCGCAGTCTCCGCAACCAACACACTTGGTGTAGTCTATCGACGCTACGAAATCGTTTACGCTTATCGCTCCGTACTTACAGGTCTTTTCGCAGATCTTACAGCTTATACAGCCCACGTCGCAGTAGGAACGCGTTACCGCGCCCTTGTCAACCGACATACAACCGACCCATACGTTACTGTCGAACGGAACGAGCTTTATAATGTGCTTCGGACAGCTCGCTACGCAAACTCCGCAGCCCTTACACTTGTGATAATCAACGAAAGCAACTCCGTCCTTTATCTGTATAGCGCCAAACGGACACTTGGAAGCGCACGTTCCGAGACCTATACAGCCATTCGGACAGAGCTTATTTCCGCCGCCGAGCTGCATAGCGGCTGTACAGTCGCTTATGCCCTCGTAGTCATATTTCTTTTTAGCAACCGCGGGAGTTCCGCTGCACATTACCTGTGCTCTCATTCTTTCGGTCTTTTCAGCCGCGATGCCCATTATTTCAGCCGCCTTTTGGGCTACCTCATCGCCGCCGACGGTACAAGCCCCCGGCTTTGCTTCGCCCTTAGCTATCGCCTCGGCAAGCGCCGCGCATCCCGAATAACCACATCCTCCGCAGTTAGCTCCCGGGAGTATCTCGGTTATCTGCTCTGCTTTTTCGTCAACAGGTACGGCAAATGCCTTTGAAGCGGACGCGAGGAGCAGTCCTATCGCTCCGCCGAGAACGGCGAACATTACCGCCGCCCATACGATGTTCATATAATCCATTGTAACGCCCCCCTTTTTTAACCTATGGACATTCCGGAAAATCCCATGAACGCCATCGCGATAAGTCCTGCGGTAACGAGCGCAATGGGCATACCCTTGAACGCCTGGGGAGGCTCGGCAAACTGCAAGCGAACTCTTACACCCGCAAACACGACTATCGCCATTGTAAATCCTATTGCGGCGGAAAATCCGAACGCAACGGACTGTATGAAATTATAGCCGTTATTTATGTTCACCAGAGCCGAGCCGAGAACGGCACAGTTAGTGGTTATGAGCGGAAGGAATATTCCGAGCGAGTTGTAAAGCACGGGAACGAATCTGTGCAGGAACATTTCTATAAACTGAACGAGTCCCGCTATAACGAGAATGAACGCTATCGTTTTCAGATATTCAAGCGAAAACGGAACTAATATATAGGAATATACGAGCCACGTCGCCGCTGACGCGATCGTCATAACAAACGTTACCGCCATACCCATACCGAGCGCGGTCGAGGGCTTTTCGGAAACTCCGAGGAAAGGACAACAGCCGTAAAACTTAGCGAATATGAAGTTCTCTATGAATACCGCGGAGAACATAAGTACAAGTATCTCTTTCATTTTACCGCCTCCGTTTCCTTAGCGCTTTCGCTTTGGGCGACTTCCGCTCCGTCCTCGACGGACACCGAGGACGGAACTTCCGCCGCCCTCGCCTTTGCTTCCGCAGAACGAGTCTTTATATGGTTAACAAGAGCTATAAGACAACCGAGCGTTATGAACGCACCCGCAGGCATTATAAAGAGCTGAGCGGGCTGGGGAATGAACTTGAATCCGAATACCGAGCCTGCTCCGATAAGCTCACGGACGAACGCGAGTATCGACAGAGCCATAGTAAATCCAAGACCCATTCCGATACCGTCTATAAACGACGGTAAAGGTTTATTCTTTGAAGCAAACGCCTCGGCTCTTGCGAGAATTATACAGTTAACGACTATGAGCGCTATAAACACGCCGAGTGCCTCATTAAGCTCGGGAAGAAACGCCTTCATAAGCATTTCAACCGCGGTAACAAAGCCTGAGATTATAACTATGTACGCCGCTATACGCACCTGCTTGGGAATAAACTTACGAAGGAGCGATATAAACAGGTTGGAGCAAGCGAGAACCGCAGTTGTCGCAAGACCCATACCGAGCGCGTTCACGACAGAGGTAGTCGTAGCGAGCGTCGGACACATACCAAGAACCTGAACAAAGGTCGGGTTTTTGTCTATTATTCCCTCTTTAAGCTGGACGAGAGCCGAGCGAAGGGTGTATTTACTTTTTGTATTATCCATTTAAACCCCACCTTTCTTTAAGAATTTGTATCATTCGGGAAATTGCAGTAGATCAGTGCTTGAAGAGCGGCTTTAACACCGTTCTTTACGGCTTTTGAGGTATAGGTCGCTCCGCTTACAACGTCTATCTCCGTACGGTAATCAGCTACTCCGTTGAACTCCGCGAAGTACCCTTCGTCAAGAGCCTTATCTCCTATACCGACGGTCTCGCCGTGGCTGAGCACGCGTATTCCGCATACCTTGCCATCGACTATACCGACCATCATCTTTACCTCACCCTTAAAGCCCTTTGGGTTGACTATCGCGCAAAAGCCTATGCCCTCTCCACCGTCGGTAACGCGATAGAAGGTATCAAGTCCATCTATCTCCTTTGTAAACGTCGCCGCCTCGGTCTTGGGGTCGGATGCCGTCGGGAACAGGTCTTTGATCGAATCGAGCATCTTTTTTTCCTCGTTTGCGGCTATAACCGGTGCCGTTATTCCGTTTACGAACGCAAGGAGAAGCGCTACCAGCATCGTTATAAGCAAAAGCACCGAGATTATACGCGCAAAATACAGGACGTCTTTTTTCTCTATCTTCATATCTCAGTACCTCCTTTACGCTCCGAAGCGTCTGGGGATCGTTACACGGTCTATGTACCAGACGAGCAGGTTCATTATCATTATCGCAAAGGACGCGCCCTCAGCGTAAGCTCCGAGGAAGCGTATAGCGACCGTTATAAGTCCACATCCGAAACCGTATATAAGCCTACCCTTCCACGTTACGGGAGAGGTGGTGTAATCCGTCGCCATAAATATAGCGGCAAGCAGAAGTCCTCCCGAAAGCACCGAGTAAACGAGATATTCAAGGTTCGTTCCCGCCTGGGGGAATATGACCGAGAACAGGGCGACCGTTCCAACGAACGATACGGGGATATGCCACGTTATAACGCGGCGGATAAGCAGATACGCAAATCCTATAAGTATCATAAGAGAGGAGACCTCTCCGATACTTCCCGGAATAAATCCGAAGAACATATCGAATATGCTCTCGTTCGGGAGAATACCCTCTTTCATAGACGCGAGCGGAGTGGCGGACGATATTGCGTCACTCATAGGCTCGTTGAAATACGACATCTGAGACGGCCACGAAACGAACATAAATATTCTCGCCGCGATAGCGGGGTTTACTATGTTCTTTCCTATACCGCCGAATAACTGCTTTACTATTACTATCGCAAAGAACGTTCCAGGGATAAGCGCCCACCAAGCACAGTTTGGCGGCAGGTTGAACGCTATCAGCACACCCGTAACTGCGGCGGAGAGATCCGAGACGGTTATCGGCTTTTTCATAAGCTTCTGATAACCCGCCTCAAAGAAAACGCAGAGCGCGACGGAAAGCAGAGTAAGCACGAGCGCCTTGTAGCCGAACACTATAACCGACCATACAAGTGCGGGAGTGAGCGCTATAAGAACGTCTCTCATTATTACCGACGTCGTATTCTTATGCTTTACGTGAGGAGAAGCCGAAAGAGAAAAAAGTTCATTTTCAGTCATATTCATTTGCTCTTTTCCTCCTTTGCTTCCGCTTTTGCCGCAGACGCCGCGAGCGCCGCAGCCTTTGCGCGTTTTTCTTCGTTTATCTTAGCCTTCGTCATACGGACGAACTGAACTATCGGAACGTGTCCCGGACATACGTAAGCGCAGCAGCCGCACTCAACACAGCTCATCATACCGAACTTCTCGCACATTTCGTAGTCCGCTTTCTTAGCAAACTGCGCGAGGTACAAGGGCATCAAGTGCATAGGACACACCGTTACACACTTTCCGCAGTGCAGACAGGCGTACGGATCCTTTACATTGGGCGCGAACTTTTCGGAAAACGCGAGTATTCCGTTAGTTCCCTTGGTAACGGGGGCGTTTACGTCCCACTGAGCGACACCCATCATAGGGCCGCCCATAATTATCTTGGCGGGCTTGCTCTTAAAGCCTCCGCAGAAGCTCACAAGCTCGGACATAGGTGTTCCGAGGGGAGCGAGTATGTTCTTCGGGGTATTTACCGCATCACCCGTTACGGTAACGACTCTTTCTATAAGAGGCATACCCTCATCTACCGCGCGGTAGATGTTATAGCAGGTCTCAACGTTAAATATAACACAGCCAACGTCCGCGGGAAGCTTGCCCGCTTTCAGCTCCTGACCCGTAAGAGCATAGATAAGCTGTCTCTCGTCGCCCTGAGGATACTTGGTCTTCATTACCTTTATTTCTATCGAGGTATCGTCGCCAAGCTCCTTTTTGAGCGTTTCGACCGCGTCCATCTTGTTGTTTTCGACCGCTATCATACCCGTTTCAAGACCGAAAACTCTCATAAGGAGTTTAAGTCCGAGTATTATCTTCTTGGGATTTTCGAGAACAAGACGGTGGTCAGCCGTTACGAACGGCTCACACTCCGCGCAGTTTATGATGATCCTGTTTACCTTGCCGAGCGCGGAAGCGATCTTTGCGTATGTAGGGAAGGTCGCGCCTCCCATTCCTGATATACCGGCAAGTCTGACAGCCTCCATACACTGATCGGGAGTTATGTTATCAAGATCGAGCTGTCCCGGCTTTATCTCGGGGAACAGCCTCTCCTCGCCGTCGTTTTCAATAACTATCCTGCGTACCTTTCTTCCAGCGGGAGTCCAGACCTCGTCGATAGCAGTTACCTTTCCCGAAACAGTAGCGTGAACGGGACAACCAAGTCCCTGCTCTACAACTCCTATTATCTGACCCTTGTCAACTACGTCTCCTACGTTTACTGTGGGAGAACAGGGCGCACCGATATGCTGGGAAAGCGGAACGGTCACCTTTTTCGGTGACGGCAATTTTTGTATGGCCTCGGACGCGGTATATTTATAGTCGTTGATGTGCATACCGCCTCTGAATGTATATGCCAAGCCTCTCAGCTCCTTTCAAATTTTGATAATTATATGTTTTATTTAATTATATTATAACTTTAAACAAAAATCAATGCTTTTCAGTTTAAAATTTATTATCCCCCGTCCACAATTATTGATAATATTGTAATATTTTGCGCAGTATAAATTATTTTGTATTAATTTTTAATAATATATATGTACTTCGCAAAAACTCACTCTCAACAATGTGCCTTAAATATATTAACAATTATATTCGCTGTAAAAATCAAAAATGGCATTGATAACATTTTATCAACACCATCTTTAATTCAAATAAAGTCCCACCGTGCCGTGTATGAGCTTAATGAAAACCCTGCTCTCGCAAGGCGGTGTCCTGCCGCAGACTTCGGGCTACCAGCGTCCCGTGTTCCCGTGACGTAAGCAGGGGAAACGGGGAGGTCTGCTCACCTGTCCCCGGACTCGGACTCCATATATCTGTTGTAGGTTCCACTTAAAATTCATATCACGCACACCGCAGGATACCTTTCGGCATCTACGGTCTTAGTATGACCGAAACAGATAAGGTTATACCTTTTATCTATCGTAATCCTCTTCGCCAAGAAGCATATCGTCAAAGATGTCCGCTATCTTCTCGAACTCATCGTCATCGTCGATAGTTTCGAGCATATCCTCGCCGTTTTCGTCCTGTACGACTTTAAGAATAACGTACTCGTCCGCGTTTTCCTCAACGGGAGTCATCGCCATATAGGTATTACCATCGACCTCGGTCGTTCCTATAAGCTCGAATTGGCTTTCCTTTCCGTCCTCGTCCGTGAGGGTGAATATTTCAGCCTCGAATTCCTCTTCGAGGAGATTTTTTTCGTTTGCCATAGTATTTTACCGTTCCTTTCTCGGTTATGTATATATTCTATACCATTTTTGCGTTTTTGTCAAGCCTACTTTTTTGAAACCGTACTTTTCTTGAAAGAAAAGTAGGCAAAAGAACTTCTCTATGGGGACCATTGTGTAATTTTTAATGTCGTATCATAGAGTGTTGGTGTTTTTTATCTTCATTTCTTTTTCCTTCTTTGTAAAGAAAGAAAAAGAAACGAAGCAAAGAAAAAGAAAGAAACTTACAGTTGAGCTCTTGTTTCCACCTTGGACGGTTTTCACTTCCGAGGGGTTCACATAGAGATATGGTTTTGCGTAAATTTTGGCGTTTATGGGTTATTTTTCTTTCCTTTTGCGAAGCAAATAAACAAATATTTCTCTCACACGCTATCGTATCACGGTGGCGTGTGAGAGAAGTTCTTTGCTTCTTTCTTTTCAAGAAAGAAGAAAAAATCCCAAAATCCTATTGCAAAACGGTGAGGTTTATGATACAATTATATGTAACGCGCCGAAAAGACGTGCATAAACTGATAAGGTAGAGCAAAATTCGGCGTAAATGACGCATTGAAGGAGGCATCGCTTATGGCAAAACAAAACAAATCAAAGCTTGATAGGATCATGGAGTCAGCGCGATGCTGTCTCGATGAGTTAAAAGAGGACGTTCAAGTAATAAAGGACCGTGACCCTGCGGCTAAAAGTACCGTTGAGGTAATGCTGACGTATTCGGGACTTCACGCGGTTCTTGCTTACCGCATCGCCCACAAGCTGTACAAAAGAAACCATTTCCTCGCCGCGAGAATGATAAGCCAATCCGCTCGCTTCGTTACGGGCATCGAGATACACCCCGGAGCAACGATCGGTAAAGGTCTGTTTATCGACCACGGAAGCGGAGTCGTTATCGGAGAGACCGCGGAGCTGGGCGACAACTGTACGCTCTATCAGGGCGTCACTCTCGGCGGTACGGGTAAGGATACAGGAAAACGTCACCCGACGCTCGGAAACAACGTTCTTGTCGGCGCGGGAGCAAAGGTTCTCGGACCGTTCACGATAGGAGACAATTCCA
Organism: Eubacteriales bacterium; assembly: GCA_045658525.1. Classification (GTDB taxonomy): domain Bacteria; phylum Bacillota; class Clostridia; order Oscillospirales; family CAG-272; genus SIG673. The sequence continues at coordinate 10,056 of JAZOVD010000042.1, forward strand.
AAATAGCCGCGAACGCGGTAGTATTAAAGGAAGTTCCACCCGACAGCACGGCGGTAGGTATCCCCGCAAAGGTAGTTAAACGCGGAAGCGACAGAGTTCCCCAGCAGGATCTCGACCAGATACACATTCCCGACCCCGTAGCTCAGGAGATACGGCGTTTGGAAGAAAAAATAAAGCGACTTGAAGACGTGCTCGAAGCAAATACCAAAAACGCAGCACAAGACGAAACGAAAGGCACGGATAATACAAATGAAAGTTTTTAATACAGAGACCAGAATCAAAGAGGAGCTTATACCCGTAGAGGAAGGCAAGATAAAAATGTACGCCTGCGGACCTACGGTATATAACTACTTCCACATAGGAAACGCGAGATGCTTCGTGGTATTTGATATGCTCCGCAGATACCTCCGTTACAGAGGGTTCGACGTTACGTTCGTTCAGAACTTCACGGACATAGACGACAAAATGATAAAAAAGGCTAACGAGGAGGGCACTACCGTTAAAGAGGTAGCCACCCGTTACATCGAGGAGTATTTCAAGGACGCAAAGGGACTTGGAATCGAACCCGCAACCTTCCATCCGCACGCGACTGACAATATCGACGGCATAATCGAAATAATCCAGACGCTTATCGACAAGGGTCACGCGTACAAGACAGAGGACGGAGTTTATTTCCGCACGAGAAGCTTCCGCGACTACGGTAAGCTTTCCCACATGAACAAGGACGATCTTGAATCGGGCGCGAGAATAGAGGTTGACGACGGAAAGGAAGACCCGCTCGACTTTGCTCTCTGGAAAGCAAAGAAACCGGGTGAGCCGTTCTGGGCTTCGCCGTTCGGCGAAGGACGCCCCGGCTGGCACATAGAGTGCAGCGCAATGAGCCGCCGTTATCTCGGTGACACCATCGACATTCACTGCGGCGGTCAGGACCTTACCTTCCCCCACCACGAAAACGAGATAGCTCAGTCGGAATGCTGCTCGGGTAAGCAGTTCGTTAAATATTGGATGCACAACGGTTATATAAACGTTGACAATCAGAAGATGTCCAAATCTCTCGGAAACTTCTTCACGGTACGTGACGCGGCGGCGAAGTTCGGTTATCTGCCGATAAGATTCTTCCTGCTCAGCGCGCACTACCGCACCCCCGTCAACTTCTCAGCGGAAACGCTCGCCGCGGCAAAAAGCGCGCTCGAACGTATCTTCAACGCCCGCGAGAGCCTTGAATTCTACGCTAAGAACGCACCCGCAGGCGCGATTTCCGAGGACATAACGAAAAAGCTCGCCGCCCACAAGGAGAAATTCATAACCGTAATGGACGACGACCTCAACACCGCTGACGGAACCGCGGTCATATTCGAGCTTATAAGCGACGTGTTCGCTTGGATAAAGGAAGAAGTCTCCGCGGACAGCGCAAAGGCGGCACTCGACCTTATGGACGAGCTTTGCGGACTTATGGGTTACGTCAAGGAAAAGGCAGAGGGCGCAGACGACCTCGAAGCCTACGTTCTTGAACAGATAGAGCTTCGCACAGCGGCTAAGAAAGCTAAGAACTACGCCGAGGCTGACCGCATCCGCGCGGAGCTTCTTGAAAAGGGAGTCGTTCTCACCGACACTCCTCAGGGTACTAAGTACACCATAAACGGTTAATAATTAAAGGAATATAAAACAAAGGAGAACACAAAAATGGTAAAGGAAAACATGGATTTTCTTGCTAGCTTCGACCCCGAGCTTGGAGAGGCGGTAAAGGCTGAATGCTCACGTCAGCAGAGAGGAATAGAGCTTATCGCTTCCGAGAACTTCGTTTCTCCCGCGGTAATGGCGGCTGTCGGCTCGGTACTTACAAATAAATACGCTGAGGGCTATCCCGGAAAGCGTTATTACGGCGGATGCGAGTGCGTTGACGTAGTTGAGACTCTCGCTATCGAGCGCGCAAAGAAGCTTTTCGGAGCGCAGTTCGCAAACGTTCAGCCTCACAGCGGAGCGCAGGCAAACACCGCGGTATATTTCGCGCTTCTTAACCCCGGCGACACAGTTATGGGAATGAGCCTCGCTCACGGCGGACACCTCACCCACGGCTCTCCCGTCAATATTTCGGGTAAGTACTTCAACTTCGTATCCTACGGCGTAACTGACGACTCCAACGTCATCGACTACGATCAGGTAGAAAAGTGCGCCAAGGAATGTCAGCCCAAGCTTATCGTTGCGGGTGCTTCCGCGTATCCGAGAACGATAGACTTCAAGCGTCTTGCCGAGATAGCTCATTCCGTGGGAGCGTACCTTATGGTAGATATGGCTCACATAGCGGGTCTCGTAGCGGCAGGACTTCATCCCTCGCCCGTTCCGTACGCTGACATAGTTACCACCACGACCCACAAGACCCTCCGCGGTCCGAGAGGCGGTATGATCCTCACCAACGACGAGGAGCTTGCCAAGCTTATGAACAAGGCTATCTTCCCCGGAACTCAGGGCGGTCCTCTTATGCACGTTATCGCGGGCAAGGCGGTATGCTTCGGAGAAGCTCTCAAACCCGAGTTCAAGGCGTATCAGACCCAGATAGTCAAGAACGCTTCCACGCTTGCTGATACGCTCCTTTCCGAGGGCTTCGATCTCGTTTCGGGCGGTACGGATAACCACCTTATGCTCGTTGACCTCCGCAAGGTAGGTATCACGGGTAAGGCTCTTGAAAAGCAGCTCGACGAGGTCTATATCACCGTAAACAAGAACGCTATCCCCAACGACCCTGAAAAGCCGTTCGTAACCAGCGGTATAAGAGTTGGAACGCCTGCGGCGACCTCTCGCGGCTTCGTTGAGGAGGATATGGTCAAGATAGGTAAGCTCATAAAGCTCGCGGCAACCGAGTTTGAGACCAAGGCTGACTACATCAGAGAACAGGTCACCGAACTCGTAAAGCAGCATCCACTTTATTTCTGAGTTTTCTCTACTTTCTTGAAAGAAAGTAGCAAAGAACTTCCCTCACACGCCCCACTTATTTGTAGGGTGTGTGAGGGAAGTATTTTTATTTTCTTAAAGAAAATGTGGGAAATCAGAAAATTTCGTATCTGTTTTGCGGTGGCACGTGTTATACGGTATTTGTATAGATCTATCATTCTTTTTTCGAAGAAAAACAAAAATTTCCTTTTAAAAAACGCACCCATAACACGGGTGCGTTTTTTAAAATTTCTTTGCTTCTTTCTTTCAAGAAAGAAGGAATATCTATTCAGCTA
>JAZOVD010000043.1:0-3432 GCA_045658525.1 Eubacteriales bacterium
GTATGCAGAGTTATCTCCGCCGTTTGACGTAACCTCAGAGCCAATGTAATACGAACGAATGAATACACAGTTGTTTTGTGGGTTTTTGTCCTCGTCCTCTGTCGGGATAGAGGAGGCTATCGCCGCAAGACCGCCGCTGTATGCCGCACCCTTCTTACCTTCCTCCGAAGCGGAGGTGGATACCTCGGAATATACCTTTGAGGAGGAATAACATTTAGTTATATCAGTTTCAAAGCAATATCCGACAAGACCGCCTGCATACGCAAGTCCTACGGTAGAGGAGGCGTGTACGTCTCCCGTGGAATAAGAGTTGATGATTGAAGATGAGTCTCTTGCGACAGCGAAAAGCCCTCCGCTTTCGGCATATATGGGGCAGCGGTCTGTTTTTACGGAAGCGTGGGAAACGCATTTCTCAGCCGTAGTGCCGCTTATGCCGCCGATTATACCGCCGGCGTATCCGCTGTGATTAGAGCTTACCAAGCTTACGCTTCCCGAAACGGTTATGTCTGTTAAGGTGCATTTTGAGAAATAGCCGCCGAGAATACCCGCGTATATATTTCTGTTCTGTGCCGTCTCGGAAATATTTATCTGAGCGTTTTCAAAGGTTATATTCTTGACAGTAGCTTCGCTTGCGTACCGGAAAAGTCCGCAGTAGGAATATTTGAACGCCGCGCTTATTCCTATGTCCTCGGAGGCTTTGGTAACGGAAAATCCGATTATCTTATAACCGTTTCCGTCAAAGCTTCCGCAGAACGGAGCCTCGTACGTTCCGACAGGCGTCCATTCCTTGCCCGTCATATCAATGTCGGCTTTAAGAACGTATTTGCCCTTACGCTTCATTTTAAGAAGATCATCGGCATTGTTTATTTCATAGGTCGTGTTCTGGTCGCCCTCGTCCTTGGGAGTCTCAGGCTCTTGACCGTCTCCGTTCCCGCCCGAAAGCGAGCCTGAGAACTCGTCGCCCGGAGTATCGTCGTCGTTATCGTCGTTCTTCTTTGAGCAGCCGCACATAATAACGGCTACTGTAATAAGCAGAAGAAGTGAAAATAACAGTATTCTGAATTTCAGCTTCATTTAAGATCCTTTCTTTGGGAGAAAAACGTTATTCTTCGTCTTTTTCAACGGGTTCTGTATCGGATTCCTCGGCAAGCTCGTCCTCTTCGTCAATATAGTGGAGGGAGCGTATTGGATTTCCGTTTTTATCAAAGCGTCTGCGGGGAGGTAATGACGGAGCATCGTCCTCAGCTGAGACTTCTTCTTCGTCAAGCACTTCGGTTTCTTCGTCCTCTTCGTCTATACTGTGGAGCGAACGGCGCTTCTGAGAGGTTATAACGGGACGAACGTAATCCTTGTTCATCTCCTCCTCGATCTTAGCGAAATCCTCGGGAGTAAATACGGGAACAGGGTAGAGCTTAGTAAGAACTACACTTATAATAACACCGAATATGGTCTGATATATCCAGTAAAGACCGATAACAGAGGGAACACCAAGCGCGATAAAGAATGTCATAGCGGGGAAGATGATGTTCATTGTGCGCATCTGCTTTGCCATCTGAGCCGCCTCGGGAGTTGAGGTGTCGGGTTTGGGTCCGATACGCTGTATTATATACGAGCTTGCGAACTGGAAAAGCGATGCTAAGAGAGGTATCAGTATCATTATACTGGTAAATGACGGCTTGGTGGCAAGGTCGATCGCGCCGCCGAATACTCCGAAGTTAGGCAGAAGCGGCAATCCTTCGGTAAATATCTCAGAAAAAGAATCGGAATGAGCTTTTATTACCGAGCTCATCTGTATCTGGTCTATACCGAATTTACTTACGTCTCCCGCGGCGGAGTTGAAGATGTCATATATCTGTGATGAGGTGTTCTGGGCGTTGAGCGTGCCGGCGGTGAAAAGATCGAATATCTTAGTTTTGACCGCGCCTATCGTTGTGTTTGACAGCATAGAGATATACTGCAACGGTTTAGTAACTATCTGATAAAGCACGGCGATTATAGGAAGCTGTATAAGCATAGGCAGACAACCCGATGCCATACTGACCTTTTCGTCGCGGTAGAGCTGCATTATATCGTTACTCATCTCGATCTGCGCGTTCTGGTCTTTTCTGCCCTCATAACGCTTACGTATAGCCCTTTCCTTGGGCTGGATCCTCGCGCGGTCGCGGGAGGATTTTTGTTGTTTTATATTGAGGGGAAGAAGTATCAGCTTGAAAAGCAATGTGAAAAATATCAGGGCAAGAGCATAGTTACCTGTAAAGCTGTAACAAAATCTCATAAGGTAACCGAAGGGAACGGCTATTAAGTCTAACATTTTGGCTTGTCCTTTCAAAAATTGCGTAAAACGCATAGTTTCTATAATTATACTACAAAGTATATACAGAGAAAACAGTTAAGTTTTGAAAAAATGTAAAACTTTTGATAAATTCCATTGACAAAGCGAGATAAAAATAGTATCATATATCTGTTACAAAGACAAAGTAACTTGAAAGGACACTCTAAAATGCTTGAAATCAAAAATCTTTGCTTCCGTGTTTCCGACGGAAAGGGCGAGCTTGACATAATAAACGACGTCAGCCTTACCGTTCCCGACGGAAAGTTTATGGTCATAACAGGTCCGAACGGCGGCGGTAAGTCAACGCTTGCGCGCCTTATAATGGGTCTTGAAATGCCTACCTCGGGAAGCATAATATATAACGGAACGGATATAACGAATATGTCAGTTACCGACAGGGCTAAGCTCGGAATAGGCTATGCGTTCCAGCAGCCGCCGCGCTTTAAAGGACTTACGGTAATGAAGATGCTTTCGCTTGCCGCGGGAAAGACGCTCACCGAAAAGGAATGCTGCGCGTACCTCAGCCGCGTTGGACTTTGCTCTGCTGAGTTCGTTAAGCGTGAGCTTGACGCATCGCTTTCCGGCGGAGAGATGAAAAGAATAGAGATCGCATCTCTTATGGCAAGAGAGCCTGAGCTTGCGATATTTGACGAGCCTGAGGCGGGAATAGACCTTTGGAGCTTCTCTATGCTCGTCGAGACCTTCAAGAATATGCAGAAAAAGAGCAAGGGAACTACTATTATCATCTCCCATCAGGAGAGAATAATGTCTCTTGCGGACGAAATGGTCGTTATAGCGGACGGTAAGGTCAAGAGCCAGGGAGACAGAAAGGATATGCTTCCTAAGCTTATGTGCGAATTTTCTCCCTGTTGCAGAAGCGAAAAATAATTACGAAAAGGTAAGACTATGGAAAAGGTAGATAGAGAACTGCTTTCGCAGGTCGCGGGACTTCACGAGATACCCGCGGGAGCGTACAATATCCGCAAAAACAGCGGCAGCGCGGGCAGAAACAGTACGGCTAACATACAGATAACCTCAAAAGAGGACAAGCCCGGTATAGACATAAGAATAAAGGCGGGAACTAAGAACGAATCTGTCCA
>JAZOVD010000044.1:0-11182 GCA_045658525.1 Eubacteriales bacterium
CCGTAGGAAGTACAAGACTTATGTATTTACCGTCTGTGCCTCTGCCGTATTTAAGCGTGTCTGCTCTGCCGTTGGTGTTACCGTTAGACAAGGTAAAGTAGCTTGTGAACTCAGACGCCGAAGCAGCAACTGCGCTACCGCCGTTTACCGCAACGTCGAAAACTACTTGATCCTTATCAGTATAGTAGTAATGTCTCATCGGAATCATTACAGCTTTATTGATGGAACCTGCAAAATCAAACGTACAATCGTTGAATTCAGCATTTACTCTCACAGTTCCGGTAGCCGTACCGTATCCACCCTCATAGGTAACTAAAATTACGCTCGTATTCTTATTGTAGTTAACAAGCGAACGGAAGGTTACGTTTTCAAAGGTTATGTCGCAATAAACATCCGTGCTCAAAGTTTTGGTGTAGTCAAATTTGATAAGACCAAGACTGTTGCCGTCTTTTATAAGAGTACCGTCTTTAATGGTGACGGACGGACTGTTTTCTGTGCTACCGCTGTAAGTGAAGTTTATAAGATAGTTTGCGCGCTTATTTGTTACGGTAGTACCGTTAAGGTCTATCAAAAGCTCGCCGTTAAATGATCCAAAGGATACTACATCTACCTCGCCATCATCAACCGTATCTCCACGCATATATATTACGTAGCTGCCGTTATTGTCGTTATAGACACTGGCAATACTTTCTATCGCGCGGTTCAGGTTGTAGAAGCCTCCGACAAAGGTCTTATCGCTCTTGAACATAACGACGGGATAAATATCTTTATCGACATACGTAGGAGATATAGTTCCGTATTCGGTCTCCTCTCCAACACCCTTTTCATCGGGATACTCAAAGCTGAAAGAGTTGACCGCAGGTCTGAAAACGATGTCCTTAGCGTTCGGGTCAGCCTTCTGCGCTTCGAGAGACTTGTATGCAGAAACGTATTCAGCGTTTACTACCTTGCCGTCCTCGGAGAAATAGAACATTCCTATCATTCCCGTCTCTCTGCTGTACTTGGCATCCATCGTCTGGAAGTCAAGGAGCATCTGATAAACGGTGTTTCCGTTGTCACCGTAGTCCTTACGGTATATTATATCCGACGCGGATATATGTCCGGAGAAAACGAGAACAACGTTTTCGTATCTAGAAGCAAGCTCGTGCCACACATCGTCACCGTTGTTTTTATCAAGCTGAGATGCGTTGGCGTTCGTCGCCGGTCTCGGAACAGAGGTGGAATCAGAGCCTTCAAGCGTAGTTCCGTCCGCGCACATATACGCGTGAGTCGTAATTATTACTTTATAGTCGGGATTGTTTGCAATTATGTCTCCTGCCCAGGCAAGCTTACTGTCGTTAGCTCCGTAATCAAGACAGAGCACGAGATACTTAGTCGTGTCGGCATTAAACTTCATATAGTAGTTACCGAGACTGTTACCGCTGTAATATCCGATATCCGCTTCCGTGAAGTTAGGATTATTGGCAAAATACTTATCAAGCTGTGCAGTAGAGTCGTGGTTACCTATTATTAAGCTGTACGGAATGCCCGCGTCGTAAAGCTTATTAAGCTCTTCTACTGAAATATCCCATTCTACGTTAGTCTTATCTACTCCGTCGTCAACATCATCCTCACCGTCTCTGTGTGTTATATCACCAACACCCATAACGAATTTGATGTTCTTTGTGTCCTTGTTAGCAACTAACCAATCGTAGATCGAGGACATCCACTTCGTTCCCTTATGAGCGTCATCGTAAACAAGATGCTGAGTATCTCCGACGACCGCAAGGGAGTAAGCGTAATCAAAGTCTCTTCTCGTTTCCTGGAACAAGGGTTCGAAGTCGTGAGAGTTAGCCGTGCTGTCGGTTACTCTCCAACCCGTCTGGTTTTCAGCCTTATTCAGGTCGTAGTAAGCCATAAGCGAATCATCTGAAAGATCAACGCTCTCAGAGATCTCATCTGCCGTAAGGGCTTTGTCATATATCGCTACGTTCTGGATAGCGCCCTTAAAATAGTTAGCCGTGCTCCACCACTCGTGTCCGAGAGCAAGGCGGTACTGTCTCTGAACGCTCACAATGTTTATCGTGAGGCTAAGCTCCGAGGTAACGGTACCTATTGCTTCGCCGTTTACATAGCAGGTGAGTTCAGAACCCGTTTCCGTAAGCGTATGAGTTATGGCAAGGTCTATCCAGCCCTTTCCTCTTACGTCATAATCAAACGTTATTTCTGTCTGTACCTTGCTCTTGTCATTGACGAAAAGGGCAGGTTTACCCTCCGAAGTTATCTCAAAGCTTATCCATTGGAGGTCCGTTTCCTTACGGTTGCCGAGTATAACGCCTTTCGTGCTTACGCCTTCGGGAACGTTAATAAGCGCCTTATACGTCATAGGCTGAACGTCAAGAGGTACGGTCATACTCAGCTCGTCACTTTTCGTGAACGTTCTTCCGTCACCGCTCGCGGTCTCACCGTCCGCCGCAAACAGCGTAAAAGGTGCTGCCATCGCAAAGATCATACAAAGCAAAAGTGCTCCTATGATCAAGCCTGAAAATCTTTTTTTCATAAAATTCTCCCCCTTATGAAAGATTTACAACATTATATTATATTTTATTCTATCACATATAGTATTAATTGTCAATTAGCATTGTTCACCAAACTCGTTCTGGTATTTTTATCCAGGATATATCTACTTTGACGGAGAATACAAAAGTGTAAAAAATGCACCCAAAAAGGGTGCATTTTTTACACTTTCAGATTAGTTACACTCAGCAACCAGCGGACCCGCAAGGTCAGAAAGGAAGAACAGTCTGCCTGCAAGCGTGGGAATGTAAGACGACGTTATCCAAGGAGTTGCGCCATAACGGAGAGTCATCCAGAGCGACATACCCTGCCACTGCATTCCTCTGCCAAGAGTTCCGTCCGCTCCGCCTATCGCGTAGTCAGCCTGCAAGAACAAGCCGGGACCTATGGTATTCGCGCGGCAAGGAACGAGAGTCGTTCTTGACTTGAAGCTGGTGAGAGCGTTCTGCTCTATGGTAAGAGGGTGAAGTATCGCGCCTATGCGGTAAGGTGCTTTCTCCCACTCAGCGGCGGTAGCGTAATCCGCGGCAAACGTAGGCTCCCAGAACGCTATATGACACATCCTTCCGATACCGTAAACAAGAACGAGCTTCGCTCCCTCTGCTTTGAGAGCCGCTATCTTTTCGGGGTATGTGGGAAGATTAGCCTTTGTAGCGAAGTTTCTCTGATCCTTGGGAACGGTAAGCTCTCCAAGGGGATTGAAAAGCGCGTTCTCCATAGCGTACTGGAACGAACCGCTGTTGTCTGACGCAAGAGTATTACCCTCTCCGTCAGCCCACTCGTCCATATTGAAGGTATAAACGTGATCGCAGGATACGTTCCACTCCTTTATGAAGTAAACGACCCACTTATACATTCCCATAGGACCTACGGGAAGTATGAACGCTATCTTCTCGCCTCTTTCCTTTGCGAGACGTATCTGCATAGCGATCTCGTGACCCATATAGGTCTCGAACTCGCCAAGGCTGTCACACTTGATGGGAGTAAAATCCTTATTCCAATGAGCCTGACGGTCGCATATAGTTTCGGGAGCTCCGATGCAAGAATCTATCTTGTCGAAATCCCAGCCTGCGGGGTAGAAGCCTTCGAGTGCGCTTCCTTTTACTGTTGAGTTGAAATTCATAATATACTCTCCTTTATGTCATTAAGTAATAACCAACCAATGTACCACATAGCAATGTAATGCTCGAAATATTTTTCAATATATACTTCTCTTGAATTAAGATGTGCTTCAAGAGCGTCGTACGCCGCTTTGATCTTCTCTTTATCGCCGTTCGCCTTATATTCGAACGCCTTTGCGAGAAGCTCGAAATAATCAGCGTGCTCTTCAAGAAGTCTTACCGACTTAGTTCTTACTCTCTCCTCAAAGAACGGATACGCTTTGATAAGCTCTCTACCCTTTGCTACGACCTCCGTGGCTCTGCGAAGCTTCTTTGCTCTTTCGGGATTATAGTAAACGTCTACTGAAACGTCGGCAGATTCCTCGCCTTCAAGGTACTTATCCCCGAAGATGTCGGCTACCTCATACAGATAATTAATGAACTGCTTATAATCCTCACCGAACGCGGCAGAGAAATACTCGTTTAAAATATCCTCAAAGCTAAGCGAAATATCATACTGCTTTCTCGCGAAAACGTAGTAAGCAAATCCCGTTGGGAAATACGAACGCTGGCTTCCGCAAGCGATAAGTCCGTCAACGCCGTTCGACTTATAAGCTTCGATGTCCTCGAATACTCTCTTTGCGAGCAGAAGTCCAGACGGGTCGAATATCTGATGCTTCCAGAAATGATACTCATAACAGAGCGCTGAGCCCTTCCATATCTTTCTCCATTCCTTATAATGCGTCATATATTCGTCAAGGTCAGCGGGAAGCTGTGCCTTGTTGCGAACGAACGTAGGAAGCTCGCATTTCTTATCCGTAAGTGTACGGGTGTAGCTTCTCGTTATCGGCGCGAGCATAAGCGTAAATCTATCGGGATTATCTATACGCTCCGCAAGCGGTGCCCAGGTCGTTTCCGTATAGACTATAAACACTATTCTCGTGCTGAGCTTTTTTGCCGCGAGTGCCTTATCTATCTCGTTTAAGAGCATAACGTACCAATCGGAAACCGATTTTTTAGCGCACTCCTCACACTCACAGTGGTTATTGTAGTTGTCACCGAGCCAAACGTGGATATAGTCAACGTTTGAATGTATCTCGGCGTAATCCGCTATATACTCCGCCACCTTTTTTCTCGCCTCGGGCGACGACATACAGAACTGCGTATTGAGCGCTACGTCCTCATACAGCTTTCTTACTCCGTTAAACTTAGCAAGGTACTGCCTGCCATCATCAGGAACGGTCGAATCGTCTATCTTATCCCAGCCAGCCGCCGTATTAACTCCGAACGGAGCTACCGTCCAGCCATGACCGACGTCGTGGAACTCGATACCGCGCTTTGACATCTCTGCCTCACACATCGTTTTCCATTGAAGCATAGTTGTCTGCGAAAGCGTCTCGGGCTTACGCGTGCTGTTGTGTATGTGGTTGTAATAACGGTCGTAAAACACCGTCGGAACGAGGAACTGCATCATAAAGACGTTCATTCCGACCTTGGGAACGAAGTCTATCGTTTCGAGGAGCATCTCCTGACTGCACGCGCCCTCTATACAAGGACCTCTGTAACGGCAGGACGGTTTATGACGGTATTTTACCGCAGTAACCGATTTCATCGGCACGTATTCTCCGTCAACACCGGGGAAAAGCCAACGGCAACCGTTTTGTCTGAGATACTCATAGACCGCCAAAAGTACCGATCTCGGGTTGTCTCCCGCTATTATACCGCCGTTTTCGTCGGTATCTATGTAGATTATGTCGTCAAGAACGGTATCCGCGGCATCCGAGACATCAAGACCGAAGTCCTGCATAAGTCCGAGCCTGAAACCGTCAGTTGCCTTCGGAACGTATGATATTTTTACGTCTCCGCCGTTCGGCATCATCATACGAAGATATTTTTTAAGCTCATCAGCGGCGTAATCGACCGTTGAATTTGAAGTAATTTTGTTTATATAAAACATAATTTTACTCTCCTCTCCGTGCGTCAAGGAAGCAGACGCATAGTTCTCTGTCTGCCGCTTGCAAGGCACTCTCTGAAAACCTCAGCATGCGAAACTCCGCACTGAGCGCCGTAGAAGCGAGCGAAAACCTCTAACTCCTCGGTCTTATCAACGTTATCGTGCTCTTTGAGCCATACGACCTGGCTCTCGTGGCAGAGGAACATTTTGCGTTTAAGCTCCATCTCCTCGCTTATATCGACGTAATACGTTGGAACAAAATCAACGCCGGACAAGTTATTCATATAGTAAATTGGAGTAACAGCGACTGCTTCGCCAAGCTCGGGAAGATAATGCGGGCAGCTTGCGGAGAAGCTGGCATCAAAAACGAGCTTTGATACCGCAGTATGGTCGGGCATATAGTCGTTTGGACAGTGGGTAATTATAAAATCCGGACGGACGTCGCGGATTATCTTGACTACCTTGTCTCTCATCTCCTTGTTATCGTATATATCGAGGTCGTGCAGTCCGCCCCAAATAACGTTTATTCCCGCAAGCGAGCCTGCCTTTTTCGCTTCCGTGCGGCGAAGCTCGCCAAGCTCCTTCGGCATTATCTGAACGTGTCCCATATCTCCGTCGGACATGTGGCAGGCAAATACGGTATCGCCTCTTTTTACGCATTTGATAAGTGTTCCGACACAGTTTATCTCTATGTCGTCGGGATGTGCGCCAATAGCAAGTACTCTCATAAAAATATCTCCTTTATTCAGAGTTTATTGTACTACCATTGTACCACTAAATCAAATATATTACAATATACTACACTACCCAAAAAGAGTAAAATAATCTACTTGACTTTTTTGTCAATTTATTGTATAATCGGCTTATGAAAAGATATTTTGAGCATAAACTGAAAAACCTTATAAACGTAAGCAAGATCGTTACGATACACTATTTTGAATTTGAAAAAAATTTCAGAACCGTGGGAGAGGAGCACAACTTCTGGGAAATAGTGTACGCGGACAAGGAATCGCTTTTATGTACGGCAGACGGAAGCGAGATAACTATAACGCAGGGCGAGGTGCTTTTCCATAAGCCGGGAGAGTTTCACACACTTTCAGCCAACGGTCACAAAGCTCCGAACGTTTTCATAATAACCTTTGTCTGCACCTCGGAGGCTATGCGCTTTTTTGAAAACAAAAAAATCCCGCTCGAAAAGTCTCAAACGAAATTTCTTTACAGCATTTTAGAGGAAGGAAAAAAGACGTTCGATATTCCCTATTCCGACCCAAATCTGAAAAAAATGAAGCTGCTTGAAAATCCGTCTCTCGGCGGTGAGCAGCTCATAAAAAACTATCTTGAAATCTTCCTTATAAATCTCCTCCGTTCACAGACCGAAACCGAAAACGGAAACAAGATATTCTTACAGCACAAGGATTACACCGCAAAGCCTATAAAGGACGTTATCGAGATACTAAGAGAGGGTGTAACCGGTTCGCTGAGCATAGACGATATATGCGCGCGGACCTCCTACGGACGCGCCTATCTTTTCCGAATATTCAAGGCAACTACGGGCAAAACGATAATGGAATATTACATTTCGTTAAAAATAGAACGCGCAAAGCAGCTTTTAAGGGAGAACGAGTTAAGCGTAAGAGAGATCTCCTCTCTTCTGGCTTTCAGCGAGGCTAATTATTTCACAAAGACCTTTAAACGCTTCACGGGACTTACTCCGTCAGCATACAGAAAACGTTCGCTTGAATTATAAAGCAATACACATTTTTGTGCAACCCGCTAATAAAACGAATTATATGCACCTCGGCATCTGGCAAAATATATAAATTTTGAAAAATCATCAAAAAAATATTGACATTATAGGAAAAATCGTATATAATATAACTTGGTTAGCAGATGCTAACTGAACAAAAAAGTTATCGGCGGAAAGGAGCTTACGATGAATTTAAGAGAAGCAGAAGACGGAAAAGAATATATCATAAGCAACATTGAAACCGATGACGAGGAGCTCAACGCGTTCCTGTTCTCTCTTGGCTGTTACAGCGGTGAAAGTATCACCGTAATACGCCACATCAAAGGCGGATGTATCGTAGCCATAAAAGACGGAAGATATACGATCGATAATCAGCTTGCTGAGGCTATTACGATATAATTTATATGCCATGAGATTATACCCCGTAACGGCAAGTCGATTATTTTTTACAACACAGTTAGCAACCGCTAACTAACACGGTGATTTATATCCGAAAGGATCAAAATAAGGAGGATCTCCAAATGAGAATTGCTTTAACAGGCAATCCGAACTCAGGTAAGACCACAATGTACAATGCCCTTACCGGTCGTAACGAAAAAGTCGGAAACTGGGCAGGTGTTACCGTCGATAAAAAGGAACACCCGATCAAAAAGGCATACGCGGGCGGAATGCACTTGATTGCCGTTGACCTTCCCGGCGCATACTCTATGTCTCCATTCACAAGTGAGGAAAGCATTACGAGTCTCTACATAAAAAAGGAAAATCCCGACGTTATCATCAATATCGTTGATGCAACCAACCTCAGCAGAAGCCTTTTCTTCACTACACAGATATTAGAGCTTGGTATTCCAGTCGTTATTGCTTTGAATAAAAGCGACGTAAACGAAAAGAAGGGTACTAAGATAGACGCTACGGAGTTATCCGCAAAGCTCGGTTGTCCGGTAATAAACACCGTTTCCATCTCTGCCGACGGATTAAAGGCAGTAGTTGACGCCGCCGTCTCTCGCGCAAACGTTACACAGAAAGCTCCTTACACACAGGGTGATATAGATTTAACCGATAAAGCTGTCGTTGAGGCGGCTGACCGTAAGAGATTCGAATTCGTAAACAAGCTCGTAAAAGACGTTGAGTCTCGCAAGATCCTCACAAAGGACGAAAACTTCGGCGATAAGATAGATGCCGTTTTGACGAACAAGTGGCTGGGTATTCCGATATTCGCGGCTGTAATGTTCCTTGTTTTCTTTATTTCACAGTCAACGCTCGGCGCATGGATCGCGGAAGGTGTTGAGGTCGGAAACGTTTTCATTCCGGGACTTGTTCCGATTCTTGAAATGTTCCAGGGCTGGGTAGGAGGTCTTTTCGAAAACGCTCACCCGCTCCTTTCAGCCATATTGGTTGACGGTATCATCGGCGGTGCGGTTGCCGTTATCGGCTTCCTTCCGCTCGTTATGATCATGTACTTCCTCATCGCTCTGCTTGAAGACTGCGGATATATGGCGCGCGTTGCAGTCGTGCTTGATCCCATATTCAAGAAGGTGGGTCTTTCGGGTAAATCGGTCATACCCTTCGTTATCACTGTCGGATGCGCGGTTCCCGGTATTATGGCAAGCCGCACGATACGTAACGAGCGCGAAAGAAGAGCTACCGCTATGCTCGCGCCGTTTATGCCTTGCGGAGCAAAGATACCTGTCATCTCGCTTTTCGCGGGCGCGTTCTTTGATAACGCGTGGTGGGTCAGCGCGCTGATGTATTTCGCAGGTATCGCGCTTATCTTCCTTGGCGCGCTTCTTATCAATCTGATCACCGGATACAAGGCAAGAAAGTCATTCTTTATAATCGAGCTTCCCGAATACAAGGCTCCCTCTTTCTGGGGCGCTTTCAAGTCTATGTGCAGTCGCGGTTGGTCTTACATAGTTAAAGCTGCTACGATCATCCTCCTCTGCAATATGGCGGTACAGCTGATGCAGAGCTTTACTTGGACGTTCCGCGTCGCTGAGACGGCGGACTCCTCCATTCTTGCATCCATTGCCTCGCCGTTTGCCGTCCTTCTCGTTCCGATAGTCGGAGTTCTTTCCTGGCAGCTCGCCGCGGCAGCTATCACCGGCTTCATCGCAAAAGAAAACGTCGTCGGCACGCTCGCGGTCTGCTTTGTCGGTCTTGAAAACCTGATCGATATGGATGAGCTTGCTATGCTTGAAGGCTCGGGCGCAGAGGTAGCGGGAATCATGGCTATAACCAAGGTTGCCGCTCTCGCTTATCTGATGTTCAACCTCTACTCTCCCCCCTGCTTTGCCGCTATCGGTGCTATGAACGCCGAAATGAAGAGCGCTAAGTGGCTTTGGGGCGGCATAGGTCTCCAACTCGCTACCGGTTATACCGTAGCATACCTTGTTTACACACTCGGTACTCTCTTTACCGGCGGTACGCTCAATATCGGTTCCGCTATCGGAGGTCTTATCGCGGTGCTTGCTATGGTTGCCGCGGTAGTCGCGTTGATCATAAACACAAACAAAAAACTCAAAGCTGAATACGCTTTGAAGGCTTCTAAAAAATAAGGATATTTCAACTTATGGAAAATGTTATCATTGCAATAATTTTGCTGGCTATCGTCGGCGGTATAGTTTGGTATTTACGGAAAGCCAAAAAGCGTGGAGAAGCCTGTATAGGTTGCCCTTACGCCAAAAAATGCGGCGGTAAATGCAATCATAACAAAGAAACGCACAAATAAATACAAAGGGATGTGGACAAGGTTCACATCCCTTTTAATGTAAATTTTACCTTTTAAGCTTTCTCGCGCCTATCTTATCAAGTATCTCTCCGCATATATCGGGGTGGTCGCAGGTAAAGCCGCGCGCACCGTTTTCAAACGCTTTTCTGTATATTTCCTCGTCTGTATTCATAGCGTAATGTACAAACGGAACTATACCCATAAGAGAAGCCTCGGTAAATCTCGTTTTATCCGCTACGGGAGTATCATATTTTATAGGAAGTCCGCGAGGGTCTTTATCTCCGCTATTGGTAATATCAGCTTCGTCGAAATACTTATACGGATCGTCCGAAGCATAACCTCTCATCTTGGTCTTGGGATAAAATCCGTGGATATAGAAATCGTCCTTTTCGTAACGAGTGCGAAGCCACGCGCAAAGCTCGGTCGAAAATGTAACTACGGTCAGTCTCTCTTTCCCGAAAACGCCGTATTTTTTACAAAGCGAAAGGGCAAGTCCTGCCGAAGCATAAGCAAACTCTCCGAGCAGATCGGGATAATCTTTTAACTCGAGGAGAAGTCTGATGTCGGGACGCGTGGAGATAAGTTCAAGAAATTCTTCAAGCGTCGGTATCCTCTCCCCTTTAAACTCCTCGCCGAATTTTACGCCCGCGTCAGCCTTTTTAATCTCATCAAGTGTCAGAGCGTATATATCGCCCTTCATATCGGTGGTACGGTTAAGGCTACCGTCGTGACATATTACCATACGGTAGTCTTTCGTCATATGTACGTCAGTCTCTATACCGTCGATATCAAGCTTCATAGCTTCCTTAAATCCGCGCATAGTGTTTTCCGGATATTTTGCGCGCCAACCTCTGTGAGCTATAAGCGTTACACTGTTTTTCATGAGTTTTTCCTTTCTTGGTTATGGTACTATGGACAGTATAGCACAAAAATTAAGGTTTTGCAAGATGAAAATAAAATAAATATCCCCCCGTAAAACGGGGGGTATTTCAGTTTCGGGCATAGCCCTAATAGTACTGGCTACGCACAAGTGCGTTTTAGATTGGCCTGCCAGCCATGCAATTGTTACTTACCACCCATAAATGGGTCCCGTGGGT
>JAZOVD010000045.1:0-8811 GCA_045658525.1 Eubacteriales bacterium
AAGAACGTCTCTTATCGACGGACTGTCTGTAAGGAGCATAACGAGTCTGTCAACACCTACACCGAGGCCGCCCGTAGGAGGCATACCGTATTCAAGAGCGTTGAGGAAATCCTCATCGACCTGAGCGTTATTACCGCCTTCGGCTCTCTTAGCCGCGACCTGACGCTCAAAACGCGCTCTCTGGTCAAGGGGATCGTTAAGCTCGGAGAAAGCGTTACCCATTTCTCTTGCGCATATAAAGAACTCAAATCTCTCGGTAAACATCGGATCGTCCGGCTTACGCTTAGCAAGCGGAGAGATCTCGACGGGATAATCGTAAATAAACGTAGGCTGGATAAGCTTTTCCTCTACGTACTCATCAAAGAACGCAGCAAGAACATCGCCCTTAGTCGCGTTTTTAGCTACCTCGACGTGATGCTCAGCCGCACTCTTTCTCGCCGCCTCGTCATCCGCCCAGTCGTTATAATCAACTCCGGAATATTTCTTTACCGACTCAGCCATAGTCATTCTCGCCCAGCCGGGAGCCATGTTTATGGTCTCGCCCTGATAAGGTATTTCATAGCTTCCACAAACGTCGAGCGTGATCTCGGAGTACATCTCCTCAACAAGATCCATCATACCCCGGAAATCGGTATATGCCTGATACATCTCTATCGTGGTAAATTCGGGATTGTGCTTTGTATCCATTCCCTCGTTACGGAATATTCTTCCTACTTCATAGACCTTATCGAATCCGCCGACTATAAGCCTCTTCAAATAAAGCTCGGTCTCGATCCTCAGATACATATCTATGTCGAGAGTATTGTGATGAGTTATGAAGGGACGCGCCGAAGCACCTATCTCCAACGTATGAAGAACAGGCGTATCCACTTCAAGATAACCCTTTCTGTCAAGGAACTCGCGCATACCCTTTATTATACGGGAGCGCTTTACGAATGTATCCTTTACGTCGGGATTCATTATAAGATCAACGTATCTCTGGCGGTAACGAAGATCGGTATTGGTAAGTCCGTGGAACTTTTCGGGCAACGGACGAAGCGACTTCGAAAGCAGCTTTATCTCCTTTGCGTGAACGGATATTTCACCCATTTTGGTACGGAAAACGAACCCCGAAATGCCGATTATGTCACCTATATCCCATTTCTTAAAGTCGGCATAAACATCCTCGCCAACATCGTCGCGTCTGACGTAGCTCTGTATTCTGCCGTTACCGTCCTGAACATCTATAAAGCTCGCCTTACCCATTATTCTGCGGCTCATTACACGGCCGGCAAGCTTGACGGAATAACTCTCCCCTACCTCGCCGTTTTTCTCTTTTTCAAGCTCCTCAAACTTTTTCTTCACCTCAGAGCTAAGATCCGTAACGTCAAACTTGGTTATAGCATACGGATCACATCCGGCGGCACGAAGCTCATCAAGCTTATCGCGACGCACCTGCAAAAGCTCGTTAAGCTCCTCGGTGTTTTCAAATATCTGTTCTTCCATCTTTAAAGCAACCTTTCATTCACTGCGTGGTTAAAATACTTTTGTCAAACGGCTTTGCTTATATCAAGAACCGTGAACTTCACCGCACCCTTGGGAGTTTCAGCCACAACGGTGTCACCGACGACTGCGCCCATAAGTGCCATTCCTATCGGCGACTGGTCGGAAATACGGTGTGCGAACGGATCCGTTTCGGTAGGACCAACGATGTTGTACTCTATCTCTTTTCCGTTCTCCTCATTTTTTACCTTAACACACTTTCCAAGAGTTACTCTGTTGCTGTTAGCGTCAGCGTCGTCCATAACGACAACGTTTTTGAGCATCTCCTCAAGCTCAAGTATGCGGTGCTCGTTCTTAGCCTGAGCGTCTCTCGCCTCATCATACTCACTGTTTTCGGGAAGGTCTCCGAAGCCACGGGCTACACGAATATCCTCTTTTATCTTCGCACGGAGTGCGCCTTTTCTTTCGTTGAGCTCGTTCTGGAGGTTCTTCAAGCCTTCTCTTGTAACTGTTATCTGCTTAGCCATTATATAAATTTCCTTTCGGTATATTATTCTTTTGATTTAAGCTCGTCTATCGCGGCTTTAAGCTGGACGTCCTCGTCATCGGCAAGTCCGTATATATTAACATCATCCGGAATACCACACGGTATATCGGGCTTGATACCCTCGCCTTCGAAATTATCCGAATACGGCGGACAGTACAAATAGCTCGACAGCACAAGCGCTGATCCGTCGGAAAGCTGGAATATGTTCTGAACCGTGCCCTTTCCGTAAGTCCGCCCCCCTACCGAGAAAGCTTTCCCGTAATCCTTTAAAGCGGAAGTGAAAAGCTCGGCTGCCGAAGCGGTAGAGCCGTTCGTCAGAACCGCCATAGGAAGATCAAGCTCAATGCTTTCTTCCGAGGAATAGGTTTCGAGAACCCGTCCGTTCTTATCTGTTATCCTTACAAGCGGACCTTTCGGGAGAAGCATATCAAGGACCTCGACTATGCTCGTAAGCGCGCCACCGGGGTTGTTTCTGAGGTCAAACACGACCCGCTTCGCGCCATTATCCTTAACGAACTTTATCGCGTCCGAAAATTCTCGCGGAGTGTTAGTCGCAAACTCGTATATCCTTACAACCGCGGTATCTCCGTACATACGCTCATCAACGCTCGGAGCTTCAAACGTACCGATCGTGACCTCCAAGGTCATATTATCCTGACCGCGGAGAACTCCGACCGAATATTTCGTTCCGATCGCACCCGCAAACGCGGAAAGCGCCTCATTCTCCGTCATATCGGATACAAGCTTGCCGTTTACTGAGTATATCTTATCATTCGGTTTGAAGCCCGAAACATAAGCAGGTGCGCCCTTGATAACTCGCTGAACGTTTATAAAACCGTTCGGTATATCGTAAATGACCCGAACTCCTATTCCCGCGCCATCTCCGTTCATCGAGGCTTTGTACTCATCGTATGCTTCCTTATTCATATAACTGCTGTACTTATCGTCCAGCCCATACAAATAAGCGTACGCCAGCCATTCGTTTATCTTGTCCCTGTTCGGCTCACCTATATAGTACTGCTCGACTAACTTATCTATCTCGGAAAGTACTCCGTACTTATCGTCTTTCGACGCGTTTGCGATCAGACAACCCGTATAGGTAGCTGTAAACACCATAAGTGCCGTTAGTATAACTATCAGTATCGTGGCGGAAAGCGGAACCGTTCTTTTATTCATATTCAAAAACCGTGACCTTTCGCGCAGGCGTACGAGACACTGTACGCTTATCAGAACTTAACGGGCTTTGAGGTAAGGTAACGCTTTACCATAAGAGCTACCTTGAATGTTATCGCGTCCTCGAATTCACGAAGATCAAGTCCGGTCATCTTGCGTATCTTTTCAAGTCTGTACACCAGCGTATTTCTGTGTACGAACAGTTTTCTCGACGTTTCGGAAACGTTAAGATTGTTCTCAAAGAAAGCCTGGATAGTGACAAGAGCCTCTCTGTCAAGAGCGTCCATAGGACCCTTTTTGAATACCTCTTGGAGGAACATCTCACAAAGAGTGGTAGGAAGCTGATATATCAGTCTGCCTATTCCGAGGTTTTCATATCCTATTATATCCTTATCGGTATCAAATACCTTGCCAACTTCAAGAGCGACCTGAGCCTCCTTGTAGGAACGCGCGAGATCCTTTATGTTATCGGCAGGCGAGCCTATACCGATAGATACCTTGGCAAAGAACTCAGCACCGAGAGTATCGGAGATATTTCTCGCTATTCTCTCAGCCTCTTTCGCGTCAGAGCCGGGCTTCATCTCTTTTACGAGAACTATATCCTGCTCACCTACGCTTATGACGTAATCCTTGTTCTTATCGGGGTACATATTCTGTACCATATCGTAAGGGATCATCTCCGTCTTGCCGTGGAATTTAATAAGGAATGCTACTCTTTCAACATCAGGAGTGAAATGAAGCTCCTTAGATTTTATGTATATATCACTGGGAAGTATGTTATCAAGAATTACATTTTTAATAAAGGAAGCTTTATCGTATTTTTCATCGTAAAGATTCTTTATATTTCCGAGAGATACGGCAAGAACCATAGCGAGCTTGTCCGCCATTCTGTCCTCGCCCTCGACAAATACTATATTTTCCGCCTTTGCTGAATTGCCGATAGGTCTGTAAGTATATCCACCCGCGACGACAGATTCGGAGGTATATGCGATCTCATCTCTTACGCCCTGTCTCGTTTCTCCGATCTTAACAAGCTCACTGCAAGAGATTATAACGCCGTTCTCGTCTATAACTCCTATTACTCTGTCAACTGCATCCTTCATCTGGTGGATGACACTCTGGAATAATCTGTTGGACATAATGCGGCTCCTTTCGTACCCCGTAAATAAAATGTTCAATTTCCCCTATCAATTGTATAATTTGACAAGGGGATTTTTGTGAATTATATATATTATATTACACTATTTTTTGTGATTTTTCAATAGGTTTTTGAAAAAATTATATAATTTTTTCGATTTTTTTAGTATATATTAACCATATCGGCGTTTACAATTATAAAACGCAACGGCTAATTGCTCACGATTTGACGAACACGAACGCGTTCCAATCGTTTTTATCAAGCTTATCTGTAAGCTCAAAGCCCTTTTCCTTGAACACGTTCACTACCTGCTCCGCCTGTGTCTCAATGATTCCCGACGCAACGAGCACGCCGCCGCGTTTTATGAAATCGCCAACGTTCTCTGCCATCCTTATTATTATATCGGCAACTATATTGGCTGATATGAAATCATAAACACCCTCCGCGGAACGTATAAGGTCAGACTGACGGCAGGTAACGTTTGAAACGCCGTTGGCATCACAGTTTTCCTTTGCCGCCTTGACAGCGTTGGGGTCTATATCGAGAGCATCTACCGTACCCGCGCCAAGCTTTGAGGCTATAACGGCAAGTATTCCGCTTCCCGTTCCGACGTCAAGCACACGGTCGCCCGCTTTGAGATACTTTTCTATAAGCTCGGCACAGAGAGCCGTTGTTTCGTGAGTTCCCGTGCCAAATGCCATTCCCGGGTCTATCGTGATTATGACCTCTCCGTCTTTTGCGTCGTAATCCTCCCACGCGGGAACTATAACTATATTTTTGCCTATATGCAGGGGCTTATAGTACTTTTTCCAGCAGTCCGCCCAATCCTCCTCTTTAAGACCGAGCGTTTCTATTTTAACGTTCAATCCAAGGGAAGCGAAGCGGTCTTTGAGTGTGGAAAGCGTTTCGGGAACGTTCCTGTCCTCCGAAAGATACACCGAGACCGCGCCGAGGCTCTTGTCCTTTTTTACTATCTCCTCGTCAAGAAGCTCTCCGTATATCGCGTTAAGTCCTTCGGTAACGTCACTGTAATCCTCTATCATAAGTCCGTTCTCGACCATACTCATAACGGCACTCACGGTATCTATCTCCGTTACCTTACATTCAACTCTTACCTGTGTCCAACTCATAAAAACCTCTATTATTTTTTCTTAAAAAGCTTAGCTATCTTCTCGTAAAAGCGTTCTCTTTTAACGTAATTTGAATTTGCGCAAAGCTCCGAGAAATGTCTGAGAGCTTCCTTTGCCTCGCCCGAAAGATTCTTGGGCGTTTCCATATTTACGGTGAAATAAAGGTCTCCGTAATTTTTGGTGTTATATATAACGACACCCTTGCCTTTAAGACAAAAACGTGTTCCGGTCTGAGTTCCCTCAGGGATAGTGTATTTTACCGTTCCTTCAAGCGTAGGAACTTCTATCTCGCCGCCAAGAACAAGATCGGCATACGAAACGGGAACGTCGCAGAAAAGGTCGTTGCCCTCTCTTTCGAATATCTCGTGTGCTTTAAGCGAGACTATTATATAGAGATCACCGTAGCTTCCGCCGTTTATACCCGTATTACCCTGACCGCGCAGACATATTCTTCCGCCGTCGTCAACTCCCGCGGGAATATTAACGTCAAGCTTCTTTGATACCTTGACATTTCCCGTTCCGCGACAGTTCGAGCAAGGATTTTTGATTATCTTTCCTCTGCCCTTACAGGAATCACACGTCTTTTGAGACTGCATCATACCGAACATAGTTCTCTGAGTTACGGTAACAGTACCGCTTCCCTTACATCTCTGACAAGTCTCTATGCCCTTGCCTTTTTCAGCACCCGTTCCGTTACACTCGCCGCAAGCCTCTATTCTGTTGTATTTAAGCTCCTTTGTGCAACCGAACGCCGCTTCCTCAAAAGTTATGGTTATCCTGTACGTTATATCGTCACCGCGTCTCGGAGCGTTTCTCGAAGCAGATGAGCTTCTGCCGCCACCGAAGAAGCTACCGAAAATATCACCGAGATCGACTCCGCCAAAGCCGTCAAAGCCTCCAAATCCGGAGCCCATTCCGGACGACGGATCAAGGCCGTCGTGACCGTACTGGTCGTATATCTGCTTTTTTTCGGGGTCGCTGAGAACGGCATACGCTTCATTGACTTCCTTGAATTTCGCCTCAGCCTCTGCATCTCCCGGATTCATATCGGGATGATACTTTTTCGCCATCTGACGGTAAGCCTTCTTTATCTGATTATCGTCCGAGGATTTATCCACGCCGAGAACTTCGTAATAATCTCTTTTATCAGCCATTTATTATCGCCTCTGTATACAGTAATTGCGCACTAATGCCACGTAGAATTGATTTTACAATATATTGAACAAAAAATAAAGTAAATTTTTGTGAATTTTTTCTAAGAATTATTAATAAATATGAAAAAAGCACCGGACGGTGCTTTTTGCTTGTGTACAGTTCAAGTTGTTTTGCGTGCCGACGAATAAATCGTTGTATTTTACTTCCAGATGCCGTCCTTCACGGCTTTTTTCCAATTGACCCTAATGACCTTGATGGTGCGTCCCCCGACTTTTTCGTCGTGCTGTTCTATGTAACCGTTAGTTATCATTTGCGAAACAGCGGAGCTTACCTCTGTAAATGGTAAGCCGTATCTGCTTGCAACGGCTTCCGCGGTGGCTTTATGAGTGGCGTATGTTTTCTTGCCAGCCACATTACGCTTTTCAAGCTCCGAAAGACTGCTGAGTACGGGAAAATAATAACCTCGCAGGCTTTCGTCCTTAGCGGGAAGCTCGGTAACGGTAGCATCGGAGTTTGTAAGCTGCTTGCTTATCGCGTTGCGCACTCCGTATATCGCAACGTGTTTTTTTCTTTTCGAGGTAAGGAAGCGTACTACCGAAGCAAAATGACCGTCACCCGAAAATATAATGTAAGTATCTATATCATCTCTGGTCATTGCCGTCTGATATATGCGATCGAGCATTATAAAATCGGTAAAATCCTTTGTCTTGCTTTCGGTACCCGTTTCGATTATAAGGTTAGTTACCTCTCTTATTTCCGAAACCTCATTTTGAAGCGAAGTTCCGGCAAAATCCGCAAAAAAGTATATCTCGTCAATATCGAACTGCTTTAAAAGCTCGTCTCTCCACTCCCGAACGTTCGGCTTCTGAGCGTGATATTTATCGAGCGAATAAAACCAGTTTTCGTAATCGACGAAAGCTACCGCTTTTGCGAGTTTGTTTTTCTCCCCTTTGGAAGAACGTTTAAAAAACATTATTACCGTGCCTTTCCGTATCGGCACGCAAAACACCTCTGAGTACATTATAACACGCAAGCGTCACAAATTCAAGTAATAAAGCAAAATATTCTGTTTTTCAGCGTATTTTTTTATTTTTATGCTTCACACTGTGACATTTTTTTCTTTTACGAAAGCGTAAAATAATACTATATATATTCACAGCGAAAGGAAGTATTACAAATGGCAGATAAAAATTCAGGACTTTCGGAAATCTACGGAAAATGGAACAGTTCCATCGACAGACTGTTCGGAAACAAAACACCCAAGGCAAGACTTATCATATTCGCCTCATACGTCTTATCGGCATTGACCTCGATACTGTTCAGCATCAGAGGCTTACCTCTGACAACGCTTTCGCTCGGAGCACCGCTTTCCGACGCGTTTCTTTGCTCCGTTTCATCGTTCGTCCCCGGAGCTTATGTAGGAGCTATGCTCGGCACACGGTTTTCGGGATACGTCGGCGTAATGCGTTATCTGATAATCACAATGATATTCTTACTCAGAAGCGCAGTTTCATTACTGCTTTACGACGGACACTACCGTGAGCCGATACATATACGGCTATGCTACTGCGCCGTAATGTGCTTCACACAGTGTATAACCCACATCGTATCAAACGGGCTGGGAACGGATATTGCGCTAAGACTTCTCGGAACGCTCATATCCGCACCCGTAATATGCGTTATAATGAGCTATTACTTTGCCGCTAAGTTTAAAAACTCGATCAGGGGTTCGTTTATTTTAAAGCTTTTGCATCTTCTGTCCGCGTTTTTCATATTTTCCTGCGCGGTATATTGCTCTAAGGGCATACGCTTTGCCGGTGGCTCGCTTGCGTGTATGCTCGCCGTATTTTTAACACTCGCGAGCGCCAAACGCGGCGGAATGATCGTAGGTGGTGCTGCGGGAGCGTTGCTGGGTTATCTGTACTCACCCGTCTATGCCGCGGCAACAGCTGTAATAGGGGCAGTCTCCGGATTGTTCTTTTTTCTCGGCGTGCTTCCCGCGGCAGGAATATCTGCCGTTGCGGGTTGCTTTATCGCATTCAGAACAGCGGGATATACCTCGCTTATGAGCTTTATGCCGGAATGTATAATTTCTCTGGCTGTCGCTTCGCCGGTTATACGGTATTCGTTTTTCACAGATGATTTTCCGTTTATTTTCGGAACTAAAATCCCATCAACGGATAACG
>JAZOVD010000046.1:0-3894 GCA_045658525.1 Eubacteriales bacterium
AGACGCAAGTGAAGAAGCGTAAGCGGCGATTTCGTTCTCGTCGTTGCCCTCATCTCCTACGGAGTCAACGAGAGTTATTACGGGAAGTCCGAACGAGGTACAAAGATTTACAAATCCCGCCGCCTTATCAGCCGCCTTGGGAGTTATAGCGCCATTCTTTACCTTGGGATCGTTTGCGACCACTCCGCAGGAGTAACCGCCCACAGATACGAACGCGCTTATCATTTCGGGAGCATAAGAAGCTCCTATTTCAAGAACTCTGCCGTTATCGGCTATCGCGTTTATAACTGCTCTCATATCGCCGTTTCCGAGTACGCCTTCAAGCTCAGCGGTAAGACGGTTGAGATCGTCGTCGTTCTCAACTATCGCTTCCTCGTCGGCGTTCTGAGGAAGGAACATTATAAGCTCACGAAGCTTTGCAGCTACCTCGCCCGCGGGGCAAACAACGTCTATAAGTCCGTTTGCAGATGCGTTCTCTACCGAGCCTGCCTTCTTGTCCTCTTTTTCGGTTACGAAAGGAGACGTAACGTACATTTCAGCGTTATCCGCCGCTATAACGAAATCGCTCATCGCCGCGAACGCCGCCGCGCTTCCCGCGCATACGCCCGTAACAGCCGCTATCTGAGGAATGTAACCCGAGGCGTCCGCCGCCTTCTTCATTACGCTTGCGTATGCCGCCATAGCGGAAACGCCTTCCTCGACCTTTGCTCCGCAGGAATCGAACACACCTATGACCGGCGCGCCCGCTTTGAGAGCCATATCGTAGAGAGAGCATATCTTCTTAGCCTGAGCCTCTCCAAATGCACCCTTCATACATGAGCTGTCCTGCACAAAGGCGAATACGAGTCTGCCGTCAACCGCTCCGTAACCGGTTACGACTCCTTCAAAGTCGCTTGCCTTATCGCCGGAGTCCGCCGCGGTAGTGGCTTTCTTTACATAAGCCCCGAGACGTGCGAAGGTAGCGTCGTCGAACAAAGAAGCGATGAGTGAATTTGCCGCGCTGTCAGCGGTAAGTCCGCCACGTAATTCTTTTACCGACTTACGTTTCTTGTTTTCCATTTGTTTTCCTCCGTTTATATTATTTTATTATTTACTCATATATGGGAAACCGTTCTTTTCAAGCTTAAAATTGCCCAAAAAAGGAATTTACATCTAAAAAAGTTCCATTCTTCCCCATTTTAATTTAAGTATAAACTAACACCCCGATATTCTCTACACCTCTATTTTAAACAAAATGTAAATTAATGATTAACGCGTGCGCGTGCGTGTTATATAACACGATTTTTGTTCAAAAAGCTACGGATTATTGTTGACAATATTAAAACGTTATGCTATAATGAAAGTGTAAGGATACAATATTCCTACTAATTTTACGAAAAGGAGAAAGCGTCATGGCAAAGAACTCTGGACTCACCGCCGCTTACGAGGCACTTCCGAAGATAGCGAAGATACTTATCCAACTCATTCTCGGAGCAGTAGTAGGTGGAATATACAGAATAGTACGTTTCCTCGAAACCGGTAACGTAGTGACACTCGTAGCAGGAATACTCGTTCTCGTAACCGGTGTCGGAAACCTGATAGCTTGGATAGTTGATCTGGTAACAGAGATACTTCACGACAGAATAACGGTACTTGCTGACTAATTACCAAAATACATAAAACAGGAGTCGTTTTTAACGTCTCCTGTTTTATTTTTTCATTTAATCCACCGCTGCACGCATACAATGTTACATAACATTTTAAAGGGAGCGGTAAATAATGAAAAACGTTATAAAATGGGTAAATCAAAACATAACGGGACCGGGACTGCCGATACTGCTTTTTATCGCGGGAAGCTTTCTTTTCGTTTCGCTTTGCAGATACCTTTTTAACGTACACGCGATCAGAAAAAGCTTTTCCGAAAAGGAAACCAACAAAAGCTCGTTCTCCTCGCTTTGTCTGGCACTCGCAGGAACTCTCGGAGTCGGTAATATAACGGGAACCGCCGCCGCTATCGCGGTAGGCGGCGCGGGCGCGGTCTTTTGGATGTGGGTGTGCGCGATAATCTCGTCCGTCTTAAAATACTCGGAGACCGTGCTTGCTATGAAATACAGAGAAACACGCGCGGACGGAACAGTTCACGGCGGCGCATACCAGTACATAAAAAACGGACTTGAAAGTCCGTTTTTAGCGGTATTATTTTCCGTAATATGCCTGATAACGTCATTAACTATGGGAAATATGACACAGGTGCGTGCGGCAGCTGACGGAGCCAGATTCTTACCAAACGTTATTCTCGGAGTCATATTTTTTATCACCGTTCTTTTGATAACTTTGGGAGGCGGAAAACGCATATCATCGTTCAGCGTTAAGGTAGTACCGCCTCTCTGTCTCGTTTACGCCGTTTGCGCCATTATGGTAATAATAATGAACGTTGACAAAATAGGAGACGTAACAAAAACGATAATCACGGACGCCTTTACTCCAACGGCAGGCGTATCGGGAATTATGGGCTTTCTCTGCTCGCCTGCGCTTCGTCTTGGAATAACGCGCGGAATAATGTCAAGCGAGGCAGGCTGCGGAAGCGCGCCGATGGCTCACGCGCGAGCTGAAACCGAAAATCCCGTACGGCAAGGACTTTTCGGTATGATAGAGGTCGTCTGCGACACTCTTATACTTTGCACCCTTACCGCATATACCGTACTGCTTTCGGGCGTTCCGCTTTCGGGAGAGGCTACCGATATAGCGCTAAACGCCTTTTCCTCTGTCTTAGGTGAGCCTGTACGCGTGATACTCGGCATATCGATATTCTTCTTTGCGCTCGCCGCGGTCTCCTGCTGGGCGTTTTACGGTCAGGAATCGCTTTTAAACCTTGGCGCAAGCAGAAAACTCGTCCGCGCTTACGGCTTGATATTCGCCGTTTTTTCGTTTGTGGGTTGCGTCATTTCAGAAAATTCGCTTTGGGAGCTTTCGGATCTTTCCGTTTCTCTTATGGCACTTATAAATATAACCGCCCTGCTGTTGCTCGCTCCCGAGATCATAAAGATCACTAAAAAAGGTTAACCTATATCCTTTTTGATACGTTCAAGCGCACCCTTTTCGAGGCGGGATACCTGTGCCTGAGAAATACCTATCTCCTCAGCTATCTCCATTTGAGTTTTCCCTTTATAAAACCGAAGAAGAAGTATATTTCTTTCGCGCTCGGATAATTTTTTCATCGACTCCTGCAATGCAAGCTCCTCTATCCTGTTTTCCTCCGTGTCGCTTTCGTCCTTTATCTGATCCATAACGTATATAGAATCAGACGCTCCGTCGGAGTAAACGGGATCGTAAAGAGAAACGGGATCAGCTATCGCTTCAAGTGCTTCCGTTACCTCTCTTACAGTATGCTCCTCTCCCATTTTTCCCAGTTCCTCGCATATAGCCTCGATAGTAGGATCTCCCGCTACCGTTTTCAGCAATCTTTCGCGTACCGAAAGCGCTCTGTAAGCAAGGTCTCTCATCGAACGGCTGACACGTATGCTGTTGTTATCCCTGAGATAACGCCGCAGCTCTCCTATTATCATCGGTACAGCGTAGGTGGAAAATTTAACGTCAAGCTCCGTGTTGAAATTATCTATTGCCTTTATAAGTCCTATACAACCCACCTGAAAAAGATCGTCAGGACATTCCCCCCTGCCCCCGAAACGCTGAACTATACTAAGCACCAGCCTTAAATTTCCCGATATAAGACGTTCTCTTGCCTGTTTATCCCCCTCCTTTGCGAGCAAGAGAAGCTTGCGTTTTTCCTCTGACGGCAGATTTTCAAGCTTCGATGTGTTCACACCGCATATTTCAACTTTATTATAGTACAAAAAAACACCTCTTTTGTGGTCTGATAATAAAATTATTGACCCTTAGAGGTGTTCGTTATGC
>JAZOVD010000047.1:0-4404 GCA_045658525.1 Eubacteriales bacterium
AATGGCGTAACGAGCATAGGCAGTGGTGCGTTCGGGGGTTGCACAGGGCTAACGAGTGTGACGATAGGGAATAGCGTAACGGGCATAGGCACTGATGCGTTCAGAGATTGCTCCGGACTTACGAGTATAACGGTGTCGGAAAACAATATCACATACAAATCCATTGACGGAAATCTCTATACAAAAGACGGAAAAACGTTAATTCAATACGCTATCGGCAAAGCCGCAACGAGTTTTGTTATACCGAATAGCGTAACGAGCATAGGCTATTCTGCGTTTGAGGATTGCACAGGACTAACGAGTATAACGATACCGAATAGTGTAACGAGCATAGGCAATGATGCGTTCAGAGGTTGCACCGGACTTATGAGTGTAACGATACCGGATAGCGTAACGAGCATAGGCGGTGATGCGTTCGCTTGGTGCACAGAATTTACGAGTGTAACGATACCCAATAGCGTAACGAGCATAGGCAGAGGTGCGTTCTTGGGTTGCACAGGGCTAACGAGTGTAACGATAGGCAATAGCGTGACGAGCATAGGCGATAATGCGTTCTCTTATTGCAAGGGACTTACGAGTGTAACGATAGGCAATAGCGTAAAGAGCATAGGCGATGATGCGTTCTCTGAATGCGATAAGCTTGTAGAGGTAATAAATAAATCAAATCTCACTATAACGGCATGTAGTTCATCTGATGGAGAAGTGGGTTATTATGCGCTTGTTGTACATAATGACGATATGTCGCGTGTAGTAGATAAAGACGGATATTTGTTCTATACTCACAGTGGAGTAAATTATCTGCTTGGATACAAAGGAACAGATAGTGAACTTACCTTACCCGCAAATTATAACGGCGAGAATTATCAGATATACAGATATGCGTTCGCTAACTGTGACGGACTTACGAGCGTAACGGTAGGAAATAGCGTAAAGAGCATAGGCGATTGGGCGTTCTATTGTTGCACAGGACTTGCGAGTGTAACGATAGGGAATAGCGTAACGAGCATAGGTTATTGGGCGTTCTATGGTTGCAAAGGACTTACGAGTGTAACGATAGGCGATAGCGTAACGAGCATAGGCGATCGTACGTTCTATGGTTGCAGAGCACTTACGAGCGTAACGATACCAGATAGCGTAACGAGTATTGGCTATCAGGCGTTCTATAATTGCACCGGACTTACGAGTATCAAATACCGTGGAACACAAGCACAGTGGAATGCTATATCAAAGGGGTATTACCGGAACTTAGGTACCGGCAACTACACCATAACCTACAACTACACAGGTAAATAAACAAAAATAGAACGAAACAACTGTTTCGTTCTATTTTTTATGCCTTACGCCTGCGCGCAGAGGTCGGTTAATTCAACTTTTCCGTAGTATTTTTCGAAAAGCTCAGGAGTGCAGAGATTTGTTGACGGCAGCGACACCGAGCCTGCCGCCATAGCGGACGCGACGCGGAGCATCTCCGCTTCGTCCATACCCTTTGAAAGTCCAAGCGCAAAGCCTGCCACCATCGAATCGCCCGCACCTACCGTGCCCTTGACGTTCACATCGTGGTTGACAGCCCTTATGCAGGTGCTTTTGTTTACCAGCACCGCGCCGTCCTTGCCCATTGAGATACACACGTTTTTCACTCCGCTGTAAACCAACTCCGTGGCGGCGTTGGCGGCGTCAAGCACGCTGTCTATATTCTTTCCCGTAAGCTCCGAAAGCTCGTCGCGGTTGGGCTTTACAAGGTCGGGCTTGGCTTCAAGACCGTAGCGCAGAAGCTCGCCCGATGCGTCAAGCACCGTTATAACGCCCTTGCTTTTTAAAGCGGTTATAAGCGTTTTGTATATGTCCTTCGGTACTCCCGGCGGCACGCTTCCGCTGAGCGTGACAACGTCGCCCGACTTTGCCGTTTCCGTAATAGAGGAGATAATGGCTTTAACGTCGCTTTCGCTTACCTTTTCGCCCTTTTCGTTTACCTCGGTGACGAGGTTCTTTTGCAGGTCGTGGAGCTTAACATTGGTTCTTATCTCACCCTTTACCCTCGTTGGGTAGACCTTAACGCCCTTTGCGGTAAGAAACGCCGAAACGGACGGTCCTTCCTCGTATTCAAAGAAGAAAGCGCCGTTTTCGTGACCGAGATTGCCCAGTACCACCGAAGCGTTTATACCTTTTCCGCATACGTTTTTCTCCGAGGACTTAACTCTGTTCGTTTCTCCCTCGGCAAAGCTGTCAAGAAGCACGGTCTTGTCAACGCAAGGGTTAAAGGTAACTGTGTATATCATAATTTTTCTCCGTCTTGTTTATTTGTCCTTAATTTTCCCGATAAAACCGCTTGTTATTCACTTTCGGTTATATCCGCACCGAGTAAGGTCAGCTTTTTCGGCATATTTTCGTAACCGCGCTGAACGTAACGAACGTTACCTATATAGCTTTTACCCTCGGCGCAGAGAGCCGCGCTTACAAGAGCCGCGCC
Source organism: Eubacteriales bacterium (assembly GCA_045658525.1). Taxonomy (GTDB): domain Bacteria; phylum Bacillota; class Clostridia; order Oscillospirales; family CAG-272; genus SIG673. The sequence goes on from JAZOVD010000047.1 coordinate 2,468, forward strand.
GCCGCGTAAATCCGTGCAGGAAGCAACACAGGGCGAAAGGGGAGTACCGCCGTTTATAAGGAGAATACCGTCCTTTAACTCAGTATCAACGCCGAAGCGCGAAAGCTCGTCAAGATAACGAAATCTGTGCTCAAATATTGCTTCGTCTATAAAGCTGACACCGCTCGCCCGACTGAGAAGAACGGTAAAAAGCGGGTGCAGGTCTGTTGGAAACTCAGGATAAGGCGCAGTCCGTATCTGAGTGCGGATAAGTCTATCCGCGTAGACCTCGACAGAGCTTTCGGTTATTTCCAAGCTCGCTCCCATACGCTTTAACGCCTCAAAAACCGCGTCAAGGTCGGAAATGGGAGCGTTATTGCATTTTATACGTCCGCCCGTAGCGAGAGCCATAGAGACGTACGTTCCCGCTTCTATCATATCGGAGCGTATCCTGAAATCCGCGCCGTGGAGCTTATCTACACCGTTTACGGTTATACAGTCGCTTCCGTGACCGCTTATGTCTGCTCCGCAGGCTAAAAGGAACTCGCAAAGGTCTGAAACGTGCGGCTCTCTCGCCGCGCCTTTTATAACAGTCGTACCGCTTGCTCTTGAAGCGGCTATTATAGCGTTTACCGTTCCGCCGACGGTCGGACGGGGAAATTCTATCAAAGTGCCTTTAAGACCGTTTGGGGCGGAAAGCACGAGCGAGTTTGAGTTGACCTCGTGTTTTGCGCCAAGCTTTTCGAGAGCGGAAAGATGGTAGTTTATCGGTCTTGAACCGAAGTCACAGCCGCCCATTGAAAGCCCCTCGCAGCTTCCGAAACGCGAAAGCATTGCTCCCATAAGATAACTTGAAGCACGCATTCGTCCGGATATTTCCGTGGGAATATCTGAGAGGTAAGCGTCAGAGGAATCTATATTTACCGTGTGCCGTTCCGATAAGGTTACGGAACAGCCGAGATGCTTTAATATTGAAATACAGTCGGAAACATCAGAAATATCGGGGATTCCCGATAACGTAACCTTGTCACCGACAGCGAGCGACGCCATAAGAACGGCGACGGCAGAGTTTTTTGAGCCACTGATATTTATTTCTCCGAAAAGCGGTCTGCCCCCGGAGATTATGTAGCTTTTCACATTGCGAGCTCCTTTCCCTTGAACGTATTTTTCGGCTTACGTTAATATGTTATGCCGAACGGAACGTATCGGTCAAAGGAAAAGCGCGTTTAAAGGGGTTAAAATGTTGGGAGACAGATCACCCCCAAAGATTACCCCAAATAAAATACCATCACTCTATGATACTACATCAAAATCTACACAATGGTACCCATACAAAAGTTCTTTTGCATACTTTTCTTTCAAGAAAAGTACGGTCAGTCTCGGCGTCTTGTGTTTCCGAGAATGAGGAGAAGTCTGAAAAGCTGAGAAAGAGAAACGGCGAGAGCCGCGACATAGGTAAGAGCAGCGGCGCTGAGAACCTTTCCGGCGGCTGCTTGCTCGTCATCACTGAGAACGCCTGTTTGCTCAATGGCATTAAGCGCGCGACTGCTGGCGTTATATTCCGTAGGAAGCGTAACGAGCTGGAAAAGCGCGGTAAGAGAGAAGAGCGCGACGCCTATATAGGCTACGATAACGAGAGCAGATGAAAGTGCGGTAAGGAGGATACCGATAAAGAATAACCATATACCTATCTGTGAGCCGATATTGGTTATAGGAACGAGCGCATTGCGTATCTTTATCGGAAGGTAACCTTCCGCGTGCTGAACGGCGTGTCCCGCTTCGTGACAGGCAACGCCCACTGCGGCGGCAGAGGTTGAGTTATAAACGCTGTCGGAAAGTCTAATAACGTTATCTCTCGGATCGTAATGGTCGGAGAGGTGACCGTGTATGCGTTCTATACGGACGTTATTCAGACCGTTGGCGTTCAGTACGGCTCGTGCCGCCATAGCCCCCGTATA
>JAZOVD010000048.1:0-2610 GCA_045658525.1 Eubacteriales bacterium
TTCCTTAGCGAGTTTGATCTGAAGCGCGATTTCGTGTCCCATATAAGTCTCAAATTCACCGGGACTTTCGCATTTGATAGGAGTAAATCCCTCGTTCCACTGTGGCTGACGTTCACAGATGCTCTCGTGTACATCGATGCACGAATCGATTTTCTCGAAATCCCAACCTGCGGGGTAAAAGCCCTCAAGGGCGCTTCCTTTAACTGTTGAATTGAAATCCATTTTTTATCTCCTTTTAAAATCAAAAATTCATAGGTATACCGTTTATGTCCTCGGTATGCAGCTTTATTATACGTCCGAGATGAAATATTGCCTGGAAAAGATCAAAGAACGTTTCTAGATATATCTCGCGGCGGCTCATCTCATCAATGAGGGCGTTAAATGCGATCAGTGCCTCACGGTGCTTTCCGTCTGCCTTGTAAGCAAAGGTTTCGGCAAGCATGTCGCAGAAGTCCGCGTGATGCTCAAGCACACGCACCGAAGCCGTCTTTACACGGTCAGGGGAATTATAATGCGATCTTATCAAAGCCCTGCCCTTATCGGTAACGATCTTTATTCCGCGAAGCTTTTCAGCTCTTGATGGCACTACGTATTTCGGGTAGCTATCTCCGTCGCTCTCTTCGCCCTCAAAATATTTATCACCGAAAATATTGGCTATTTCGCAAAGATAATCAACAAACTTTTGCCAATCGTCACCAAACGCACAATAGAAATACTCCTCCAGCAGCTGCTCGAACGTGAGCGAAATATCAAACTGCTTTCTTGCGAAAACGTAGTAAGCAAAGCCGGTGGGGAAGTAAGAACGCTGACTTCCGCAGGCTATAAGACCGTCTATGCCGCTTGCCTTATACGCCTCAATATCCTCGTAAATGCGCTTTGCAAGAATAAGACCCGACTGCTCGAAGTTCTGATGCCTCCAGAAGTGGTACTCAAAGCAAAGACAAGCGCCATCCCAGACCCTTTGCCATTCCTTGAAATGAGCCATATACTCGTCAAGATCATTTGGGAATTTGTTTGCGTTGCGAACGAACGGGCGAAGCTCTGGTTTTTTGTCGGTAAGAGTGCGTGTGTAGCTTCTCGATATAGGCGCGAGCATAAGCGTAAATCGCTTCGGGTTCTTTATCCTCTCGGTTACGGGCGCCCAGGTGGTTTCGGTGTACGCAATAAATACTATCCTCGTGTCGAGTTCCTTTGCGGCAAGCGCACCGTCAATGTCGTTTAGCAGCATTACGTACCAATCTGAAACGCTCTTTTTTACACATTCGCCGCAGGTACAGTGGTTGTTTGCGCTGTCTCCGAGCCAAACGTGGATATAACCGACGTTGGAATGTACCGAAGCGTAATCCGCGATATATTCCGCAACCGTCTTTCTCGCCTCGGGAGAAGACATACAAAACTGAGTATTCAGCGCCGCTCCCTTGAAAAGCTTTCTGTCGCCGTCTATTAACGCAAGGTAACGTGACTGCTCCTCACTTAAAACGGTGTCGGTGCTTTCCCAACCGGTCGAGGTGTCAATACCGAACGGAGCTACGGTCCAGCCGTGACCTACGTCGTGAAACTGAATTCCTCGCTTCGACATTTCCGCTTCGCAGGCGGTCTTCCACTGAAGCATCGTTTCGGTTGAAACAGGCTCGGGAGGCAGAACGCTGTTTTCTATTCTGTTGTAATAATTTTTATAAAAAACGGTAGGAACGAGGAACTGCATTTGGAAAACGTTCATTCCGGCTTTTGGAATGAAATCAAGAGTATCGAGCAGAGTCTGTTGACTCGTTGCACCCTCTATGCAAGGACCTCTGTATCGGCAGGAGGCAACGTGACGGTATTTTACCGCCTCGATATCCTTTATAGGTACGTATTCTCCGTCAACGCCGGGGAATAGCCAACGGCAGCCGTTCTTCCTTAAAAATTCATATACCGCCAAAAGCACGGAACGGGGATTGTCACCCGCAATGATACCGCCGTTTTTATCGGTATCGATATAGATTATGTCATCAAGCGCAGTATCCATTACGTCGGAAACGTCAAGACCGAAATCCTGCATAAGTCCTAAACGGAAGCCGTCGGTAGCGTTTGGCGCGTAAGCTATTTTAACGTCGCCGCCATTCGGCATCATCATGCGAAGGTATTTTTTCAGTTCAGATGCGGCATAGTCCACCGTTTCGTGTGAGGTTATCTTGTTTATATACAGCATAGGATTACCTCTTAGGGAAGAAGTCTTTTAGCCGTCTGTGTTCCGCTTACAAGAACCTCGCGGAATACCTCGGCGTACTTAACTCCGCACTGAAGTCCGTAGAAGCGCGCCAAGATATCCCCCTGCTCAACGTAGTCTACGTTATCGTGATCCTTAAGCCATACTATCTGGCTCTCGTGACAGGCGAACATCTTGTGCTTAAGCTCCATTTCGTCGGTAATATCGACGTAGTGTGTAGGAATGAAATCTATTCCCGAGGCATTGTTCATAAGGTAGATAGGGCATACGGGGGTAGCCTCACCAAGCTCGGGCATAAAGTGGGGACAGCTTGCGGAGAAGCTTGCGTCAAAAACGAGCTTTGCTACAGCAGTGTGGTCGGGCATATAGTCGTTCTGACCGTGAGTGATGATAAAATCGGG
>JAZOVD010000049.1:0-28147 GCA_045658525.1 Eubacteriales bacterium
GATAATGCAAAGAACTTCCCTCAAACGCCCAATTGTTATGGAGCGTTTGAGGGAAGTGTTTTTTGTATTTATTTCAGAAAAGAATAAAATCCTTACTTGATCCATATTTCTATGTGAACCCCTCGGAAGTGAAAACTGTCCAAGGCGGAAGCAAAAGCTCGACTATAAGTTTATTTCTTTTTCTTTGCTTCGTTTCTCGTTCTTTCTTTGCGCCCAAAGAAAGAACAAGAAATGAAGATAAAAACAATTTTAGGAAATATTTTTAAAAATTCTTTATAATCCTTCTTATTATAGGAAGCTTCTCGATCAGCTTCTCCGCCTTCGGAATGAGCGCAATGTCACTTTTGGTTATTCCCCCGAAAAGGAGCAGGAATAAACCGTAAACTATCGCGGCTACTCCTATTGAAATAACGGTTACTAAGTCCGATGAGGGAATAACCTTGCCGAGCAGTCCGTTTGAAGCGAACGCGGCGAGTGCGCAAAGCACAGATGCGGCGAAGGGTCTGAGGAATACCAAGGCGGTAGGGAACGGCAGACCTGCATACTTAACTATGAAGAATACGTTAGATACCGTTATGGTTAAATAGAATAAGAACGTACTTATAGGAGAGGCGTACATGTGGAGATAGCCGTCTCCAAGCGGTACTCCGACAAGCAGATACGCGCTTACGCCTTTGACGACAGCACCGATCATCATAGAGAAAACAGAATATTTTTGGAGCTTGCAGGATTGAAGAATCCCGTTGGTTACTGCCATTATTCCTATTAAAAATACAGATGGAGCAAGCACCGAAAGCAGAGGCGCAGCCATCTCCGCGCTGCTCTCGTTTGAGAAGATGAGCTTTAATATGGGCTCGCTCATAACGGCAAGCCCGAGCGAGCAGGGAAGCGCGATGACTGCCGCCAGCTTCAAGCTCTTGTGCATCAAAAGTCTTACACGCTTTGTGTTTTGTGTGGCTCTCGCTTCCGAAATAGAGGGTATAAGAGTGTTTACTATCGGGTATATGAGGACGGGTGGAAGATTGAACAGCGTTACGCAGTAAGCGGTGTAGTTCCCGTAAAGCGATACAGCCGCGGCGTCCGTAAGCCCCGTTTCTCCGAGACGTCTTATAACCACAAGGGTATCGAGCATAGACGACATACTGAGAAGCGATGATGAGAGCATAATGGGAACGGCTATTTTTATAAGTGACGTAAACAGGGACTTAGTACTTCGTGCATCCGTGACCATTTGATCTTTTTGGGGACGTAACGCTCCTGAAAACAAAGCCGAGATGCCGAGGAATAACGCTCCCGCGACAACTCCGACGGTCACGCCGAATATCGCGTAAGCGGCTACCTTGTGCATAGGATAGCCTTGCTTTAACGCGTAATAACCGAGAGCGATCCCGATGCTCATTTTTCCGATTGCTTCTATTACCTCGGAGATAGCCGTCGGTATCATATTTCTGTGCCCTTGGAAATAACCCCTCACGGTACTCGATACGCAAACGAAAAACAAGGCGGGAGCGATCGAAAGTATGCAGAGATAGGAAAGGTCGGCGGATATAAAGCCGGCTATTCCTTTGCAAAAGAAGAACATCATAAGAGAGCCGAGAAGTCCTGCCGCGCCGAAGAACAGTACGGTCATTCTGAATAGCTTACGGGTCTCGTTTTGTCTGTTTTTTGCGTTACACTCCGATATCATAAGCGAAAGCGCTACCGGAAGACCTGCGGTCGAGATCATATATAGCCAGGTATATATCTGATACGCGGTGTTGAAATAACCCATACCCTCATCGCCGAGCATATTGGTAAGCGGTATCTTGAATATAAGTCCGATGACCTTGGTTATCAGATTCGCTACGGTAAGCACCAAGACTCCCGATAAAAAGCTATGTTTGTTTGTTTTTTGATCTGTCAAGCACGAGTCCTCCCTTCTGCTTTATTTTGAAAGCGGCATACTCAAGGTGTAGTGTATGCCGCTTTTTAGTTTTTTATGACATTTGAAGCGTTTCAGGCTTCCGAAAGTGTTTTTTTGAGTATTTTGAGACCTTCGTCTATCTCGTCGTAGGTTATAGTAAGAGGCGGAAGCATACGAACTACGTTCTTTCCCGCAGTGAGAAGCATAAGTCCTTTTTCGAGAGCCTTTCCGACGAGAGCCTTGTGGTCTGCCGTTACCTCTATTCCTATCATAAGTCCGAGTCCGCGGACGTCCGTTACGCAGGGAAGCTTCCACTCGGAAACGGCGTTTCTTATGTATTCGCCTTTTTCGGTGACTTCCGAAAGGAACTTCTGGGAGTTTATCTTTTTCATAACAACTCTCGCGCCTGCGCATACGGCGGGGTTTCCGCCGAACGTGGTTCCGTGGTCGCCTTTTCCGAGCACCTCAGCGCATTTTTCTCCGAGTACGGCACAGCCTATGGGAAGTCCGCCGCCAAGACCCTTTGCAAGCGTGAAAACGTCGGGTATCACGTCAAAGTGAGTGTGAGCGTAGAGCTTGCCCGTTCTTCCTATTCCCGTCTGTACCTCGTCGAAAATGAGAAGAATATCTTTTTCCTCACATATAGCCTTGACGCTCTTTACGTATTCCTTTTCAAGAAGATTTACTCCGCCCTCGCCCTGTACGACTTCAAGCATTATCGCGCAGACGGTTCCGTCAAGCTCCTTTTTCAAGGCTTCGAGATCGTTTGCGGGAACATGGCAGAAGCCCTCGGTGAACGGGAAGAAGAAGCGGTGGAATACGTCCTGACCCGTAGCGGAAAGCGTGGTAACTGTTCTTCCGTGGAATGAGTTTATAAGAGTTATTATCTTACTGCGTCCGCTTCCGTATTTGTCAAAGCTGTATTTTCTCGCTACCTTTATAGCCGCTTCGTTGGCTTCTCCGCCGCTGTTCTGGAAAATGACCTTCTTCATTTTGCTTGAAGTTACTATGTCCTTGGCGAGCAACGCGGTGGTGGGGGAATAGTAATAGTTGGAAATATGCTGTATATTCTTCATCTGTGCGTAAACGGCGTCGCAAAAGTCCTTTTCGGCTATTCCGAGAGAGTTTACGCCTATTCCTGCCGTGAAGTCTATATACTTCTTTCCCTCGTTGTCGTAAAGGGTGGCGTTTTTACCGTAAACGGGCGCGAGTCTGAGGCGTCCGTAGGTGTGAGCGATGTATTCGTTATCAAGCTCTATTATCTCGTTACTGTTCATTTTTATATACCTTAAAAACAAATATTATCTGATATGTGGTTATAGAGTGCAATTAAAGGCTGAATAATGTTCCCGCGCCTTCGTCGGAAAGCATTTCGAGAAGTATAGAGTGAGGAACTCTGCCGTCTATTATACAAGCGTTTGCGACACCTTCCCTGAGCGCGTCCGCGCAGCAGCGTATCTTGGGTATCATACCGCCCTTTATGACTCCCTCGGTTATAAGAGGCTCTATCTCATCGACCTTTATCGCGGGAATGAGAGTTGAAGGATCCTTGGGGTCTCTCATAACTCCCGCTATGTCGGTCAGGAGTATGAGGTTGGTGGCTTTGAGCGCGGTGGCTATCTTAGCCGCCGCTGTGTCGGCGTTTATGTTATATACGGGGTTTCCGTCAACTCCGCCCGCTACCGTGCTTACGACGGGAATGAACCCGTTATCCATATTTGCCGTAAGTATATCAGCGTTTACCGCGACTATCTCGCCTACCTTTCCGTAGTCGTATCCGTCGTCGCAGAGCTTCTTTGCGAGAAGAAGTCCGCCGTCAAGACCGCTGAGACCTACCGCTTTTCCGCCTATCTGCTGCAAGTGACTTACAAGCTCCTTGTTTACCTTGCCCGCAAGCACCATCTGTACTACGTCGATGGTCTCGTCGTCGGTGTAACGAAGCCCGTTTACGAATTTCGATTCCTTGCCGATCTTGTTCAGCATGTCGTTGATCTCGGGACCGCCGCCGTGTACCAATACTATATTGATGCCGACGCAGGAGAGAAGCACGATGTCGGATATGACCGCTTCTTTAAGCTCTTCATTTATCATAGCGTTTCCGCCGTATTTTATAACTACGGTCTTGCCGTGGTATTTCTGTATATAGGGGAGCGCGCGGACGAGAACGTAAGCCTTGTCGAGATTTGAAAGTTTTTTAACGTTTTCGGGCGTTTCTACCTTGAAATTATCTGCCATTTTAATATATTTCCTTTTTAGTTATTAGAATGCTTGCGGCGCTGATTTCAGACCGGTGTCCTCGTCAAGACCGAACCGTATATTCATATTCTGTATTGCCTGACCTGCCGCACCCTTTACCATATTGTCTATGACCGCGGAGACCATAAGCTTTCCGCATCTCATATCGGGGTGGAGAGAGATGTCGCAGTAATTGGACATTCTGACGTTCTTTATGTTTGCGTATTCGCCGTTCTTCATAACGCGGACGAATTTTTCGCCCTCGTAAGCTTTTTCATATACCTCGCGTATCTGCGCTTCGGTAACGCCTGCCTTTAAAGTCATATAAACGCCCGATTCTATTCCGCGGTTGACGGGGAGCAGGTGAGGAACGAACGTAACTTTAAGAGTCTTGCCCGCTATATCGCTGAGTGTTTGCTCTATTTCCGGGGTGTGACGGTGCTGGCACGCCTTGTAAGCTGCGAACGCTTCGTTTGTGTCGGGGTAGTGAGTTCCCTGTGTGGGCTTTACTCCCGCGCCTGTTACTCCCGATTTTGAGTCGATTATTATTCCGTCCGTCTCTACCAGTCCTGCTCTGAGTGCGGGTGCGGCGGCTAACGCTATCGAGGTGGGATAGCAGCCGGGGTTGCCGATTATCTTCGCTTTCTTTACGTTCTCTCTGTAAAGCTCTGGTAAGCAGTACGTCGCGTGCTTATGAAGCTCGGGGTGAGAGTAGTCTCTGCCGTACCACTCGCTGTATGCTTTTTCGTCGTATATACGGAAGTCAGCACCGAGATCTATAAGGAGCTTGTTTTTGGCAAGGCACTGCTCGGCGATGGGCTCGGAAAGACCGTGGGGGAGAGAGGTGAAGATGACGTCGCATTTTTCTACGACAGCGTCAACGTTTTCAAGAACCATATCGAGTATTCCTGAAAAATTGGGATATACCTCGGAGAGCTTTTGGCCCTCGTAGGATACCGAGGAGACTGCGGTGATCTCCGCGTAAGGGTGGTTTGAAAGTATGCGAACGAGCTCGAGTCCTGCGTATCCGGTTGCGCCTACTATTCCTGCTTTTATCTTGTTCATAATATATATCCTTTTATATGTCCTGTATTGCTTTATAAGTAGCAATTAATGAGTTAAATGCTTCTTGTCTTTAAAAACTCGTCGCAGTCATCAAGCTGCATTTTTACCGCTTCGGGAGACGGCCCGCCTATGACGCTTCTGCCGTTTACGCAGTTCATAAGATCTACCGCCTCGTAAACTCCGTTATCGAATATTTCGGAAAATTCCTTGTATTCGGAAATGGTGAGCGTTTCAAGCGTCTTGCTGTTATCTATACAGTACGCGATTATTCTTCCTGTTATCTTGTATGCGTCGCGGAAGGGCAGTCCGTTCTTTACGAGATAGTCAGCGCAGTCGGTGGCGTTTATAAAGCCTCTTGCAGCCGCCTGTCTGAGGTTCTGTACCTTTACGGTCATAGTGTCAAACATATCTTTAAAGACGTCTATGCAGAGCTTGACGTTATCGAGCGCATCGAATATCGCTTCCTTGTCCTCCTGCATATCCTTGTTGTATGCCAAGGGAAGTCCCTTCATTACCGTAAGAAGGGTTACGAGTGAGCCGTAAACGCGTCCGCTCTTGCCTCTTACCAGCTCCGCTATGTCGGGGTTCTTCTTCTGGGGCATTATGGACGATCCGGTTGAAAACGCGTCGTCAAGCTCGATAAACGAAAATTCAGACGAGCACCAAAGGATTATCTCCTCGGAGAAGCGGCTCATATGTGTCATAAGTATGGAGAGCACCGAAGCGGCTTCAAGTGCGAAATCGCGGTCGGAAACTCCGTCGATGGAATTGAGAGTTACCTTTTCAAAGCCAAGCTCCTTTGCTACCGAGAGACGGTCTATCGGATAGGTCGTTCCCGCGAGCGCGCCGGAGCCGAGCGGCATAACGTTCATACGCTTTAACGCGTCTTCTATTCTCGTTACGTCCCTCATAAGCATCTGTGCGTAAGCCATAACGTAATGAGCGAAGGTAACGGGTTGAGCGCGTTGGAGGTGCGTGTATCCCGGCATTACCGAGGTAAGATGCTCGCTTGCCTTATTTTTTATCGAGGCAATGAGTGAGAGAACGGAATATCTTATATCTTTAAGCGCGCTGCGGACGTACATTCTTGTGTCGAGCGCGACCTGATCGTTTCTGCTTCTTGCCGTATGCAGACGCTTTCCTGCGTCACCTATACGCGCGGTAAGCTCCGCTTCAACGAACATATGTATATCCTCAGCCTCGGGATCGGTTACGAGCGAACCGTTTTCTATATCTGAAAGAATATCGGCGAGCGTTTTGATTATAAGCTCGGAGTCGTCCTTTGAAATTATATTTTGTCTGCCGAGCATAGCGGCGTGTGCCATACTGCCCGTTATATCCTCTTTATACATTCTCTGATCGAACGATATTGAGGAGTTAAAATCGTTTACTTTGGAGTCGAGAGCTTTTTTGAAGCGTCCCTCCCACATCTTTTTGCTTTGCATTTTCGGATAGTTACCTTTCCTTTTATCATATACACTATATTATAATACTTCTTTTCGAAAATTACAAGTGTTATTTTAAACAAATATGCGCGAGTTGTATTATTTATAATGTATAAAAATACATAAAATCGTGAATAAACTGTATTATATTCATTTGCGTAAGAAATTTCTCAAAAAACAGGTGTGAAAATTCGTTACTTGTATTGACTTTTGGAGCATTATAAAGTATAATGTAGGCGAAAAAATAAATCGGAAACCGAAAGAGAGGTAGAGATATGCTTATAACTGATGAAAGATTTTTCTGCGAGGAGCTTGACGAGAGCGTTTCGGCTCTTAAAGGTATAGGTGAAAACTTCAAAAAGAACGGTCTTGCCGCCGCTGAAAAGCAGTTTTCCGATTGTATAAGGACGATGCTTCTCCCCGATATGTATTTCCGTATGCCTTATTACAATAGGGAAAATTCATGGTCAAGAAGGGATGAGGACGATTTTGCCGCCGCTGAGAGGATAATGACGGGCGAGCTTTGCTCGGTCGGATATTTTCATAAGTTCCCCGACACCAAAAGCGTTGAGTGGAACAGTAATCCCACGGCTAACGAGTATCTCGAATGGACCTGGCAGCTCTCACGTCACCACGAGTGGAGATGTCTCGGAAGGTGCTACCGCGAAACGGGCGACGAAAGATACGCAAAGGCGTTCGTTGATTTCGTTATGAGCTGGTGCGAGCAGGCACCGTGTCCCGAAAATATCGGAAGCGGCGCGACGAAGTGTTGGAGAACGATAGAAGCAGGTATAAGAATGACGAAGAACTGGCATTATGCCATTCACGCGTTCTATAAGTCGCCTGCCGTGACCGATCACGTTCTTACCACTATCTTTAAATCAATATGGGAGCACGGTTACCGTCTGCGTAATTTCAGCACAGCGGCTAACTGGCTGATAATGGAGCTTTCGGGGCTTGCTCATATAGTTATGCTTTACCCCATATTCGTTAAAACGCCCGATTGGAAGGAGTATGCGTTCAGGCGGCTTTCCGAGGAAATAGACGTTCAGGTCTATCCTGACGGTTTTCAGTACGAGCTTTCCACGGGCTATCACGGAACGGTCTCCGGTAACTATGACTACGTTATCAAGACCGCGCAGGCTATGGAATACGAGATACCCGAGGCGGTCAGCAAGAATCTTGAACGCACGTTCGAGATGTATATGAAGCTCTGCCGTCCGTGCGGAACTACTCCCGATCTTAACGACGGATCACAAGCGGGAGTCAAGGGGGCGTGTACGCTTGGACTCGACTATTTCCCGTACAGAGAGGATTTCCGTTGGTTCGCTACCGAGGGTAAAGAGGGGACTGCTCCCGACTATACGAGTGTGGCTATGCCATATTCGGGTATGGCTTCAATGCGTACGGGTTGGGGTAAAAACGATATATGGTTCTTTATGGAGAGCGCGCCGTTCGGTAAAGGACATCAGCACGAGGATAAGCTGAACGTTCTTATGTACGCCTACGGAAAGGACGTTCTTAAAGACACGGGTAGCTATGCCTACGATACCTCTGATATGAGAAAATTCGTTCTCGATACCCGTTCCCATAACTGTGCTATGGTTGATGATCTCAGCCAGCGCAGAAGAAAAAATTATAAGTGGCTTCCGGAGATGATAAAACAGCGTTCCGACCTCAAATGGAGCTTTACAGGTGCGATCGACGTAGCCGAGGGAATATACAACGAGGGGTACGGAGACGAGCTTTTGAAGGTGACCCACAAGCGTAAATCGGTGTTCTTTAAAGAGGGTGTAAACGGCTCGCTTCCGTTTGCTCTCGTTATAGACCGTCTTTCCTCTGACGACGGCAGCGAGCATAAATATTCTGTATCGTATCAGATGAACGTTCAGCCTTATACCGTAGAGGGAAAGACCTACACCGCGGATTTCGGTGACGGAGTAACGATGTCTGTTATAGGCTCGGTCGCCCCCGACGTCGTAGTCGCTCAGAAAGAGCCGCTGTTTATGGGTTGGAGACCCGACCACTCGGGACTTGGAATGGACCCTGTTGAGGTGAGAAACGAGCAAAATCACTATCCCGCGCCGTGTCTGCGTTATCACGCGTTTGGTACTGAAAAGCGTATAGCTACCGTGCTTTATCCGTCAAATAACGGCGAGGTAGCAATAAAGGATATAGTTATTTCCGACGATTTTGCCGATACGAAAATAACTCTCGTATTCAGCGACGGAAGTAAGGTCACGCTTGATGAAAACGATTATATCGGCTCGGAAAATTCACCGACAAAATTTAACGGTTAATATATGGAGGAAAACAAAATGGAAAAATACGCATGGACCGGAAGAATAGTTGAGGGTAAAAAGGCGGAGTACATCAAGCGCCACGACGAGATATGGCCCGAGATGATAGAGCTTCTCAAAAGCGCGGGTATAAAGAACTACACTATATGGAACGTCGGAGACACGCTTTTCGGTTACTACGAATGTGAGTACGGAGTTGACTTTGCCGCTAAAACTCAGGCGGCGAGCGAGGTCGTAAAGCGCTGGGACGTTTATATGAAGGATATACTCATAATGGATAAAGACCCTGTAAGGGGCGCTCAGCCGCTTCTTACGAAAGTATTTGAGATGAATTAACAAAGAAAAACGAGCCGTTTTACGGCTCGTGTTTCTTTGTTGGTTATTCCTACTTTTTTGAAAAAAAGTAGGCAAAAAACTTTTCTCACACGCCACCTTGATATGTGGCGTGTGAGAAAAATGTTTGTTAATTTGCTTCGCAAAAAGAAGAAAAATCTCCACCAAATCCGTAGGGGTCGGCGTCCTCGACGACCCGTACAAATACCACGATTATAAAAACAACATCTCTATGTGAACCCCTCGGAAGTGAAAAACTGTCCAAGGTGGAAATAAAAGTTCGACTGTAAGTTTCATTCTTTTTCTTTGCTTCGTTTCTTTTTCTTTCTTTACAAAGAAGGAAAAAGAAATGAAGGTAAAAATAAAATTGTTTATTCAATATTCTTGACATTGTCATTTAATAGGTCTATAATATAAGAAGAGTCAATATGTAAAAGGAGCATTTTAAAATGACGAAAATAGATATAATTTCCGGATTTCTCGGCGCGGGTAAGACCACGCTTATTAAAAAGCTTATACAGGAGGCTTACGCCGGCGAAAAGCTCGTTCTTATAGAAAATGAGTTCGGTGAGATAGGCATAGACGGCGGATTTCTCCAAGACGCCGGTATAAATATAACCGAGATGAACTCCGGCTGTATCTGTTGCAGTCTCGTCGGTGACTTTGGAGAGGCGCTCAAAAAGGTGCTTGACGAGTATAAGCCCCACAGAATACTTATTGAGCCTTCGGGAGTTGGTAAGCTTTCCGACGTTATACGCGCGGTTCAGGGTATAGACGCAAAGGATGCGGTTCTTAATTCCTTTACTACCGTTTGTGACGCGGGTAAGTGCAAGATGTATATAAAGAACTTTGGCGAGTTCTATATAGATCAGGTTGAAAGCGCATCGGCGATAATACTTAGCCATACGGGTGGTATGAGCGATGAGAAGATAGCAAAGGCTGTCGAGCTTATCAGAGAGAAGAACGCGGAGGCGGTAATAGTTACTACTCCGTGGGACGAGCTTGATGGAGCTAAGCTCCGTGAGGCTATGGAGGGTAATGATAGCCTTAAAAACGAGCTTGAACAGCTTATAGCTGAGCATCATCATCACCACCACGATGATGACGACGAGGAGTGCGAGTGCGGACATCACCACCATCATCACGATGATGACGAAGAAGAGTGCGAGTGCGGACACCACCACCATCATCACGATGACGACGAGGAGTGTGAGTGCGGACACCACCACCATCATCACGATGACGACGAGGAGTGTGAGTGCGGACATAACCACCATCATCACGATGACGACGAGGAGTGCGAGTGCGGATGCGGACACCACCATCATCACCATCACGCTGACGAGGTGTTTACGAGCTGGGGCAGAGAAACCACAAAACGTTATTCTGACAAGGATATTGAAGATATACTTGAAAAGCTTGAGGACGAGAAGGAATACGGTATGATACTTCGCGCAAAGGGTATCGTAATGTCCGAGGACGGCGGCTGGATACACTTCGACTATGTTCCGGGTGAACCCGACGTTCGCAGAGGAAGCGCGTCCGTTATAGGAAGAATATGCGTTATAGGCTCAAAGACAGATGAACATAAGCTCTCTGAGCTTTTCGGAATAGCTTAAAGAAAGGAAGTTACGGGTAATGGAAGTACCGGTATATCTCTTTACGGGCTTTCTTGAAGCGGGAAAGACCAAGATGATACACGAAACGCTTGCGGATAAGCGTTTTCAGGACAAAGAAAAAACTCTCGTCCTGCTCTGTGAGGAGGGCGAGGAGGAATACGACGTAAGCCAGTATAAGGGTAAGGTGTTTATAGAGAATATAGAGTCTCCCGATGAGCTTAACGAAAAAAATCTCTCTGCGCTTCTCAAAAAGCATAAGGCAGAGAGAGTTATGATAGAGCTTAACGGAATGTGGCTTACAGAGGTCATTTATAACGCGCTTCCTGAAAATTGGTTCGTTTATCAAGAGGTAATGTGCGTTGACAGCTCTACCTTCAAGGCTTATAACGCTAACATGAGAAGCCTTATGTTTGATAAGCTTCGCGGTTGCAGCGTCGTGTTCTTTAACCGTTGTACCGACAAGACTGATATAATGGAGCTTCACTCAGCCGCCAGAGCCGTCAGTAGGCAGGTCGGAATAGTTTACGAATACACCGACGGAAGAATACAGCAGGACAATATAGAAGACCCGCTTCCGTTCGATATAAACGCCGACGTTATCGAGGTATCGGAGCGCGATTACGCTATATGGTACCGTGACATGGCTGAGGAGATGGAGAAATACGACGGAAAGACCATAAAAGTAAAGGGAATAGTCGCGCGCGATAAAGCTCTTCCCGATAACTCCTTTGCTTTCGGAAGAATGGTAATGACCTGCTGCGCGGAGGATACTACCTTCCACGGACTTATTACCGTTGCCGACAGCAAGCAGACTTACCAAAACGGTCAGTGGGTAGTCGTTACCGCCACTCTCAAACGCGAAAGGCATAAGATGTACGGTGGTATAGGTCCCGTATTCCATCTTATTTCCGCCGAGCCTGCCGATCCCGCAGACCCGCCGATAGCGACTTTTGATTAATAAATAAAAAGGGTTGTTGAAAGCAACAACCCTTTAAAAATATTCAGTTCAGTACGGGCATACAGTAACCCATCCCCATGTGGGTCTGGATATAACTTTCGCCGTCGCTTGTGCGACCAAGCTTTCTGCGTATGGCATTTATATACACGCGGAGCGCGGCGACCTCAGTACCAACGGGATTGTCCCAAAGCTCGGAAAGTACCGTCTCATATTTGGTCACCTTTCCGCAGTTTCTGGCGAGTATGCACAGCAGCTTATATTCAAATAAGGTGAGATGGACCTCGCTTCCCTTTACCGTTACACGACACGATTCGTAATCTACCGTAAGCTCGCCGTTTGTAAAAATGTTTTGTGATTCTGATTTTTGTACGCGCAGCTCTATTCTGAGCGTAAGCTCGTCGAGTCTTATCGGAGTGCAGATAATGTCGGTTATTCCGTTAAACGCGGAAAAGGTTTTTTCGGAAAGATCGTGAATGTATATTATAGGTATATCTTTCAGTAACGGAAAATTACTTGAAAGCTCGCTTACCGCTATTCCGCAAAAATCAGAACCGCATAATATGATGTCGGGGGTAAAGCCTGAAATGGTGCTTTTGAGATCCTTTGGTGAGAACGCAAGCTTTACCGAATAGCTGTTGGAATCTTTTGAAAGTCCCGCACAGAGAAGCGAGCAATCTGTTTCGCGGCAGTCGCAAATCAGTATTTTTTTCATAGCCGTGACCCTGCTTTCTTTAAAATGTCGTTGATTTATTATATAATACGGATATATTGTACAAAAAAAGAATTCGTGAACTTCTTGTAAAACATTTAAATATTCTTGAAAGGGAGAATTTACAGATATGAAGATCGCGTTCCTTGATGCCGGAACGCTTGGTGACGATATAGAGCTTTCCGCAAGATTTGGTAGGCTTGGGGAAACTTTTATATATGCTTCCACTAAGCCCGAACAGACCTCAGAGCGTATAGAAGATACTGACGTCGTTATAGTCAACAAGGTCAAGCTCGGAGCGGATAACCTTGGAAATGCTAAAAACCTTAAATTGATATGCGTCGCGGCGACCGGATACGATAACATAGATATAGCTTACTGCCGTTCAAAGGGGATAACCGTTTGTAACGTTGTTGGGTACTCTACCGATTCGGTAGCTCAGACGACTGTCGCTACCGTTTTGGAGCTTACCACTCATATAAGAGCGTTTAGCCAATACGTAAAGGACGGTTCTTATACGGCATCGGGTGTCGCGAATAAGGTAACTCCCGTTTACCGTGAGCTTGCGGGTAAAACCTGGGGAGTGGTCGGTCTTGGAAATATCGGTAAAAAGGTCGCGGCGATAGCCACGGCGTTTGGTTGTAAGGTCATTGCCAACAAACGCACCCCCGAATCGGGATATGAATGCGTTGATCTTAAAACGCTTTGCAAGGAGTCGGATATAATATCTGTCCATACGCCGCTTACTCCCGAAACAAGAGGGCTTATAGGTGAAGATGAAATAGCCGAAATGAAAGACGGAGTCATACTTTATAATGCCGCAAGAGGTGCTGTTACTGACGAAGAAGCGGTTGCCAAGGCTGTTAAAAACGGCAAAATAGGTGCTTTGGGGTGCGATGTTTATTCGTTTGAGCCTATGACCCAAACACACCCTTATTTTGAGATAAAGGGTTATGATAACGTATGCCTTACTCCGCACATGGCTTGGGGAAGCTACGAAGCAAGAAACAGGTGCGTTGACGAGATGGTCGAGAATATCAAGGCTTTTTATTCGGGAAATAAAAGAAACGCTCTTTGTTAATAAAAAAATGCCGTCGCACGCGACGGCATTTTTTATTATTCTTCGTTTGTAGCAAGCCCTTCGATCTCGTCAGTGTCGAGTATATCGACTCTTACGTGAAGTCCCGCAGACGTGGCGGCTGCCTTCATTACGGTTCTGATAGCCTTAGCTATTCTTCCGTGACGACCGATGACCTTTCCCATATCCTCAGGCGCAACACTGAGACGGAGCAGAACGTCTCTGCCCGAAACGCTTTCACTTACGCATACCTGATCGGGAGACGTGACTATGGGCTTTACTATTTCGGTAAGTACCTCTTTAAGCTCTATCACGCTTAGACCGTCCTTTGCTTAATTAGCCGATATTGCACTTTTTGAGAAGTGCCTTAACGGTCTCGGTGGGCTGAGCGCCGTTAGCTATCCACTTGGTAGCCTTCTCAGCGTCTATCTTTACGTTAGCAGGCTCAACGTTGGGATCGTAGTAACCGATCTCGTCGATGAATCTACCGTCGCGGGGATAACGGGAATCCGCAACAACTACGCGATAAAAAGGAGCCTTCTTTGCACCCATTCTTTTAAGTCTGATCTTAACCATTTTATTTTCCTCCGAAAATTTAAATATTTTTTTATTTTTATTTCAAAACGGCTTTTTAGCCTTATTTTGTTATTTAACTGCCTCAGAAGGGCATTCTTCTTCCGCGCTTTCCGCCGAACAGCTTTCCGAGCATTCCCATATTGCCTGATGCCATCTGCTTCATAAGCTTGTTGACCTGCTCGTACTGATTGAGCAGACGGTTGACTTCCTCGACAGAGGTTCCGCTTCCCGCCGCTATACGCTTTTTACGCGAACCGTTTATTATGTTAGGCGTTAAGCGCTCTTTTTTTGTCATTGAAAGTATCATAGCTTCCATGCGGTCTATCTGCTTTTCGTCTATCTTCGCGTCCTTTAACTGCGAGGGCTTGATGCCGGGCATCATTCCCATAAGCTGATCTACCGATCCCATCTGACGTACCTGCTTTATCTGGTCGAGGTAGTCTTCAAGCGAGAAGGTCGATTCTCGGAGCTTCTTTTCAAGCTCTGCCGCCTTCTTCTGGTCGTACGCCGCTTCCGCTTTTTCTATAAGCGAAAGTACGTCTCCCATTCCAAGGATACGGGAGGCCATTCTTTCGGGATGGAAAGGCTCTATCGCGTCCATCTTTTCACCCGTTCCGACGAACTTTATCGGCTTGCCCGTTACACAGCGGATCGAAAGTGCCGCACCGCCTCGTGTGTCACCGTCAAGCATAGTGAGTATGACTCCGGTAATGTCTAGAAGATTGTTAAAGGTCTCCGCAACGTTTACTGATTCCTGACCTATCATCGAGTTAACTACGAGCAGTATCTCCGTAGGAGAGACCGCGTCCTTTATCTTCTTTAACTCGTCCATCAGTATCTCGTCGATCTGCAAACGGCCCGCGGTATCGAGGAATACCATATCGTTTCCGTTCTTTTTGGCGTGCTCGACTGCCGCCTTGGCTATCTCGACGGGAGAGATCTTATCTCCGAGAGCAAAGACGGGAACGTCTATCTTCTCTCCGAGAGTTTTGAGCTGTGCTATTGCCGCCGGACGGTAAACGTCGCAGGCGACCATAAGGGGATGCTTGCCCTGCTTTTTATACATAAGCGCGAGCTTTCCCGTGTGAGTGGTCTTACCCGAACCTTGAAGACCGCACATCATTACTACCGTAGGCGGCTTTGAGGCTATTGTGAGCTTGGCGTTCGTGCCGCCCATAAGTGAGGTAAGCTCCTCGTTTACTATCTTTACTATCTGCTGCGCGGGCATAAGGCTTTCAAGCACCTCGCTGCCGACAGCGCGTTCTGTTACTGTCTTTATAAAGTCACGAACGACCTTGAAGTTTACGTCCGCTTCAAGAAGCGCGAGCTTTATCTCACGCATTCCGGCTTTTACGTCGGCTTCCGTGAGCTTTCCCTTGTTTCTGAACTTCTTGAAGGCTTCCGCCAGCTTATCTGTAAGGCTCTGAAACAACTGCGTTACCGTCCTTTCTTATTTTTCAGACGAGCATATCCTTGATCTCGGATATTTTTTGTGTTAACGGTCCGTTCCCGTCTTTTTCTCCCGTCATTGACGCCAAGGCGTCAAGCTCTGAGGATATTTCCGAAAACTTTCCGTAAAGACGTAAGGCTTTTTCATATCCGAGAAGCAATGCCTCGGACTTGACTATGCAATCGCGTACCCCTTGACGGGTTATACCTACGTTTTCCGCGATCTCGGCAAGAGACTGATCCTCGTTATAATAAAGTGAAAGTATCTCCTGCTGGCGCTCGTTCAAAAGCGGAGCGTAAACGTCGAAAAGGCGGACAAGCTCTATTTTCATTTACAAATATCCGTCCTTTCAGTGGTGTAAAGCGATATGCTTTACAGATTATAGCATATAAAAAACGTTTTGTCAATAGTTTTCGTGAAATTTATTTTGGGCAGAATAAAAGCATTCAATAGAGAATATTATTGCTTATAAGACGCTTAGTAAACGGAGGCTTGTAAATGAACGGCGAAGCGGTAATAAACAAACACAGGTTGAGCGTAAGATACACGGTGCTATCCGTGTTTTTCGTTTTGTGCTTTTCTGTAATATTGGTAAGGCTTTTTGTGCTTTCGGTGCTTTGTTACGAGGATTATACCGCTAAAATGCTCGATAATATACAGTCAAAGACCGCGCTCCGCGCTGAACGTGGGATAATATACGACAGAAATATGAACGCGCTTGCTACTAACGTTACCTCTTGGAGAGTTTATCTTTCTCCCGTCGATATAAAGGATGCTCAGGAGGCGGAGAGGATAGCGCACGGACTTTCGGACATACTCGGGGTGAAATACGAGACAGTTCTAAAAGGTGCGAAAAACGGCGCGACACGCGACTTTACCGTAAAGAAAAAATCTACGGAAAGCGAAAAAGATAATGTCATATCATTCGCGCTTGAAAACGGACTTTCTCACGCGATCCACACAGAGGCGGATACGTCAAGGTATTATCCTTACGGCTCTCTTGCCGCTCATACGCTCGGGTTTATGGGAACCGATAAAGGACTTATCGGTATAGAGGCATATTATAACAGCTATCTTACAGGAACAGACGGTTACTATATAACCTCGAAAAATGCCGCCGGCGAGACGCTTCCCGATTCTTACGATACATATATAGAGGCTACTGACGGCTGTTCGGTCATAACCACGATAGACGTTACGCTCCAAGCGCTTCTTGAAGCTCAGCTTGAAGCGACTTACATAGACTCAAAATGTGATGACAGGGTAACGGGAATAGTTATGGATCCCGATACGGGTGCGATACTCGCAATGGCGACATATCCGTCGTTTGATCTTAATTCTCCTTACGTTCTTGACAGCTATTCGGTAAAAAATCTTGAAAACAGCGGTCTTGTCGATGACCGTGCGGCATACAATTCCGCGCTTTACGGTATGTGGAACAATAAAGCCGTAACGGGACTTTACGAGCCGGGTTCTACTTTCAAGATAATAACGACCTCGGTCGCGCTTGAATGCGGAGTCAGTAGGGTAAGCGAGGGCTTTCATTGCTCGGGTGCTTTGAAGGTCGAAGGCTACGGCTCTCCCATACGGTGTCATAAGCGACAGGGTCACGGTAGTCTTAACTTTGCCGAGGCGTTACAGAAATCCTGTAACCCGACTATGATGACGCTCGCGGCAAGGATAGGTAATACCCGCTTTATGGACTATTTTAAGGCGTTCGGATATACCGAGAAAACGGGAATAGATCTTCCCGGTGAGGCTATGGGTATCTTCCACGAGATGCAAGGCTTCAACACGGTAGAGCTTGCGGTATATTCCTTCGGTCAGACGTTTAAAACAACGGCGTTACAGCAGCTTTCCGCTATATCAGCGGTGGCTAACGGCGGAATGAGCGTTACTCCTCACGTCGTAAGCGAGATAAGAGACGCTGACGGTAACACCGTTTGGGCGTATTCGGGAAGCGAGGAGAAGCGCATAATATCCGAAAGCGTTTGTGAAACGATAAGCGATATACTTGAAAAGGGTGTTTCGGGTGACGGGGGCGCGAAGAACGCGGGAGTAGCGGGATATAAGATAGCGGCAAAGACGGGTACGTCACAAAAAAGAGATATACGCGACGAGAACGGAAACTCCTATCTGTACGTTGGTTCTTGCGTTGCGTATGCGCCGTCGGACGATCCCGACGTTGCGGTGATAATAGCGGTCGATCAGCCGCATAGCAATATATATTACGGAAGCACGGTAGCCGCGCCTTACGTTTCGGGCTTCCTTTCGGGCGCGCTTCCGTATCTCGGACACGAGCCGCAGTTTACCTCTGAGGAGGAAGCTAAAAGAAACGTGACCGTAGGATTTTACACGGATATGGCGGTAAAGGACGCCAAAAAGGAGATCTCAAAGCTCGGTATATCGGCGGAGATAATAGGTGACGGAGAACGTGTAGTGGCGCAGGTGCCGCTTGCGGGCAGTGTTATTTCAAGGTCAGGCGGCAGAGTTATCCTTTATACCGACGGTAGCGCTTCTGAGGAGATAGACGTTCCTGACGTTATCGGTATGACGGCGACGGACGCGATAAAAAAGCTTATTGATCTTGGCTTTAACGTAAGCATCGCGGGGGTTAGCGATTACGGCAGAGGCGTGGGCGCTAAGGTGACGGCACAATCGACTGTTGGGGTAAAGATAAAAAGAGGTAGCGCGGTAACGTTGACCCTGCGGTATCTTGACGGTACGGAATAATTTTAAAAATGGCGGTGATTTGATGTATAACGTTTGTGAGCTTATTGAAAATACGGATTGCGTATCGAGATACGCGTTAAATCCCGATACCGAGGTAACAGATATAACCTCGGACAGCCGAAAGGTAAGTCCTGGCTGTATGTTTATATGTATAAAGGGTCGAAAAAACGATGGGCATAACTATATCTGCGAGGCGAGGAGACGCGGTGCTTCTGTTATAGTGTGTGAAAAAGGGTGCGGTCTTTGTGCAGGTAACGCGCTGGTTCTGACGACCAAGAATGCCCGTTCGACACACGCGAAAATAATATCAAACGCCTGTAAAAGACCTGACCGTGAGATAAAAATAATAGCCGTGACGGGAACTAACGGTAAGACCACGGTCACGTCAATGATATATAACGCGCTTATACGCGCGGGTAAGCGTTGCGCGCTTATAGGAACTCTCGGAGCTTACTTTGAGGATAACTCGGAAAAGATAGGGACTATGACAACACCCGATCCCGATGAGCTTTATCCGCTTCTCAGACGGTACGCCGACGGAGGAGCTGAGTATGCCGTAATGGAGGCTTCGAGCCACGCTCTTGCGCTCGGTAAGCTGGACGGAATGAGGATATACATAGGCGCGATCACAAATATTACGCCGGAGCATTTGGATTTCCACGGTGATATGGAGGGTTACAGCGATGCGAAAGCAAAGCTTTTCGAGCTTTGTGAAAAGGGAGTGTTCTGTATTGATGACGCTTATACTGAAAAATTGTACCGAAATGCTCGTTGTAAAAAGCTTTCCTGCTCGGTAAGAGACTCCGGCTGTGATTATTTTGCCGATAACGCGCGTTATCTCGGTACGGACGGGGTAGAATTCATAATGCGACACGTGGGAGAGGGAACTAAGGTCACTTCGGAAATACCTGGAAGCTTTACGGTCAGTAACGCTCTGCTCGCGGTCTCGGTGCTTTCCGAGGCGGGACTTTCGGTAATGGCGGCGGCAAATGGAGTAGCGCATCTTAACGGTGTCAGAGGAAGAATGGAGAAGCTTCCGCTTAAAACGGATTTTTCGGTAATAATAGACTTCGCGCATACGCCGGACGCGCTTTCAAAGCTTCTTGAAAGCGTTCGCGGGTTCAGGAAAAACGGACAGCGGATAGTTACTCTTTTCGGCTGTGGAGGAGACAGAGACCCGTCAAAGCGTTCGCTTATGGGCGCGATAGCGTCAAGACTTTCCGATTTTGTCATAATAACGTCCGATAACAGCCGTTCGGAGGATACGGGTGCGATCATTGATGAGATAATGAGTGGATTTGACCGTAAATGCCCGTACAAAAGGATAGACGACAGAAAAAAGGCGATAATATATGCTGTGCGGAACGCTATGAGGGGGGATATTATACTTCTTTGCGGAAAGGGTCACGAGGAATACGAGATAGATATGAGCGGAACTCACCCGTTTTCGGAAAGAGATATAGTTTATTCGGCGATCTCCGACGGAAAGGATACGTTATGAACAGAACGGTAAAAGAGATAGCGGCGGTATGCGGTGGAGAGACGGTATTTGGAGATCCCGAAACGAGAATCGGTAAAATAGTCTCAAATCATCTTGACGTTACCCCTAACTGCGGATTTATAGCGATAAAGGGAAACAGAAGCGATGGGAATAATTTTGCTTCCGAGGCGGTGAAAAGAGGCTGTGTTCTCATTATAACGGAAACACCGTCCGAGCAGCTCGGTGCGGCTGTGATAAAGGTACGGAATATATATACGGCGATAGAACGGCTCGCGGTATATTTCAGGGAAAAAGAGATAAAAACTCTGATCGGGGTCACGGGAAGCGTAGGCAAGACCACCGTAAGAGAGCTTATTTCGTCTATACTTTCGCAAAAGGAACGAGTGCTTTCAACAAGGGATAACCGTAATAATCTGCTCGGACTTTGTCTTACCTTGCTTGAAAACGAGGAAGCGGAAAGCGCGGTCTGTGAGCTGGGGATAAGCGAAAAGGGAGAGATGGGTGCGCTTTCCCGTGTAAGCGCGCCGGATATGGCGATCATAACGAACGTCGGAAGTATGCACGGCGAAACGCTCGGAAGTGCTTCGGAGATAGCAAAAGAAAAGCTTAAAATAACCGATTTTATGAGATACGGCGGAGTCCTTTTGGTAAACGCGGACGATCCGTATTTAAAGGACTGCGAGGGGCGTAATTACAATGTGCGGAGCGTATCCGTGCTTGGAAATGAAAAAGCCGACTATCAGCTTACCGAGAAGAAAAAAGCGGACAACGGTACTGTTTTTGACGTGAAGCGTAAGGACGGACGTGTTTTTTTCGGACTTTTCGTTCCGCTTTATGGAAATGGCGGAGTGTATGACGCATTGCTTGCCGTTGCCGCAACGGATATGCTCGGAAGCACGGAGGAGGAGATACGCCGCGGACTTTCTTTATACGCTCCGTGCGGTAACAGACAGAATATCAAACATATCGGCGGAGCTACTCTTATGCTCGATTGCTATAACAGCGGTCCCGAATCACTTTTTGAGGCGTTTGAGGTTTTCGAGGCGATTTGCCTTTCCGAGGATAAAAATGATAAGATAATGCTTCTCGGAAGTATGCTCGAGCTTGGAGAAAAAAGCGAACAATATCATTTAGAAGCAGGGAAAAGGGTAGCGGAAATTGCCCCGAGGTTGCTCATAACGTTCGGAAACGAGGCTGAGGGGATAGCGAGAGGTGCGGTCAACTCGGGACTTAACGCCCATGCGGTGTATTCTTTTTTCGAGGGCGAGGAAGAAAAGCTCGGTCGGGTTTTGCAAAGCTCTGTTTCAGAAAAAAGCGCTGTGCTGATCAAGGGAAGCCGTAGGCTGAAAATGGAACAGTTTGAAAAATATATCGGGGAGGCGTAAAAATATGCAGAACAGAATGATATTTTTACTTACTTTTATTTTTACGTTCGCAGTTACCGCGGGAATACTTTATTTTCTTATTCCCGCGCTCAGAAAAATGAAGGTCGGACAAAGAATACTCGATATAGGTCCGGATTGGCATAAAAGTAAAGAGGGAACACCGACTATGGGCGGGATAGCTTTTCTTATAGCTGTAACCTTGGTGGCGGTCGTGGCGGTGTTTTTTGTCGAAAATGAGCTTAAAATGGTTCTGATAACCGTTCTTTATGCCGTTTCCTGCGGATTTATAGGCGTTACTGATGATATTAAAAAGCTGCAAATGAAACGCAACGAGGGTCTTACCGCGGGACAGAAGTTTGCTTTGCAGCTTATTGTCGCAGCGGTTTTTGTGGTTCTTTTGCGCCGTTTGGGGCTTGTTACTACCGAGATATACGTTCCGTTTTACGGCAGATATTTTGACCTTGGCTGGTTTTATTATCTTTTTGCCATACTCTTTCTTACGGGGTTCGGGAATGCCGTTAACCTTACCGACGGACTTGACGGACTTTGCGGTTGTGTTACGGCGACTGTGATGATCTTTTTTGCTCTTTTTGGAATTGAAAGCGGAAATGATCCTCTTGCGTTGATCTCGTCAGCTGTGCTTGGAGGGTGTATTGGATTTTTAGTGTTCAATTTTCACCCCGCAAGGGTGTTTATGGGTGATACGGGATCTCTGTTTCTCGGCGCGGCGGTATCGGGACTCGCTCTCGGCTCGGGCGATCCGCTCTTGTTGTTCGTTCTCGGCGCGGTGTACGTTTTTGAAGCGGCATCGGTAATAATACAGGTGCTTTATTTCAAGGCTACGGGTAAACGCTTTTTCCTGATGGCTCCATTTCATCACCATCTCGAAAAAAAGGGTATGAGCGAAAACGCGATAAATGCCGTTTTTACCGTTATTACCGCGATTTTGGGTGCGCTCTGCTATTATTTTTGGTGAATTTCGGAGGTATAAATGAAAGCGGGAAAACGTAAAAAAACGGTGAAGACCGGAACTCTTGTCGGGATAGATCCGATAATGCCGATAATAATACTTCTTTTGCTTATTTTCGGCTCGGTAATGGTTTTCAGCGCGAGCTTTCCGTACGCGCAAAAAGCGCACGGAGACGGCTACTATTATGTTAAAAGACAGATATTCTGGGCAGTTCTTGGGCTTTTGGGAATGAGCGTCTGCGCGTATCTTCCATCGTCGTTTCACAAGAAATATACGGCTAAATTTGGTTTTATAGCTGCCGCGATTTGCCTTGTACTTGTGCTTTTTTCAGGCTCGTCGGTAAAACGCTGGCTGGAAATAGGCTTTTTCCGTTTTCAGCCGTCCGAGCTTATGAAGCCGATGCTCATACTCGTGCTTGCCGCTTATATGGAAAAAGCACAGCCATACATACGCAAAAACGGTATCTCGGGTCACGGCTTGCTCGGTACGAGGATAACGAGCGGTAAGCTGTTCCGACGAGCCTCGCTTTACGGAACGTTTATTCCGATAGGTATAGTTGCCGCCGTTTGCGGACTCATAATGCTGGAAAATCACTTTTCGGGTACGCTCATCACCTTTGCGATAGGCGCGGCAGTAATATTTTCGGGTGGAGCGATGATAAGGTGGTTTGCGGGTGCGGGTGCTGTGGCGGTGGGAGCGGTTTGCGCCGTTCTTTTCGGTACTGATTACGCAAGCGAACGCGTTGATATATGGCTCCATCCCGAAAATTTCTCTGTAAGAGATGAAACGTGGCAGATAACTCAGGGACTTATAGCGATAGGCTCCGGCGGGATTTTCGGCAGAGGACTTGGAAACGGACTTCAAAAGCAGCTTTACGTTTCCGCTCCGCATAACGATTTTATATTTTCGATAGTTTGCGAGGAGCTTGGTCTGATCGGAGCTGTGCTTGTGATCGCTTTATTTTTGGCGTTTGTCATACGTGGACTCGGTATAGCCAATAAAGCGGGAACTCTTTTTGCGTCTCTTACGGCGGTAGGGATCAGCTTTCACGTTGGCATACAAGCGTTTCTGAATATAGGAGTGGTCAGCGGAACTATACCGAATACGGGAGTTACGCTTCCGTTTTTCAGCTACGGAGGCTCGGCGCTTGTCGTGCTTTTATGTGAGGCGGGAATACTTCTTTCCGTTTCTAAAAGGGAGGTAGAAAATAATGAGTAGGATAATAGTTACGGGCGGAGGCACGGGAGGACATATAAACCCCGCGATAGCGATAGCGGACGCCTTGAAGGATATTGAAAAAGGTTGTGAGATACTTTTTGTCGGAACTCCAAAGGGAATGGAGAACCGTCTTGTGAGCGAAGCGGGTTATCCGATATGGCATATAGACGTTGAGGGGATAAGGAGAAGTCTGAGCCTGAAAAACGTTACGGCGTTAATAAAGGCGGTAAGGTCTGTTGGTCAGGCAAAGAAGATAATAGAAAAATTCCGCCCCGATGCTGCGATCGGGACGGGCGGTTACGTTTGTTATCCTATTATAAAGGCTTGCTCGGACGCGGGAATATATACGGCTCTACACGAGTCAAACGCTATTCCCGGTCTTGCCGTTCGCGTGCTGAAAAATCAAACGGATCGTATATTCGTTAATTTTTCGGAGTGTGCCGACGCGCTTTCCGTTCCTCAAAAAACTTTAAGGTGCGGAAATCCCCTACGTAAGGGACTTGAACGCGACAAGCGTGAGCTTTTGCGCGAAAAATACGGAATAAAGGGGAGATACCGTTACGTTATACTGAGCTTTGGTGGTAGTCTTGGAGCAAGGACCTTGAACCAAGGAGCACTTGATATTATGGAGCTTTTGTCCTCAAAACGAAAGGATATTTTTCACATTCATGCTTGCGGACGGAATGATCAGCAGGAGTTTTTTGAAAGATTTCGTGCCAAAGGCTTTGACAAATGCGAAAACATACGGGCAAGTGAGTATATCAACGATATGCCGATATGGATGAATATGGCGGATATAGTCGTCAGCCGTTCTGGTGCGATGACGCTTTCCGAGATAGCCTCTGCCGGGCGTGCGTCGGTGCTTATACCGTCTCCAAACGTAGTTGACGACCACCAGTACAAAAACGCAAGAGCGTTTGCCGATGCGGGTGCGGCTTACGTTATAAGAGAGGGAAGCAGCGATATGGCGAGGCTTTCCGAAATAGTTGAAACGGTGCTTTCAGACCGTGCGGCGAGAATGGAGATGGAGAAGAAAGCGTTGTTTTTTGACGTACCGAACGCCGGAGAGATAATAGCGCGTGATATATTTGGCGGTATAAAAAATAAGGGGAAATAAATTATATGCTTCTGTATTCTGATGGCGGAACGCCGTAATATTTTTTGAACGCTCTTGAAAACGTGTAAACGTCGGAATATCCTACGGAAATAGCGGTTACGGTAACGTTGTAGCCATACTCGGACAAAAGCGTTATAGCGCGCTCCATTCTGAGGTCTAAAAGATGTTCTAAGGGAGTTTTTTTGATGAATTTACTGAATATCACCGAAAAATACGAGCGGTTAAGGTGCAGTCTTGCGGCTACCTCGTCAACGCCTATTCCGTTGCAGAACTCGGCTTCCATTATGTCAAGCGCGGGCTTTACGTAACGTGAAAATATCTCGCTTGGCATAGGTTCGTTCTGTCGTGCGAAGCTTATTATCTCCCATATAGCAGAGCACAAAATGTCCTCATAGCCCTCGATTCCGCTTCTTGAATCGGGGGATTTTATACATTTCTCGAACGTGCGAAGAAGTGATGGCGCGTGCATAACGTCGGTAGAGTCAAAAAGCGACGGAAGATTTATTTTTGAGCGAAAGCCTATCCAGATATAGCTCCAAGGCTCGTTTTCGTCCGCTTCGTAATAAATAATTTCATAAGGACGTATGATGAATATATCGTTTTTTCTTACGGTAGTTTTTCCTCGAGGAGTGGTGAACGTTCCCTTGCCTGATATAACAAAATGCAAAAGCCAATAGCTTCTTGATGCGGGTCCGTAGCTATGGCTCGGCGCACACTCCTCTGTGCCGCATATAACCGGAGATATGTCAGAAAATCCCTTGTTTAGTACTAATTTAAGTAAACTTCCCATTTTTACGTCCTCTCAGTTCGGTGTTACTTATCGATATATGCATTATATCACAATAACTAACAAAATGCAATGGAAAAAGAAAAAAAGTTTTGCTATAATGGGATTACGGTAAAAAACCGAATATATAAAAAGAGGTAATAAAATGGGAAAGATAACATTTATGGGTGCGGGAAGCACCGTATTTGCCAAAAACGTTCTTGGCGACACTATGCTCACACCTGCACTTCAGGATTTTGAGATCGCGCTTTATGATATTGACGCGGAGCGTCTCGAGGAATCGTACATAATGGTCTCGCTTCTCAACAAGAATATAAATGAAAACAGAGCTAAGGTAAGCAAATATCTTGGTGTTGAGAACAGAAAGGAAGCGCTTAGAAACGCTGATTTCGTTGTTGACGCTATACAGGTCGGACTTTACGAGCCTTGTACCGTAACTGACTTTGAGGTGCCGAAAAAGTACGGTCTCCGTCAGACGATAGGCGATACTCTCGGTATAGGAGGAATATTCCGTGCGCTCCGTACCATTCCTGTTCTTGCGGATTTCGCAAAGGATATGGAGGAGGTCTGCCCGAACGCCTACTTCCTTAACTATACTAACCCTATGGCGATGCTTGCGGGTTATATGCAGAGATACACCGGTGTAAAGACGATAGGACTTTGTCACAGCGTTCAGGTATGTTCGAGAGGCTTGCTCAAAGCGCTCGATATACCCTTCGTTGAGCCTATACGCGAGAAGATCGCGGGTATAAACCACATGGCTTGGCTTCTTGAACTCGAAAGCGGCGACGGAACGGATCTTTATCCCGAGATAAGAAAGCGCGCGATAGCGGAGCTTGAAAAGATGCCCAATTCGGAGTGTAAGGACCTTGTACGTTACGAGTATATCCGCCGTCTCGGTTATTACTGCACCGAGTCGAGTGAGCATAACTCCGAGTACAACAACCTTTTCATAAAGTCCAAGTACCCCGAGCTTATAGACCGCTACAACATTCCGCTTGACGAGTATCCGCGCCGTTGCGTAAATCAGATAAACGGCTGGAAGAAGGCTAAGGAGGAATATCTTGCGGGTAATATAACCCATTCACGTACCCGTGAGTACGCTTCGGGCATAATGGAAGCGATAGTAACAGACGTTCCCTACAAGATAGGCGGTAACGTTATCAATAACGGTCTTATAACCAACCTTCCCAAGGAGGCTTGCGTTGAGGTTCCGTGTCTTGTAAACCGTTTCGGAATACAGCCCACATACGTAGGAGACCTTCCGATTCAGTGTGCTGCTATGAATATGACCAACATCAACGTTCAGCTTCTCACCATCGAGGCTGCCGTTACCAAGAAGAAGGACGCTATATATCAGGCTGCTATGCTTGATCCTCACACCTCGTCCGAGCTGTCCATCGACGATATAGTAAGCCTTTGTGACGACCTTATCGAGGCTCACGGAGATTATCTGCCTAAGTATCACTAAGCTATTAAAAAGAGTATGTTTCAAAACTGAGACATACTCTTTTTTGTTTTATTCGGTTACTTCTTCCTGTTCGGTAGGAACGGGCGTGGATTTTTTGTGGGATATGATGATGCTGACTGTAATTGAGGCGGAAAGTAAAACGGCGCTTGATACCGATATTACTGTTTTTACCGTTGGAGAAATATTTATTATCGGCATTCGCATATTGGTTAGAGGTATCGCTAACGTTATTGGATCGGCATTTGCAAGGTATGGAGAAATATCAGCAACAAGTACATATTGCCCATCAATGTAGGCTAAATACTCAGATTGATCGTATCGATTTATCTGGTATTCGAAGTTTTGGCTCATATCGTTAAGCTTTGCGTTTATAAGCTCATTACATCTATCCATATCTATTTTAAGATTGGTAGCCGAGTCAAACTCGTTATTGGCGTTATGTGAAAAATACATTAACCTGCCATCATGCGTTATAGTGTACTCTATCTTTTCGGCAGTCAAAATTTCGTCTATATATCGCTCGTAAGTTGCATGTATGCGGATTTTCTCCTCTGGATATGTGCTAACTTCGTCAAAATTAAATTTTTCAGAATGAGCGGTAGATTTCAAATAGTAGCTAAATACAAACTGTGAAAGATCGACTTTTTCACCAATATGAGAAGAAATAACATTTTTTAGTTCCTCTTCGCTTTTTATGAGACCGTCGAAAATCCTCACAATTGAATTCCCCGCACTATAACGAGTCACTATACCGGAACGCACATCACACCATACAGTATCACCGTTATCAGACTTGTATATCTTATTCAAAACCGAAGAATAATCAATCTTCTTACTTTCTTTATGCGTGACTTTTAACTTAGTTCCAAGTATGTCAAATGTTTTGGTCTTGCCAGATATGGAAATAGAATATTGGTCATCGTAGTAAAATAATTCTCCAAAGTTATATCGGGTATACTCACAATCACAATCCGTTTTATGCGGTATCGGGTCTCCGTGCTTATTTGTTTCGGTTGTCAAATAATATGCTTTATAGGGTTCGTAAGAAAAACGGTAATATGGGATACTCCACAGTATAATGTTACCGACGCATAAACTCAATATTAAAAATACGTTTATCAAAAGCAAAGTTGTTTTTTTCATTATGAATCACCGTTTTCGTGATAATCAATTATCATAGAACCTATATCGGAATCCTCACCGTGTTCATCTACCGTCTCATCTCTTGCCGTGTTAGCTGCATCTTCAACAGAATATCCTAATGAATAGTAGTAACAAAATTTCTCTGTCCATG
>JAZOVD010000050.1:0-4209 GCA_045658525.1 Eubacteriales bacterium
AGTCGGATCGTAGCCATGTCGTTCTGTGAGCCAAGGAGTTGTAGTGGGGATCTTCCTAAGACCGCTTGGCCTCCGACTTCAAAAGCCGTCGTGATGCTTTGCGGTTATTATAGCGAGATCAAAGCCGGCTGCCTTTATAACGCGCATCCACTGTCGGATGTCAAGCTCGGTAGGATCGAACGCCTTTTCGGATTCTCCGCCGTTGCCCCATTCCGCGTTTGTAAATGTGTTTACCCCGAAATGGAAGAACGCCTTTTTGTATCCAAAATGCGTCTTTTGACGCTCGTTCGGTGTCGCGCCGAACGGAGCAAGACCGCATTGTTCGAAATTTCTCATATCAGTACCTCTTTATGCCTGCGTTATTCTTAATGTTCTGTTGGGCATCCACGAAGGCTCACCGAGAGTAATGAGAGGCGTCTTTTCCGGATTGTTCGAGCCTATAAGCGCGCGACCGTTTGAAACGTAGAGCTTATAGCGGTTCTGAGAATAACGCGCGATCTTAAATTCCTCGCCTTTATCGGCTGTTATAAGGTGATCACTCTTATCGGAAAGAGCAAGATACGCTCCGCTTTCAGTGCGTATTTTAAATGTATCGTTTTCTGTTGCTTCAAGAATAAACGTTGCCGCCTTCTCCGTACTTACGCCAACCTTGTTTTCGTCTGTTATAACAAGCGAATAGAGGTTAGATGATGAATTCCAGAAGTTGGGGCAGGAGATCTTGACCGGTGCTGAAAGATCGGTATGCCAGTAGTTTTTGGTAGGCAGCCAGACGGTCGTCATAGAGCTTTCATCCCACGTCTGACCCGCGGACGCATAGTCTATCATCGGTATCTCGTTTCCGTTTGCTTCCTTTACTATGACGCAGAGGTCGTGTTCAAAGTCGGCGGTATTGGAAGGCTCACAAGGAACGTACCCGTTTTTATCGGGCGCGAATTTTACAATGCTTTCGATCTCTCCCGGCAAACGGCTGTCTCGCGCAAGAGCGATAGGACCGCGGCGGAGCGAAACGTGATAGCCGGAATTTTTATCCTCGGGGTCCGGATCTGCGTTTATAAGCTTGCATCTCATATCAAATTCAAGCGTGAGATAGTCGTCCTTTTTCCATACCTTTGATACTTTAAGATAAGTACCCGGAACGGCTGTTATTGATTCGCCGTTAAGTGAAACGAGAGTTCTTTCCGACCACGCGGGTATCCTTACGTATAACGCAAGCTCCTCTGAGCTGTCTGTGTCAACGGTTATGTTTACGTTACCGTCTGACGTGTATTCGGTCTCTGTCTTGATAAGCGCTTTTTTGCCGCTCGGGGTTAAAATGGCGTATTCGGCATTCGCGAAAAGGTTAATAGCCGCTCCGTCATCGGTAAGAGTCAATGCGCTCATACCGATAAGACCGGTACCCGCCGCGCCTATACAAGCGCAGCATCCGTAAAACGAGCCGTCAGCCATTATCTGCTTTCCGCCTATTCCGCGCAGACGGGTGTTGAAAAGAAGCGGACTGTAACTGTCAAACGGCAGGTCTCCGTTTCTCTTGTCTTTTTTGTAGTTTATCGCGCCGAGAAGGGCGTTATAGATGGACTTTTCCATCTCATCCGCGTATTTTGAGTCACCCGTAAGACACAGAAGCTGGAAGCAGAACTTCATCCAGGTCACGGTAACGCAGGTCTCTTGGAGAACTCCGTTGTATTCGGTATTCGTCTGACGGACGAGCGTATGGTCGAAAAGCTCGTGCGTGCAGCCCGCAGAGCCGATGACCGATATATCGGTGGCTATAACGCGGCGAGCAAAATTGATAACGGCTGTTTTCCATTTTTCAAGCTTTGTTACGCGGTAATATTCGAGAAGCCCCTCAAAGCAGCTCATCATTTCGTAAGCCTTTACTATCGGATACTGATAAGGGTCGAGCTTATCCTCGTATGCAAGCTGGAATATGCTTACTCCCTCGTCGTAAATGACTCCGCAGTCAACTATGTACATAGCAAAGTTCAGATATTTCTGCTTTTTAGTGAGATTGTAAAGACGGACTATGGGTTCAAGCAAAGAGCTTGCGTTCATTCCGTGCCAATGGGTAGAGGTCTTTGTTATAAGTACCTTGCCCTCGCTCTCGTATCCTATCGTGTCGGTCATATAATCGACCTGCTTGCACATACATTCCGTTATTTCGGCTTTAAGGGCGGCGTCCTCGCATATCTCCATAAAATACTGCATACCGAGAAGCACGTACTTTCTTGACCATATATCCCAGCCGCGGTACTCGTTATCCTTTGAGTAGCTCGATATTCTTCCGTATTTATCCTGTGTTGTCATCATATCCTTTACCGTTTCGGTAAGAATATCGTAAAGCTTTCTGTTTTTTGTGTACTGATACGTAAAGCAAGCTCCGCGCATCATCTTTCCCCAGTATTCACCGCGCCAACCAAGGTTAGCGTCATCGGCTTTTGGATCTGTGTCGCGGAACTGTGTAACGAATTTTGCCCAAAGCGAGGGATCCATAAGCTGATAGTCCTCGATAAAGCGTATAGCGTGGTCAAGCTTTCCGCTTATGTTCGCGTTTACGGATGGCGCAAAAAACATTTTATCTGTATCAAGTCTGTTGTAGCAGAATGGGTGATCGGTGTAGATGTTTTTGAGAGCTTTTGATGTTATCATAAAATTTCTCCTTTTACCGCGAGAATGTATTATGTGATCTTAGTATAACATATTATAGCATAAAAATCAAGTAAATAACTCTTTTTTAATTGTTTTGATTATTACTTGACAAGTGTGGCGCGATATGGTAAAATAAATAAGCAAATATTTTAAAGGACGGTAGCGTAAATGAAGGCGAACGGAAGATTTTATGGCTTTTCAGCCGTATTTAACCTTATTCTCGGAGTCATCGGATTCCTGATACTCTGGGCAGTCAGAGCGATCACAAGCGAGCATATAGTCGGATTTATAGTATGCGGAGTGATATTTACCGCTTGCGCGGCATATGTCAATCTGTTTATAGTAAAAAGAGCGAAGCTGAAAACGCCTTATTTTCTCTTTGGTACAGTAGTAAATCTTATCGCGTGCGCGGGATTTACGGCTCTTACGATGCTGATATAAAATAAACGGCGGTAACACCGCCGTTTATTTTGTTTAAGAAAGAAGATTACTTACGGTATCGAACGAATACCCGTCGTCGATAAGCTTCGGTAAAAGACCGCGAAGCGCATCTGCGGTAGATGATGATCCGGAAATATAGTCGTGGAAAAGTATTATAGCTCCGTTTCCTATATTTTCGGAAACGTTTTTCTGTATCGTCGCCGCCGAGGTATGCGCCCAATCGCGGGTATCGACTGTCCAAAGTATGATCTTGTAGCCCATTTCAGCCGCACTTTGTACCGCTACGGAATTGCAATAACCCGTCGGAGGTCGGAAAAGAGTCGGATGATGCCCCGTGAGCTTGAAAATAACGTTATCTGTTTTTCTTAACTCCTCGGTCAGTGATGTGCGATTTTTTTCTGACGCGGTTAAATGCGAATAAGTGTGGTTTCCTATCTCGTGACCCTCGGAGTACGCCCGTATAAGCTGCTTTTTATAGCTTTCCGCGTTTTTTCCTATAACGAAAAACGTTGCCTTTACGTTATACTCCGCAAGAATATCAAGTATCTCGTCCGTAAGAACGGGGTGCGGACCGTCATCGAACGTGAGCGCGGCTATCTTTTTATCCGTTCCCGCGCAAAAATAAACGTTATCCTTTTTACCGAAACCGCCCCACGTAGGTTCGGCGTTTGATGCGGTTACGCTTGAAAACGAGATAAAAAGCAGTAATATCGCGCAGATCAAACGCGAGATAAAAAGCTTCACGGAAGCTTAGCGAGAGACTCAAAGCGGTAGCCATCATTTTCGAGGGCGGTCAGGACCGTATCAAGAATGTCGGCGTTGGTCTTTGAGGTGGGGTGAAGGAGCATTATCTCGCCGGGGTGGGCGTTATCGAGAATGGTCTTTATCGCTTTTTCGGGAGAGGGTTGTTTATTATTGTCCCAATCTGCGTAAGCAAAGCTCCAAAGAACCGTTCTGTAACCAAGCTCGGTGGCGTACTGCAAATTTTGCTTACTGAATTTTCCCTCTGGAGGACGGTAGAATTTAGCGCACGGAACCCCTGCGTATTCCATAAGGACCTCGTCAAGTCCTGAAAGCTGCTCGGCAAATTTTTCTTTTGAGGTTATTTTCGTCATATCAGGG
>JAZOVD010000051.1:0-1959 GCA_045658525.1 Eubacteriales bacterium
GCTTATGCGCCTTTCAAACGCGTTTCGAGAGCTGTCGGGAAGTCTCGGAAGCTATACCGCATCGTCAGACGAAAAAACGAACGAGCTATGTAGCTCAGTTTGTCACAAATTCTGTGACAGCTGTCCGGTAAGCCCGATATGCTGGGAAAGCGAGAGGGCGCGGACCTCGGAATGTATAAAATCAATGATCTCAGCGTTTCGAGGCAACCCAAGCTCCGAAAAAGCTCCGAAATATCTATCCGAGCATTGTATAAAATTCAAGGAGCTTACAGCTGAAATAGAGCATAGCTGCAAAAAAGCGAGAACTCCGTATAAAAAAGACAGATCGAAAAGCCTCGTATCATCCGAATACGCCGCGTTTTCAGCCATACTCGCGGATCTCGCCGAAAACGAACGGTGTTCCCTTTCCGATGACACCTTTTCAGCCACAGTGTTCAAGACTGTATCTACGTTCGGTTTTGAACATGAAAACGTTACCCCGATTACGGGAAAACGCAAAAAGATATATCTACACGGCACGGATCCCGAGCTTGCCGAACGCCTGACATCGGAAATTTCTAAGACCACCGGAATAAGCTTCCGTTTGACGCGACCTGTAAACGCTCAAAACGGGTCTTATCTGCTTATCCCTGCCGAAAAATTCAAGGTACAAACAGCATTTTCAAAGCTTACCAAGCCGGGTGAAATATACAGCGGTGACGCGGCGTTCGCGTTTTCCGAGACAGACGGGCGTTTTTTCGCAATCCTTACTGACGGAATGGGCAGCGGAAGCGAGGCGGCTGAGTGCTCGGGGATAGCTTCCGCGCTTCTTGAAAAGCTGTTAAGGTGTAATATCCGCAAAGCACTTGCTGCCGAAATGCTCGGCGACGTACTCCGAAAACGCGGAACAGAATGCTTTTGCACGCTTGATATTCTCGAAGCCGATCTCGTAAACGGAAACGCCTCTTTTCTCAAAAGCGGCGCGGCGGCATCGTATATTCTCAGACACGGGTCGCTTCATTGCGTGAGTGCTTACAGTATGCCTGTCGGGATAACCGAAAAAACAAAGCCCGAGGAGGTAGCGTTCACGCTTTGCGCGGGTGACATCGCGGTAATGGTAAGCGACGGAATAGCCGCCGAGCCGTCGGACGGAAATATTTTTACAGATATTCTTACCGCGGGAGCGTTTTCGGGTGTTCAGGAGCTTGCCGACAGGATACTTTCAAGAGCCGTGGAAAGAAACGGCAGGACGGACGATATGACCGTTATGGTCATAGAAATAAGTGAAGCCGAAACGGCATCAGAGCAAAAGCTCGGATAGGGCGTTTTAATATAATCAAAAATTATTTTTGCTATAAATAAACAAAATGCTGATTTTTCATTTGAAAGTATTGACAAACGCTTGTAAATGTTTTATAATTGAATAGTCGTTGAAAAGCCGTTAGATTATGACGATAGACGGCAAATTTCAGAAATAGGAAGGTATCCAAAATGAGCTTCAAAAATCAGTATCTCAACGAACTTATGGAAAAAGTTATAAAGAGAAACGCAAACGAGCCTGAGTTCCATCAGACGGTCAAGGAGGTTCTCGAATCTATCGAGCCTGTTATTGAGCAGAGCCCTGAGTACATAACCAGCGGCGTGCTTGAACGTATGGTAGAACCCGAAAGAATAATAAAATTCCGTGTTCCGTGGGTAGATGATAACGGAAAGGTACAGGTAAACAGAGGTTTCCGTATCCAGTTCAACTCCGCTATCGGTCCTTACAAGGGCGGTCTCCGTTTCCACCCCTCTGTAAACGAGTCCATCATCAAGTTCCTCGGCTTTGAGCAGACCTTCAAGAACTCCCTCACCTCTCTCCCCATGGGCGGCGGTAAGGGCGGTGCGGACTT
Organism: Eubacteriales bacterium; assembly: GCA_045658525.1. Lineage (GTDB taxonomy): Bacteria > Bacillota > Clostridia > Oscillospirales > CAG-272 > SIG673. The sequence goes on from JAZOVD010000051.1 coordinate 1,872, forward strand.
CGATCCTCAGGGCAAGTCCGACGGACAGGTTATGCGCTTCTGCCAGAGCTTCATGACCGAGCTTCAGAAGTACATAGGCGCTGATACC
>JAZOVD010000052.1:0-20488 GCA_045658525.1 Eubacteriales bacterium
GAAAAAGGCGACAAAGGTGACACCGGAGAAAAAGGTGACAAGGGTGACACCGGAGAAAAAGGCGACAAAGGTGACACCGGAGAAAAAGGTGACAAGGGTGACACCGGAGAAAAAGGCGACAAAGGTGACACCGGAGAAAAAGGTGACAAGGGTGACACCGGAGAAAAAGGTGATAAAGGCGACGCAGGAGAAAACGGAATTACACCTCAACTCAAAATCGGCGACGATAACTATTGGTACGTTTCCTATGATGAGGGAAAAACTTGGGTGTCGCTTAACGTAAAGGCAACGGGCGGACAAGGCGAAACAAACGGTACAGACGGTCTTGCATATTATCCACTTCCTGATGGAACATACGGTGTTATGGCAGGCACAACGAAATATCTTAATAAAATAATAATTCCCGCAGAGTATAAAGGAAAGGCAGTAACGCAAATATTGCCCGAAGCATTCAAAGGCGCTACCAGGCTTACTGATATAAGTATACCCGATAGCGTAACAAGCATAGGTGCTTCTGCGTTCAAAAATTGCACAATACTAACGAGCATAACGATATCAGATAACGTAGAGAGCATAGGCGCTGATGCGTTCTATAATTGCTACGAACTAACGAGCATAATGATACCAAATAGCGTAGAGAGCATAGGTTCTTCTGCGTTCCGTGGTTGCACAGGACTGACAAGTATAACGATACCTTTTGTCGGTTCAAACAAGGATGCAACTGGATATGAACACCACTTCGGTTATATTTTTGGATATACAAGTAGTAGTAGTTCCTCAAGTGGGTATCATTATCGCTACAACGACTTGTATTATACATACTACATTCCGACTTCGCTCAAAACTGTTATTCTTTCCGATAGCATAACGAGCATAGGCATGGATGCGTTCTATAATTGCACTGGACTTACGAGTATCACGATACCGAATAGCGTAACGAGCATAGGCTCTTATGCGTTCTATGGTTGCACAGGGCTTACGAGCATAACTATACCTGATAGTGTAACAAGCATAGGCTATGAGGCGTTCAAGGATTGCACCGGACTTACGAGCGTAACGATAGGAAATAGCGTAACGAGCATAGGCTATAATGCGTTCTATGGTTGCACAGGGCTTACGAGTGTAACGATACCAGATAGCGTAAGAAGCATAGGCGATTATGCGTTCCGTGGTTGCGTAGGACTTACGAGTGTAACGATAGGAAATAGCGTAACGAGCATAGGCTCTTATGCGTTCAGGGATTGCACAGGGCTTATGAGTGTAACGATACCAGATAGCGTAAGAAGCATAGGCAATTATGCGTTCAGGGATTGCACAGGACTAACGAGCATAACGATAGGAAATAGCGTAACGAGCATAGGCAGTGAGGCGTTCTATAACACAGGATATTACAATAACGAAGCAAATTGGGAAAATGGTGTATTGTATATAGGTAAGTACTTGATAAATGCTAAAACTTCAATATCGGGAAATTACACTATAAAAGATGGTACGCTTTGCATAGGCGATAGTGCGTTCTATAACTGCCAAAGACTTACAAGTATAACAATACCCAATAGCGTAACGAGCATAGGCGGTAATGCGTTCTATCATTGTACAGGGCTTACGAGCATAGCAATACCGAATAGCGTAACGAGCATAGGCAGTAGGGCGTTCGAGTATTGCAGCGATCTAACGAGCGTAACGATAGGAAATAGCGTAACGAGCATAGGAGATTATGCGTTCCGTTTCACGAAATATTACAATAACGAAGCAAACTGGGAAAACGAAGTGCTCTACATAGGTAGGTATCTGATTGATGCTAAAACATCAATATCGGGAAATCGCACTATAAAAGATGGCACGCTTTGCATAGGCGATAGTGCGTTCTATGGTTGCACAAAACTTACGAGCATAACGATACCCGATAGCGTAACAAGCATAGGTGCTTCTGCGTTCATGAATTGCACAAAACTAACGAGCGTAAAGTATTGTGGCACGGAAGAACAGTGGGGTGCTATATCGAAGGGGGCACATTGGGATGAGAATTATGACAGCATTCACCTCGAAAAACTCAACTACACCATAACCTACAACTACACAGGTAGATAAGAATAAGAAAAAAGACAGAGAATTTCCAATTCTCTGTCTTTTTTAACTGCACCGAAGGTGCATCATAACTACGCGAAGCGTATCATAACTCTAAACTCATAACTTATCTGAGCGCCGCCGCGCCGATTATACCAGCATCGTTTCTGAGCTCAGCTATTTTGAGCTGAGTGCGCGCGTTGCCGTCCATACCGTAGGTCTCCTTAACGACAAGCTCGGAAAGGGGCTTTAAGAGGTTATCCCTCTCGTTTGAAATACCGCCGCCGAATGCAAGAACCGAGGGCTGGAAGATGTTTATTATGTTAGAGGTTCCCGTAGCAAGGTAGCTCATATAGGTATCAACTACCTCCTTTGCCGCCTTGTCGCCCTTACGCATACAGTCAAACGAGGTTCTGCCGTTGACCTTATTTATATCGCCGTCAACGTAGTCCCACATCGCGCTGTCCTTACATTCTTCCATCTTTTCCTTAGTCATACGGATAAGAGCCGTAGCGGAGCTATACGCCTCCCAGCAGCCCTTACGTCCGCAGGAGCACTGAACGCCGTTATGTACTATTACCATGTGTCCAAGCTCTCCGCCCGCGAAGTTAAATCCGCTGTAAAGCTTGCCGTCAGCGATTATTCCGCCGCCAACGCCCGTTCCGAGCGTTATCATAACGAAATCCTTCTGTCCCGCGCCCGCGCCCGCGACCGCTTCGCCGTATGCCGCGGCGTTAGCGTCGTTAGCTATAAGTACCTTAGATACAGGGAACTCCGCTTTAAGCTTATCTCTTATCGGATAATTACGGAAAGGAAGGTTATTTGCGTAAACAACGACTCCTCTGTCGGGGTCTGCCGTTCCGGGAGTGGCTATACCAACGCTTTCGATGTCCGCTACCGTAAGACCGTTATCCTCGCAGAGCTTACGGCAGACGGCAGCCATATCCTTTACTATCTCGTCCGCCTCGCGCTCAGCTCTCGTCTCAACGGAAGCCTTGCTTATTATCTTGAAGTCCTCGCTTACAAGTCCGGCGGCAATGTTCGTTCCGCCGAGGTCTATTCCTATACTGTACATAACGTTATCTCCTTTTCGTTTTCAGTATATTTTGAAATTAAAATTTAGTCGTCATAAATGGCTCCCTTGTGTAAAGGGAGCTCCGCCGTAGGCGGTGAGGGATTGTCACAACCCCTCCGTCACGGCAAGCCATGCCACCTCCCCTTGCACAGGGGAGGCTAATAGATGTTTCAGATATTGGGTATCAGATGTCTTATCTTTTCGATAGACTTTCTGACCTCAGCTGCCGTACTGAGCAGCTTTATTTTTTCGTCGGCGGTAAGCTCGTATTCGGTTATCGAGCTTATTCCGGTGTGTCCTATGCGAGCGGGCGCGCCGATACATATATCGTTTATCCCGTACTCGCCTTTAAGCGTTACCGAGACGGGCATTTCCGTATTCTCGTCGAACAGCACCGCCTTTACTATCTGCAAGGCGACCGACGCTATACCGAACACCGCCGCACCCTTTATTCCCGTTACTCTCTGTTTCAGATCGAGCGCTGTGCGTTCTATAAGCGCGAGGTCGTCCTGCGCAAGTATTTTGGTTATCTCGCGTCCGCCAACTCTCACACAGCTCCACGGAACGAACTGTGACGGCCCGTGCTCTCCGAAGAAGAACGCGTCAACGTCTCTTACGTCCGAAAGAAGCCTCTCCGCTATACAGTAACGAAGTCTCGCCGAGTCAAGCGACGTACCCGTGCCGATAACTCTGTTCTCTGGCAATCCCGAAAGCTTTCTTACCATATATGTGACCGTATCGACGGGGTTTGTTATGACCACGAACGTGCCGTTAAAGCCGCTGTGCATTATTTCGGGTATGACCGTTGATATTACCGTTCCCGTCGAGCCTATCATATCCTCTCTGCTCGTTCCCGCGTAAGCGCAGGAGAGCGCGAGAACCACTATATCAACGTCTCCGCACATACTGTAATCGCCATCGGTTATGTTCATTCTGTACGGAGCAAACGCTATGGAATGACGTATATCGCACGCGTCAGCCCACGCTTTTCTTTTGTTTATATCTATGAGCATTATATCGTCACAGATATGGCTCTGCGCGAGTCCGAACGCGAGCGCCGATCCTACCGCGCCGCATCCGGCTATCGCGACCTTAGTTCTTCCTATCGCCAAACCGTTGTCCTCCGACACTTCTTATTCCGAGAGCTTCTGCATACGAATGTCCTTGCCCAAAAACGCAAGAACTATAAATTCACCGAACAGTCTCGACGTTATGCGTCCCGCATATTTTGACATCATATCGTCCTTTTCAAGATTCGTGTTTATTATCGTCGGAAGTCCTTTGTTAGTTCTGGTATTTATGAGATTATAGAAACAGGATACGGAGAACTGGTTGATCTCCTCCGTTCCGAAGTCGTCTATTATGAGAAGGTCGGCATCAAAATATCTGTCGCTATCCTTCTCCTGAGATCCGTTATAGCTTCTTTCAAATCTTTCGTGACCGAACACCGAAACGACTCCCTGTGACGTTTCGTAAACCACGTCGTAGCCCTTGTCTATTACCGTCTTTGCTATGGAAGTCGAAAGATGTGTCTTTCCAAGCCCCGTTCCCCCCACAAAGAGGAGCGACGGAGAGCTTTTAGTAAAGCCTTCGGCGTATCTTCTGCAAGCGTTAAGATTTTGCTCGGCTATCATTCTATCCTCGCCCGTATAGTATTTGAGCGAGAAATTGTCAAAGCTCTGCTGTGTAAGCAAAACTCCGAGTCCCGAGCTTTGATAACCCATAAGCACACATTCGCGTCTCATACAGTCGCACATCTTATCTTCAAGATACCCCGTATCGTTACATTTCTTGCACTCGTAACGCGGCTTCGTATAATCCGCATCAAATCCGCCCGAGATAAGGCAATCGGCTCTTGCGCTTTCAAGCTCCTCGCTTTCCTTTCGGAGAGCTTCTATACGCTTTGCCGTTTCGGCAGGATCCTTTGCCTCCGCTACCGCCGCGATTATCTCCTGACCTATTCTCGGAAAAGCAGCGTCTATCTCTTTAAGTTCGGGAAGCTTTGCGTAAGCCTGTGCAAGCCTTACGCGTGCGTCCGCCTCCGCCTGTACCTTTTTTGCGGTCATACGCGCGCGGACCTTAGCTATGTTTTCACTTCGAAATCCCATCAGATCTTTTCCTTTCCGAAAAAGTTTATTTTTCTCCCGCCATACGCTGATAGCTTCGCTTCAAGGCAAGTCCAAAGAACTCGTCGGTATCAAAGCTCGTACCGAACTTCTTCTTTTTCTCCTTTTCGCTCTTGTATCTGTTTACGGCGTTTTCGGCATCCTCTTTCGTGCGTACTCCCGAGGTGTACCAGTTTTCGAGTATCGCGTTGGCGTAATCAAAGCTGAACGCGCCCTTAATATCTACCGTTATCTCGTAAGCATAGCGTATCGTGTCCTCGCCGTATCCGAAATCGCTTGCCCAACGCTTTATCATAGCGTTTTCCTTCTGCGTATAAGCACGGTTTCCTATTCCGAGCCACGAGCGAAGCTTTCCCGCTATACCGTCGTAAAGCTCCATCTCCTTTAAATACGCGTCAAGATCGTCAATCGTCACTATATCCTTGTTTACAAGATCCGTTGCCGCTTTTTCTATGTATCTTACCGTGCATCCCGGCTTCTTGACGACAAAATACTGACAAAGGGTTACGACGTAATCGGAGGAAAGCCCAAGCCAATCGCAAAGACTGACCATAGTGTTCGTTTCAACGGTATTGAAGATACGCCCCATTACCTGCTGACAAACGTCTATCATTTCCTTTATCTGTCCGCCGTTCTTTCCGAGAAGCTCGGAAATCTGATTCCCCGTATATTTCGGCTTGGTCTCCTTTGCGGGCTTTTTGATCTCGCTTTCCGCCGTGACCTCTGCCGTATCCGCGATCTCAGTCTCTCCTATCGCACCGACTCCGCGCCAGAATGCTATCGAGCTTTCGACTCCCGTCTCGGCAAGACCTGTTCTTTCCGCTACCGTCTTGACCGTTACCTCGCCGTTTTCCGCAAGGATAGCAGTCAGAACTCTTATATCTGTAAGCGAAGCGTTACCGCTTATTATCTTTTCGGCAGCAGAGGACGGCAGTACCGTTACCCCCGTGCCGTAGTTTACAAAATATGCCTTAATCGCCATTTGATTTTTCGCTTTCTTAGATCTCCGTTTCAGCGTCACGTCCCGCTTCAAGACAGAGAAGCATTATCTGATCGGAAAGATGTATGTTCTTCACCTTTGTCGTCTCGCTCGATAACTGAGCATCGGTAAAGTTCCATATCTCCCGTATCCCGCCCGAGGGTCTCTTAGAATTTACGCTATCCGCTATTTTAAGTGCCTCTGACACGCTTTCAAGCGTTCCGGCGAGTATCAGAACATGAGGAGCTTCCCTTTCGTAAAAGCTCGCAAGCTCGTCAAACCCGAGCATACCCTCGCGTTTTTCCGAGCCTATGTCCGCTATCCTCGCTTTGAGCTTTATTCCGCGCTTTGATATTATCTGCGTAGCGGCTATCGCCTCAGCAAGCGGTGTACTTCCGACTATTGCCGCGCAGAATTTATCGGAGAGTTGAAGTATCTCCGCTATCGTTTTGTATAGCGTCGGTATCCCGTAGCCGTAGCTCCGTTGACCCTGACAGCCTATCGCCTTTATGTCAGTCCTTACCTGAGACGGCGCAAGCCCCATCTCTGACGCCAGCTCCTCCGAGCTTATCCTCTCCTTTCCCATACCGTAAAAACGTATGAGCGCTCGGAAATAAGACGGTAAACGTCTGATAAGCGCCTTTGGGAGCTTGCTTCTTACGTCTGTGCTTGTTGCCATTTATTATTTGAGGTTGGTAAGCGTCTCCATAACGTAGTCGGAGAACTGCTCGCAGGTCGCGCCCGTGTCTCTTCCCGTTATGGTAAGCTTCTTCTCGGTGAACATACAAATATCAAGAGCCTTTTCGAGCGCGTCAGCCTTTTCCTGCTCGCCTATGTGAGAAAGGAGCATTACAGCCGCGCGGAGCATAGAACAAGGATCCGCGTACTGACCTCTGTTCTCGGAGATCATTCTCGGAGCAGAGCCGTGGATAGCCTCGAACATCGCGTAACGGTGTCCGATGTTAGCAGAACCAGCCGTTCCGACACCGCCCTGAAACTCAGCAGCCTCGTCGGTGATTATATCTCCGTAGAGGTTGGGAAGAACGAATACCTTGAACGCAGTTCTGCGCTTGGGGTCAACGAGCTTAGCGGTGGTTATATCGACGAACCAGTCATCCGTCTCTATCTCGGGATATTCCTTACCTATTCTCTGGCATATATCGAGGAACTTTCCGTCGGTCGCCTTTATTATGTTAGCCTTGGTTATTATGGATACCTTACCCTTGCGGTTCTTTCTCGCGTACTCGTAAGCCGCGCGAGCTATACGCTCAGAACCCTCTGTGGTGGTAACGCAGAAATCAACACTCAGCTCATCGGTTACGGCAACGCCCTGAGAGCCTACCGCGTAGCTACCCTCGGTATTCTCACGGAAGAACGTCCAGTCTATACCCTGCTCGGGAACTCTTACGGGACGGACGTTCGCAAAGAGGTCGAGAGCCTTTCTCATAGCGACGTTAGCGCTCTCTATGTTCGGCCACGGGTCGCCCTTCTTGGGGGTCGTGGTGGGGCCTTTGAGGATAACGTGACACGCTTTAAGCTCCTCCATAACGCTGTCGGGGATCGCCTGCATATGCGCTACACGGTTCTCTATGGTGAGTCCGTCTATGACCCTGAACTCGACCTTGCCTGCTTTTACCTTATCCGCAAGCATATATTCAAGAACTCTCTGAGCCGCCGCGGTTATGATCGGACCTATTCCGTCTCCTCCGCAAACACCTATAACTATCTTATCGAGCTTGGTGAAATCGGTATCCTCTCTGTTAGCCGTTATACGCTCGTTTCTTTCGAGCTGGGAACGAAGCACCGCCTCGAATTTTTCCTTTGCCGCGGTTATCTCCGCCTCGTAATTTTTGTTAAGCATTTGTATATTCTCCTTTGATGTTAATTATTTTCATTTTTTGTATTGCCTATCCTTTTCTGAGATCCCGAGCTCAATCCTTTCGCTCGCTCCTCTCTGCGTTCGGAGTTCGACTTCGTCCCCCCCGCGTCATTCTGAGTGAAGCGAAGCGAAACCGAACTGCAACGCAGCACCGAGCGCAAGCGACGGTGGAATCTCGGGGGACTGCGCTCAGGATGACATTTTAATTATACTACGGCGTTGAGCGTAAGTCCGTCACGCGCGCCGTTTTGGTATTCAAAGTAAGCCTGAGCCGCTATCATAGCGCCGTTATCTCCGCAGAGTGAAAGCGGCGGCATATAAAGCTCAGCTCCGATCCTGCCGCAAAGCTCGGTTATGGCATTACGTAGATGAGAGTTCGCGGAAACTCCGCCCGCTATAACTATCTTATCATAACCCGTCCTTAACACGGCTTCCTCGACCTTTCTGCATATAGACGAGGTAAACGAAGCGGTAAACGAAGCCGCAACGTCCTTCGGCTCGTAGGAAGCTCCCTTTTGTTCAAGCGTATGGAGCGTATTTATTACAGCCGTTTTAAGTCCGCTGAACGAAAAATCAAGAGTATCGTCCGCTATCGCCGCCGACGGAAGCTTGAACGCCTTCGGGTCTCCTTCAGAGGCAAGTCTGTCCATCTCGACACCGCACGGATAGGTAAGTCCCATTACTCTGCCGACCTTATCAAACGCCTCTCCCGCCGCATCATCACGCGTTCTGCCTATCGTTGTAAAATCCGTATATGACTTTACGTCGATTATCGAAGTATGTCCGCCCGAGACGACCAACGCGACGAAAGGCGGTTTAAGCTCGGGGTAGCAAAAGTAATTTGCCGCCACGTGACCCTTTATATGATTTACGCCGACGAGCGGCTTTTTTGCCGAATACGCGAGTGATTTGGCAAAGCTGACTCCTACAAGGAGCGCGCCGACAAGCCCGGGAGTTGAGGTGACTCCTATAAGGTCTATATCCGAAACTGTCTTTCCCGACTTTTCAAGCGCCTCTGTAACGATAGGGCATATCGCCTCCGAGTGGGCGCGTCCCGCTATCTCGGGAACTACTCCGCCGTAAAGCTTATGTATGGATATTTGAGAAGCCACGGCGTTTGAGAGTATCCGTTTTTCTCCGTCCTCGGTAAGCTCCGCTACCGCCGCCGCAGTCTCGTCACACGAGCTTTCTATTCCAAGTACAAGCATTTTTTCACCTTTTCTTTTTACCGTCAAAGAGTCCGCATCATAAGTATAGCGTCCTCTGTCGGTTCTCTGTAATAACCGCGCCGTCTGCCAACGGCTTTAAATCCGTGCTTTTCGTAAAGACGTATAGCCGCGGAGTTTGACTCCCTCACTTCAAGAAACAAAGAGTCCGTCCCCTTATCTACCGTTTTATCCGTCATATATCTCATCAGCATATCACCGATGCCTTTTCCGCGATGCTCGGGAGAAACGGCTATATTGTAAAGCTCCGCTTCCGTACCGACGTTTCCGACTACGGCGTAACCGAAAATGTCCTTTCCGTCGGTCGCTACCCAAAAGAAATCCTCGGTGTTATTTATTTCGTCCGTCAACCACTTTTCCGACCACGGTGTCGAAAACGACGCCTTTTCTATTTTTTCTATCTCCGATACGTCGCTTGGTACCGCGTCGCGTATAAAAAGCTCATTCATAGCTTAAACAGCTCCTTTATACCCGCCGTAATATCGTTAAGACATCTTTCGTATTCAGCCTCGCTTCCCATATACGGATCGGGAATATCCGTCGGCATACGCTCTATCTTCTCGGCGTTCTTCGGATCGGAGCACATTATAAGCGATATAAAATGACTGCCGCTTATAGCGATAACTCTGTCACAGCCCTCGATCATAAGCGCATCTATCTGTCTTGCTTTATGGGAAACGTAATCGTTATCGGCTGTACATCTTATACCCGCCTTTTCAAGTGCCTTTACGGCGTTTGCCGAGATAGGCTCTCCGACGTTTGCGGCAAGTCCTGCGGACATCGCAACGTATCTGCCCTTTCCAAGCTCGTTCAGTACAGCCGCCGCCATAGGACTGCGGCAGGTATTTCCCGTACACACAAAGCATACTCTTATCGGAAGCTCGTTATCCGAGCCGTTAAGCTCCGGCGCGCTTTCCCTTTCAATTATCGCATCCATAACAGTTTTTTACGACTTGGACGGCTCATAGTAGAGAACGTCCGAAAGCTCGTCTCCTATATTGACGTATCTGCCAAAGGAACGGTCAACCAGATACCTTTCTCCGTCCTTTGTTTCAAGATACGTGATGTAATAATACATATACTCGTATTTCTGGCTTCTGAAATACAGATACCTTACCGATTCGGAATCGACGTTAGAGGGATATTCTCCGCTCTCTCCGTCACACACGAGCTGAACTGCTCTTTCCGCGTCCTCCTTTTGAAGCCAACCGATCGAACCCGCAAGCAGCTCGACCTCACATATCTCCGCTCCGACTACCTCGAACTCTTTAAGCGTCGGAAGTGGGTTTGCGGAATTGTAGTAAATATCGTAAAGACCGTCCTCAGCCGTCGTTATCATCACAGTCGGGTCAACGTTCTTTATTTTATACAGGTTCCGAGTGACCGTACCGTCGTTGTATTTCGCATAAACCTCGCTTTTGAGTATCGTCACCGGTTGGTAACAAAACGGCGCGTACGCGTAAACTATCTTATTTCTTCCGTCATAAACGTTCGTGCCGGAGGTATTTTTCAGCTTTATAGGACCGAAAAACATTTCAAATACCAGAACCGACACGAGTATCGCTATCACTATGAAAAGCGCGACTACCGTGAACGCCTTCCACGGAAACGGCTTTTGCGGTCTGTCCTCGCGGAACGGATTTTTATGTACTGTGTTTTTATACTTTTTTGCCATTTTAAAACCTTTTTACTTAAAGCTTAATACCCGCGTCTGCCGGTAAGACTGTCATCGTCCTCTATCCAGTCCTCTACGTTTACGACCTTGTAATCGGTCGGGGTGTTTCTTATGACCACCTTATCTATGCCTGCGTTTATTATCATCTTTTTGCACATAGCACAGCTATTGGTATCCGGAACTAACTCTCCTGTCTTTGAATCAAGACAAGCCATATAGAGAGTCGATCCGAGCATCTGTTCTCTTGACGCGGCTATTATCGCGTTCGCCTCGGAATGTACCGAGCGGCAAAGCTCGTATCTTTCTCCTCTCGGTATTTTAAGCTCGTCTCTTATGCAGCTGCAAAGGTCGCTGCAATTTTTTCTGCCTCTCGGCGCGCCGTTGTAGCCCGTAGAGACTATCACATCGTTCTTGACTATTATCGCGCCGAACGATTTGCGGAGACAGGTACTTCTCGTAGCTACCGTCTGCGCTATATCGAGATAATAATTCTCTTTACTGACTCTTGTCATTTCCCCTCCAAAAACTCTTTTCAGAGCGTTTTAGCAATCTCTTTGATGTATTCTCTGAACTCCTCGCCAAGCTCCTTGTTTTTGAGCGCCTGCTCGACGTTCGCTTTCAAAAAGCCTATTTTAGAGCCCATATCGTATCTTATTCCCTCAAAATCCACCGCCATCATCGTATCGCGGTTCGCAAGCACCCTCATAGCGTCGGTGAGCTGTATCTCGTTACCTGCTCCGGGCGGCGTCTGTTTGAGTATATCGAATATTTCGGGCGGAAGCACTACGCGTCCGAGTATCGCGAGATTGGTTATTATTTGCTCCTTTTTGGGCTTCTCTATCATATCCTTGACTACAAACGTACCCTTGGTCTCGGTTTCCTTTGCGTCGAGCGTGCAGTAACGGGTTATAAGCTCGTCGCTGACCTCTTTAACTCCCAGAACTCCGCGTCCTGTGGTCTCGTAGATATCGGTAAGCTGCTTTACGACGGGCGTTTCCGATATGATAATATCGTCTCCGTAGAGCACCGCGAACGGCTCGTTACCCACAAACGCCTCGGCTCTCAGGACCGCGTGACCAAGCCCCTTTGTTTCGAGCTGACGCATAAAGGAGATATTAACTCCTTGACAGACCGAGCGAAGCTCGTCTATCATAGCTTCCTTTCCTGAGTTTTTAAGCTTTTCTTCATATTCGGGCGAATAGTCGAAATAATCCTCCATCGCGCCCTTATTTCTGCCTGTGATTATGAGTATATCGGTGATCCCGCTTTTTACCGCTTCTTCAACGAGATAAGATACCGCGGGTCTGTCAACTATGGGAAGCATTTCCTTTGGGACCGTGCGGGCTATTGGAAGCATACGCGTTCCGAGTCCGGCGGCGGGTATGACCGCCTTTGTGATCTTTTTCATAATACCGTCTCCATTTTTGTTATAATATATTATAAATATAATACTACGACATCATTATACATCATACTCACGCGTACTTCAACTATTTCGGCAAATATTAAAAAAAATGTTACAGAAATCGTTCTTCGGAAACACAAAACGGACGAACACCGTTCGTCCGTTTTGTGTTTTTCAGCCGATGCTGTTTACAAGCTCCTGCATCTCCTGCTTCGAGGTCACGCTGTGAGCGCGTTCTATCATCTTCTGCTGTTCCGCGGGCGTAAGCGAGGCGAACTTTGTGAGCGCCGAAAGGTTTTCGGCGAATGCCATTCCCATACCGAGCGGAATATCGTTTCCGTCAACCACTGACGGGATAGCGTGTGAAAAATATCCGTCGTACATAATAATCTCCATACCGCCCCAGGCGGCTCTTGATGAATTTTCTGTGTTTTGCGCCAGCAAAACAAAAGTCGTTCAGACTTTTAAGGAAATTCCGGCGTGAAATCAACCTTATTTTGATGCGATATCCTTGTATATTTCACGCTATCGCTCCTTTCACGCTTATTTTGCGTAAAAAAAGCAAAAAAATACGTTTAAATCTAACCCCAAATCAAGTTTTCGCGGAATATTCACGTTTTAAAAAGCATATATTTTTAAAAAAGAAAGGCTATTCGGATCAAAATGAAAAGGCTGATTTACACCCTGCTTGCCGTCACGCTCTGCATCTCCCTGTTTATCTCCTGCGAGATAAAAGAGACGGACATATATAAGTTTTTGACGGATATGTGCGGGGTTTTCGACGAAAACGCAAACATCGGAAAGGGTGTTATCTACGAAACAAACCGACTGACGCCCGAGCGTTTCGGCAGGCTCTACACAGGCAAAAACGAACCGCCTCCCTGCTTTTCAAGAATAGCCGATTACGCTATCCGTCTCCCGACAGACGAGAGCGGATTTGAGATACATATAATAAAATGCGTTAACCGTTCCGACACCGCCGAGGTCGCAAATATGCTTAATTTACGCATAGAAATGCTGTCTGACGCCGAGATAAGACTATACGCTCCCGATACTTATATGAGATATTTCCAAAACGCCGAAATATACGTAAAAGGCAAATGCGTTTTTCTTCTCGCGACCCCAAACAACCAAAAATGTATCAAAATGATAAAAGACCGCAGCTTCCGTTAAACTGCGGTCTTTATATTTATTCTTCTTTACGTATAAGCGTCTCGAACGTCAGCGATTTTCCGTATTCGGTATATTCGACAGTCAATTCGCCCGCTATCTTATCAAGATATTTACGGTATCTGCTCACGATCGAATTCGTAACGAAAAGGTCATAGTTATTGTCTATATATTCCTCATCGGGGGCAAGACGCATAAGTATGTGAAAGCCTACGTCGCTCTCTATTATTTCGCTCATTTCACCAATTTCGAGCTTTTCTAACGCCTCCTCGACCTCCACGTAGGTATAACCGTTTGGCGGAATATATTCACCCTTCTCGGCGTTCACGCCCCAAGACGAATACTCATCAGCGACCTCATAAAAGTCTGCGCCCGCTTTTATTTCGGCAAGCGCCGCTTCTATTTCGGTACGCTTCGCGTCCGTAAGCTCGCCCTCTTTAAACTTTATAAGGATCTGTGTATAGCGATAGAAGTTGTCCTTTACGTCCTGCGTAACGGTATCCTTATCGAGCTTTATTATATCGTGGATACCCGTAGCCAAAACATCATACAAATATCCGTCGTAGATCTCCATCACCTCGGTGTTATCCCTGAACAGCGTACCTGTCATACGGTTATCGAGAAGCCACTCGCGGAAAGCGGCTTTACCCTCTTTGAGGTCTATGTAGCTCTGCATAAGCTCATTTATATACTTTTTGTCTTCTCGCGTAAGCTTGATCTCGTAATAGTCACAAAGCTTTTTAATAGCGTACTTACTGCGTATCTCGTATTCGGCATCAGCTTTCAGCTTGTTAAGATTTTCTTCTTTCGTCCAGTCAGTCGTTTCAAGTCCGTACAACGTAGCCGAGTAGTAATAAAAGAACTTATATTCGTCATAGGTCACATTTTTCCCATCGACCGTCATTACCGTTTCCTTGTTTATATCAAATGCTCCTACCTTAGCGCAGGAAGCCATTGTAAGGCAGATAGCAAAAAGCAGTAATACCGATAATACGCGTCTTATATTCTTAACCATTATTCTCAGCATAAGCCTCCAAATACTTCTGACTTAATTTCGGATACTCCTCCTGCGTGTCAACGTTTTCGCCCCACGCGGCGTTTATTCCGTCTATTATTACCTTGTCAACGCTTCTTACGTTTACGTAGAACTCGCGGTTGCCGTTAAGCGTATAGACACAGCGGTTTCCGTAACGGTAGAAGCGGTAAACACTCTGCGTATCGTCCGTATAGGTAACGGTTATGGAAACGTATTCTTCAAGATTCGATATATCTACCTCGTCCTCTTTTACGTAACCGCCTATCTCGATCCACAAAAGCGATGCGTAGAACGACTGAACGGGGTTAGCCGCTAATTTCGTTCCCGTTACGGTCTTGCCCGTTGAATGTGCATAGCATTTAAGGTCGGTAATGGTTTCGTTCTTCTCCACCCACTTGAAATCAAAACTCTCATCTACCTTATAGACGTTGCTCATCTCCGCACCGTCGGGTCTGTATTTAAGATTGCCCTTAACGGAAACGTTCTTTACGTCGGTAATATTCTGACTGTATATCGTGGGATTTACGTATTTAAGGAGATCCCATTCAAGATAAGGGACCGTCTCCTCGTTTATCAGAACTATAATATCGTATTCATACGAATAGGCAAAATAGTACCCGTCAACGCCCGACGGCGCAAACAGCACAAGTGCCGTATCCGCTTCTTTCGTTCCGTCCTCGTTTTCCTTGGTATAGGTATAATAGATCTCATACGGAACGTTTTCAAGATCGGAAAAGCCGTACTCCTCCATTACCTTAGCGTTCATACGAAGCGGGTCTTCAAGCGTTCCCGCGGCGATAACTCTCTCTCCCTGGAACGTAGCGAAGCTCGAAAGAACCATTCCGGTATAATCCGTATCGTTTACGAGATAGCTCGCGGGATAAAGCATATCGTACACGCTCTGAATATATTTTGATCCGCTTGCCGCCTCGTCCGCTCTCTGCTGGTTGTACTTTATATACAAAAACGATTCTCCGTTCTTGGTCATAATAAAGTCCTTTATTTCAAGATAACCCGTCTGCGACATAGGATACGTTAACAGAGGTGTCATCATAGAGGTGGCGGGCGCAAGCACCGTCTCGGAAAGCTGTGCGGAAACTACGTAAACCGCGTTTCTGTCCTTATAACGACAATAATATCCGCCGCCAGTAGGAAGCATATCTCCTATATATACGGTATAGGTAACGTCCTCTAAGGTCGTAAGCGTGTAGGTAGCGGGATCGTCGGAGTCCGAAAGACCGTATATCGAGAAATCCTCGCAGTTATCGACCACTCGTCTTGATGCCAAGAGATAACCCGTATCTACCGCAAACGCGGTCGCCGCCTCCGCTCCTATCGGAGCAAGCGGATGCTCCGATATATAAAACTCGTCGTCTCTCGCTTTTAGGAAGGTATATTCGCCGTAGCTGTTCTTCACCTTTACGCTCTTTATATCGTTCATCTCGATATGCGGAAAAACAACTATATTATATCCGGTATCTCCGTATGCCTCTCCGTCAAGAAGAACCGGCGGTTCCTCGGGATCCACCGTGGTCCTGTCCTTGTATATCGGCAGTATTACCAGAAAATAAAGAAGGAGCAACACCGCGAAAAGCGCGGAAAACGCTATTATCATTATCTTCTGCTTCTTTACCATGCCGATTTTTTTTACTTCCGTTCCCTCCTCGGGTTCACGGACGTTTTTTTCTTCATTCATTTGTAAACTCCAAATAAGTGGGATTATGCGTTATTTATCAAAGGCGCTTTCTTCTGTAACAGATAACTCCGCCGATCACTGCTACCGCAAGCGGAAGCACCGCCGAAAGAACTACCGTCCAGGCGTAAGCCGCCGACGTTTTTATATTAAGCTCCTCGCTTGCGAATACCTTGAAATCTATATCGAGCGGAACGAGCTTCTTACCCATCTGCGTAGCGAGAGACTGGATTATATCCTTGTTTCCGTAAGCGTTTGAGTCAAGGTACGAGCCATCGGCGTAGCCTGCCGACGAAACGAACATATAAGTGCTGAGCGAGCTGCTCGTTACGGGATCTGTGCGCACCTGACGAACGAGCGAGGCTATCGGATAGCTTCCCGTAAGATCGCCATTTTCGGTACAGAGCACCGAGCTTGAATGTGAATAAAGCACTGTTCCTACCGTTCTTCCGTTACTGCTCTCCCAGATCGGCTTTATAGCAAGCGGATCGTCTATTACCGTCATCGGCGCGGAATTAAGCGAGCGAAGCGATAAGTGGAGCGATGCGGCAAAGCCCTCGGTAGGATAATCGGCAACAACGGAAAATCCGTCGGAAGAAAGCGAATTAGAGGTGTCCTTGACCTTGCCGTCCTCTATGCCTATTCCCCATTCTTCAAGCCAATATTTGAGATTGGTAAGGTTCGCCTGATGCTCGGGCGAAAGGAATACCATCATATTTCCGCCCTCGTCACTCATAAAGCGTCCGAGCTTACGGGTCTCGTCAACGGAATCGTCTGAGTTCATAAAGTCATAAACGGGGTTATTTATTATGACGACCATCGCCTCGTCGTCGATATCCTCTTTTGAAAGGTCTATCGTTCTTACGTCGAAGCCCGCGTCCTCCATCATTCTGTAAAGCGCGTTCGGTTCTCCCTCGGAGTCGTATATAGACTCACCGTGTCCCGTGGTGAAGTAGCATATAGGATATTCCGTACAAAGAGCTATGATATAAGAGGTGAATCTTCTTTCACCGTTAAACGCGTAAACGTTTCCAGACTCCTCGTCGAAGGTAAAGAAGTTATCGTAGCTGACAACTCTGAAATTCTTTTCCGTCTCTATTATAACGTCGCTCGCGTATAACGTTTTTCCGAGCTGAGAGGTATATATATCGGCGAGCTTGGGATTTTCCACTATATCCATATACTCGACCTTTATATTGTTCGGGTACTCTTTTTTATAGGTCTCGGCACATCTGTAAACGTAATATCCCGCGCTATCGTCAAGGACTCTGTCCTTATCCTGACAGAATATTATCTTTACCTGTGTCTCGTCCTTTATTATCTCATCAAGATACTTTTTAGAGCTATCGGTTATACCGTAATACTGTGTTCCTGTAAGGTCTATATACCAACCGTAGGAATACGCGAGAGCATACACTACCGCGTTTATTATGACCACCATAGCGATGAACGCCGCGGTAAGTCCGACAGCGAGAGAGCCGTACTTAAAGCGTCTGTCGCTGAATATAGAGCTTTTTTTCTTATTTGCGTTGTTTTCCATTACGTAGCCCTCCCTTCATCACGACCAACGGCGCTTTTCGTAAACACGAACGGTAACGAAAAGACACACGAGAGCAAAGGACGCGTAATAGATAAGCGAGGCTATATCAAAGTAACCTGCGGAAAATCCGCTGAATCTCGAATATATACTGAGCCAGCGTATCACCTCGCGCAAGGGTGCAAAGCCTATATACGAGTTAGCGAGCGATATGCCGAGCAGGAAAGCAAGCACGGTTATAGTTCCGACAGCCGCCACGACCTGACTCTCGGTAAGCGAGGAGATGAGCAGTCCTATTGCCACGAACGTCGCTCCGACAAGAAGCAGAGCAACACATCCGCCCACAGCCGTTACAACGTTATACGTGAAAAGGTTGCCTTTATCCAAGTACGCGAACGCTACGGGGAAGTTTATGCAGGTAACGAGAAACGTCACCGCGAACATCGTGTAAGAAGCGAGGAATTTCGCTCCGACAAAGCCGGGAAGCGATACGGGAGAGGTAAGAAGGAGCTGCTCCGTCTTTTGTCTTCTCTCGTCAGCAAACGACCTCATAGTAAGAAGCGGAGTCATAAGAGCCATTATGATAAGCTCCGCGGTAAAGTAAGCCGATATACTGCTATCCGCGCCCGCAAGCAGGGTAAAGTAGCAGAACACAAAGCTCGAAAGCGCCCAGAACATCGCTATATAAGCATAGCCGAGCGGCATTGTGAAAAACGAGTAAAGCTCGCGTTTATATATGGCAGTCATCTTATTTTTCCTTCTTTCTTGCGTTACGGGAAACGTCCTTGGTAAGGTTCATAAATACGTCTTCAAGCGAAGCCGTTACAGTCTCCATTCCGACGATAGGCGTATTCTTTTCCGCACAGAGAGCGAATATCCGTTTCCTTATATCCGCACCGTTCTTGCTCTCTATCCTGAACAGAACGCCGTTCTCTCCGCCAACCTCTTTCGACGCCTCGGTGTACGCCACACAGTCAAGCGCCCTTATAGCGGAAAGTATCTCCGCTTTATTTCCGCAGATACGTACTTCAAGACGTCTTGTTCCCGTCATAAGTTGGGTAAGCTCGTCCGTTCTTTCGTCCGCGGCTATCCTTCCCTTATTGACTATTATGATCCTGTCACATACCGCCTGCACCTCCGCGAGTATATGGGTGCTGAGAATAACGGTATGGTCGCGTCCCAAGCCTCTTATAAGGTTTCTTATCTCGATTATCTGCTTAGGATCAAGACCGACGGTAGGCTCGTCAAGTATTATTATCTTCGGGTTTCCTATAAGTGCCTGCGCTATACCGACTCTCTGGCAGTAACCCTTTGAAAGGTTTTTGATAAGTCTGTTACGAATATCGACTATCTTCGTTACCTCGCAGACCTCCATAATATGCTTTTTGCGGTTGAGCGTACAGCCTTTAAGCTCGTAAACGAAATTAAGGTATTCGCTGACCGTCATCTCAGGGTATAACGGAGGATGCTCGGGAAGATAACCTATAAGCTTTTTCGCCTCTGTCGGGTTGTCAAGTATCTCGAACATATCGACGGTAACAGAGCCTGATGTATATGACAGATAACCCGTCATCATATTCATCGTAGTAGTCTTACCCGCGCCGTTCGGGCCGAGAAATCCCACGACCTCGCCGTCGCCTATCGTAAACGAAATATCGTTTACGGCATATTTCTGACCGTATTTTTTTACAAGATTTTCTACTTTCAGCATTTTTATACTATCCTTTTCGGAATTTAGTTATAATTATCCTTGCATATTATATCATAAAAAATTAAATAAGTCTTGAATAATCATAGGTATAATTCTAAAAATATAATAATAACATCTTGCCTTGCCGCAAAGCACTTGACAAAAATGTTTTTTGAGATTATAATAGTAACAGTTAATACAAATCTAACCGTACAAGGAGCATAACGATATGAATTTTATAAAGGTAGAGACATACGATAAATTAAGCGAGATCGCCGCGAATATCATCAGCGCACAGGTAATAATGAAGCCTGACTGTGTGCTCGGTCTTGCCACCGGCTCGTCTCCGCTCGGCACATACGCCAAGCTCGCCGAAAAAAATAAGGCAGGAGAGATAGATTTCTCCAAGGTAACGTCTGTCAACCTCGACGAGTACGTTGGTCTTGACGGGACCTGCGACCAGAGCTATCGTTATTTTATGGATAATAACCTCTTTTGCAATATCAATATAGACAAAAATAACACCTACGTTCCTAACGGCTGTGCCGCGGACCTCAAGGCTGAGGGCAAGGCATACGACGAGTTTATCAAAAAGCTCGGCGGTATAGACCTCCAGCTCCTTGGAATAGGTCTTGACGGTCATATAGGCTTTAACGAGCCCGACGAGTTCTTCACCAAGGAAACTCACGAGGTAGTTCTCGACGAGTCCACCATCGAAGCTAACTCACGCTTTTTCGCTTCCAAGAACGACGTTCCCACCAAGGCTATAACTATGGGTATGATGTCTATTATGCAGGCAAAGAAGATACTCCTTATCGCCAACGGCGCAAAGAAAAAGGATATTCTTGAAAAGGCGTTCTTCGGTCCGATAACTCCTTTCGTTCCTGCTTCTATTCTTCAGCTCCACCCCGACGTAACGGTTATTTATTC
>JAZOVD010000053.1:0-9232 GCA_045658525.1 Eubacteriales bacterium
CGTTCAGGGATATTTCGACAACTATACCAACTGATCCACACATAGCTTTTTAACAGTTCAAGGGAGGTTTTCCAAAAAACTCCCTTGGTACATTATTATAAGGAAAGGAAAAATATATGGCAAACAACATTCGTCCCGAAAATATGGAGCGTATAACTAATTTTGATCTTGCAAACGCGTTTATTGACGAACAGGTGAAAGAGATTCGCGCGCAGGTCGGTAACAAAAAGGTACTGCTCGCGCTTTCCGGCGGAGTAGATTCTTCCGTCGTTGCCGCTCTTCTCATCAAGGCTATCGGAAAACAGCTTATATGTGTCCACGTAAACCACGGACTTATGCGTAAGAACGAGAGCGAGAACGTCGTCGAGCTTTTCCGCAATCAGCTTGACGCAAATCTCGTTTACGTTGACGCTACCGACCGTTTTCTTGATCTTCTCGCCGGAGTAAGCGATCCGGAAAGCAAGAGAAAGATAATCGGAAAGGAATTTATAGAGGTCTTTGCCGATGAAGCAAGAAAGCTTGAAGGAATCGAGTTTTTGGCACAGGGTACGATATACCCCGACATACTTGAATCTATAAAGCAGGCAGAGGGCAAAAAGGCGGTCAAGTCTCACCACAACGTAGGTGGACTTCCCGAGGATCTTAAATTCGAGCTTGTCGAGCCTGTAAAGCTTCTTTTCAAGGACGAGGTACGTGTTGTAGGAGAAGCGCTTGGACTTCCCCACGCTATGGTTTACCGTCAGCCGTTCCCCGGTCCCGGACTTGGAGTACGTTGCCTTGGCGCGATCACTCGCGACCGTCTGCACGCGCTCCGCGAGGCAGACGCAATACTTCGTGACGAGTTCGACAAATGCGGACTTTCCAAGACCGTTTGGCAGTATTTCGTCGTCATACCCGACATCAAGAGCGTTGGTGTAAAGGATGATTCAAGATATGAGGGTTGGCCCGCGATAATCCGCGCCGTCAACACAAAGGACGCTATGACAGCGACCATAGAGGAGATTCCCTACTCTGTTCTCGCAAAGATCACCTCGCGCATAACCTCAGAGGTCGAGGGAATCAACAGAGTATTATACGATATTACCCCCAAGCCTACCGGAACGATAGAGTGGGAATAAATCCGCTCCGTAGCTGAAATCGTTGCGGGGATGGGTGGATTAAATTCAACCGAAAACACAGTTTTCGATTTCATCACAAAATGATTTCATCGCGTCAAGTGTATCTTGACGCGATTTCATTAAGAGAGGATATTATGAAAGCATTTGAAATAGTTGAAGGATTGTTCAAGCTCGCAAATGAAGTAGATTACTCGAATACCTGCGACACATTAAAAGCGGGCGAGCCTGACGTAGAGACCGATAAGGTGGCGGTCGCTATGTTTGCTACACCTGATGTTGTAAAAGCAGCGAAAAAGTGGGGCGCACAGCTTTTGATCGTGCACGAGCCTACGTATTACAACAATATGGATGATCACTCAGACGAAAAGATCGAATGTGAAAAGAGAAAACTGATCGAAGAATCAGGGATCACAATCTACCGTTTTCACGACCATCCGCATTACACCACTCCTGATATAATCGCGGCAGGACAGCTTAAAGCATTCGGACTTGGCGGAACTGTTGAATATACCGATGTTTTCGACCTTGTAAGAATACATCTTGATAAGCCGATAACACCTGTGGAGCTTGCAAAGCTTATTGAGGCGCGTTGTGGCATAAAGCATCTGCGTATCTGCGGTTCAAGAGACGCGGAATGCAGCGTTATTTCGGGAATGTTCGGAACACCCGGCAGGGTCTTTGAGGAGCTTAAAAGCGATAAGTGCGAGATACTGCTGACAGGCGAAGCCTGCGAGTGGAGTCTTGGAGAATACGCCCGTGATGCTGCGCAGCTTGGACATAAGAAGGCTATGATCATTATGGGACACGTAGGATCAGAACGTGACGGAATGAAATATACCGCGGAGCTGTTAAAAGAACAGCACCCTGAGCTTGACGTCAGGTATTTTGAATGCGGCGAGGTCTATACGTACACAGACAGTGCGATCATATAAACAAAAATGTACCGCGCGCTTTCTAAGATCCCGTATCCCGCAGAGTTTGATAAGTATTACAATCTTTAATAGCAAATAAACAACAACGCCCCCGTTCACGGGGGCGTTGTTGTTGTAAGAAAAAACATTTTTAAACCTTTAATATTCTTTAACAGTACCAGATATACTAATATCAAAATTCTTTTTTACTTCTTCACTATTCACTATTACTTATTACCTTCCAAAAAATCCGTACACACCGATTTAGTGAAAAGTGAAGAGTGAAAAAGTAAAAAATCGGCACACTCGCGTGTACGGATTTTTTGGCAGGGGTACTAGGATTCGAACCCAGGACACGCGGTTTTGGAGACCGCTGCTCTACCAACTGAGCTATGCCCCTTTATTTGACTGTACTATTATAGCACAGTCAAGCTTTTCAATGTTTAACAAATTGTAGTTTTTTTATTAACCAAAGGTTACTTTAATCTATTACGAACTCGTGGTAAATGGAGTTCATAGCACGCTCGAAGTCTTCTTCGCCAACTCCGATTATGATGTTAAGCTCACTCGAACCCTGATCTATCATGCGGATATTTATGTCAGCGTCAGCTATCGCCTTGAACACCCTCGCCGCAGTTCCCTTGGCATTCTTCATACCGCGTCCAACGACCGCCACCAAAGCTATTCCGTCCTCTATCGTTATAGAATCGGGATTTACGGAATCCTTGAGCTTATTCACTATCTGCTCGCGCTTGCCCTTTATAGCGTCGGTCGATACTACGATACTCATAGTATCTATTCCCGAGGGAAGATGCTCAAAGGATACCTTTTCCTTTTCGAGAACTTCAAGAACGCGCCTGCCAAAGCCGAACTCCGAGTTCATCATATCCTTTTCGATGCTTATAACGCTGAATCCGTGCTTACCCGCTATACCGGTTATAACTCTGAGATGGTCGTAGCTGTCGCTCTTCTCAACTATCATCGTTCCGGCTTGCTCGGGGTGGTTGGTGTTTCTTATATTTATCGGTATTCCCGCGCATCTTACGGGGAATATAGCGTCCTCGTGGAGAACGGTAGCTCCCATATAAGAAAGTTCACGAAGCTCGCTGTACGTTATCTTTCCTATCGTGCAAGGGTGTATAACGACACGGGGATCTGCCATAAGGAAGCCGTTTACGTCCGTCCAGTTCTCGTAAAGGTCTGCCTCTACCGCACGGGATACTATCGAACCGGTTATATCCGAGCCGCCGCGGCTGAACGTCTTTATCGTTCCGTTGGGCATTACTCCGTAAAATCCGGGGATAACAGCGTTCTCGTAATCTTTGAGGACCTCGCCCATTATCTCGTTGGTCTTTTCATCGTCGAAGCTTCCGTCGTCCTTGAAGAATATAACGTCAGCCGCGTCAATAAACTTATATCCGAGGGCATTTGCGAGAATTATACCGTTGAGGTATTCTCCGCGGCTTGCCGCGTAGTCGCGTCCCGCTTTCAGTATTATGGAATTGCGTATTACCTCAAACTCGTTTTCAAGCGAAAGCGCAAGTCCGAGATCCTTTATTATAGAATTATAGCGTTCCTTTATGGTATCGAATACCTCGGTTATATCCTCGCCCTTTGCCGCCTTTTCATAGCAACGGTAAAGAAGGTCGGTAACCTTTATATCATCAGAAAAACGCTTACCCGGCGCCGAGGGAACTACGTACTTTCTGTCGTCCTCCGCCTCGATTATCTTTATTACCTTTTTAAACTGTGCGGCATCCGCAAGAGAGCTTCCGCCGAATTTCACTACCTTGACCATATCTTTGGGTTTATTACTCCTTATAGAGATTTGTAAAAAAGTTATTCCTTTATATTATATTCCAATAATTCTTTTTTGTCAATAGGCGACAAAAAATTACTGTATATTTTCAACGATATTCACATTTAAACGCATATTTTCGTTTCTTTTTTTATTATTTAATACATAAAACGAAAGGATATACTATGCCAAAAATAAATATCCCTCTCATAAGCGTTATTTTTTTCCTTACCGCATTTTTCGACAAAAGCGGAGAGACTGCCGTGACGTTGCTCGCGGCTTTTTTACACGAGCTTGGACACATAGTTCCCATACTCGCTTTCGGAGTTGGAATACGCCGTATCCGTATCCTCCCCTATGGCTTTGAGATACAAACCACGCGCGCTTACCGCAGTTTTACGGAGGAGATGGCGGTATCGCTTGCCGGCTGCCTCGTAAACCTTATGACCTTCGCCGTTTTTTTCAGCTTTGACGGATATATCGGAATGTTAGCGGAAGCATCTCTCGCCCTCGGAATACTAAACATAATGCCTGTCATAGGTCTTGACGGCGGAGCGGTGCTGTTATCGGTCATATCAAGTTTCGCGTTACCTGACAAAGCGGAAAAAATATGTCGCGCGGTATCATTCGTAACACTCATACTGCTTTGGATTCCCGCAGCATACATATTCCTCGTTTCCGGATACAACTACTCACTTTTCGTAATGTGCGTCTGGCTTTTCTGCAAGGTATTCTGCTGAATCTTACTCTGTCTTATACACTTCGAGCGCGGTATTTATAAACGCCTCTACCGCGCGGCTCATATAATGATTTTTCTTAAATCCGAGACAAAGCTTACGAAGTGAATTTTCATCGTTGAGCTTATAGAATACGCATTTCCCCGACTCTGCCGCCGACTTTACGAGAAGATCGGGAATAAGGGATATTCCCATTCCCGCGCGGCTCATATTGTATGAGGTTATCATCTGATCGGGATATATCTTCACCTTTGGAGTGAAGCCCGCCTCTGCGCAAAGCTCCATCGAATGACGGTGAGAATAGTTCCCTTTTTTAAGTATTATAAACGTCTCCTCGGCAAACTCCGAAAGATCTAATCCCTTACAGCCTTTTTTCAGGTGCTTTCCGTTTTTTATATCCTTAGCTGTAAGCTGATATTCAGTAAATCTATCGTTTATCGGAAGTCTGTGCGGAACACAGAGAAGTATGTGCTCGTCAACTAACGGGTAAGACTGGTAAAGCTCGGAATCAAATTTATAATCTATCAACAAATCAACGTTCTCACTTAAAAGAAGATTTTGAAGATCATGGGAGTTTGATTCCACCATCTCTATATCTATACCGCTGTACCTGTTCATAAACTCTATTATTATTTTCGGATATATAAATGACGATATATAATTCTCTCCGCTTACGGTTATATGACCTGTTTTAAGCTTTGACATATCGCAAAGCTGTTCTTCCAGACCTTTTCTTATCATTCGTATCCGTTCTACGGCTTCTATATATACTTTGCCTTCCTCGGTAAGCGCTATCGGCTGACTGCTTCTGTCAAATATCGTTATCCCGAGCCGAGTTTCGACCTTTTTTATCGCTGACGACAGCGCTGGCTGAGACACGAACAGATTTTTCGCCGCCTGCGAAAAGCTCCTCTCCGTATATACCTCGTAAACGTAATCGATCTCGTCGTACATTATCTGCGTTCTCTCCTATAAATTAAAATTATGTTATAAATCTTATTTATAAAGTTTTATCAAATATCACAAATGATTATAGCATATTTTCCCGCCAACTTCAAGTAAACACATAATTTTTTTACATATTTTTAAAACGATGTTCTTGGTCAATATGCACAATATAACAAATCACAAATTATGCACAACGCCGATTTTTAAAAATGTGCAAAAAATGTATTTATTATTTCACTTTTTTATGATACAATTATTTAGAATAATATTAATATATAATTTTGGAGGCTCGCTATGGCAATCAAACTCAGAATACTTCATTATCCGGACAACAAGAAGCTCGCTGCTCTCTGCAAGGAGATAAACGGAGAGTACGAAAACTCTAAGTTCGACAAGATCCCCCCCGCATACCCCTGTGAAAACGAAAGACTTCTCGTTGCTTTCATAAAGACAGGCAAGGATCCGGCAAACGATCTTAAAATGTTCTGCGGAGACCTTACAAAGTCCAGAGTTCAGAACGTTCTTTTCTTCTTCGACGCCGCTCCCGCTACCGGCAAGGAGCTTGCCGACTCCGCAGTTAAGGCAGGCGCTAAGCTCGCTGCGGAGCCCAAGTATATCAAATTCCCCGGACTTTTCGGTGGCTTCTCCGATGCCGCTAAAAAGGAGATCAAGGAATATATCGCAACGGCTTATGCCGCTGTTCAGGGCTAATTAAATATTGATACAAAAAAGCTGAGTTGTTTTAAACTCAGCTTTTCTTTTGGACGGGAGGAGCAAGCCTCTCCCCTACCAATTAAATATTAATAACAAAATGGCGATAGAATTTTCTATCGCCATTTTGTTTGCATTTTACGCTATAACGCCTTTTTGGAGTATCAAGTTAGCATACAGAGCCTTTTCGCCAGTCGCTACTATCGCGTAGCACTTCTTCGCTTCATCGTAAAAGGCAAAGCGTTCTATATTACCGATAACGGCTTTACCTCTCGGATCATGCTTTGCTATGATCTCCTCATATTCTTTCCATATAGGAGTTTCAACGTTATCTCCCTTTACGACCTCCATAAGTGTAACGGGCTTTTCAACGTAAGTATCAAGCGGAAAAATGGCGAGTATTCCGTCAAGAAGCTCGGGCATCTTTATTCCGTCAAGTCTTACGACCTCGGCGTTTTTACCCATTGACTCGGACGGGAAATTGGCGTCAGCGAGAACTATTCTGTCTCCGTGACCCATCTCACACAGTATTTTAAGAAGCTGAGGCGGAATAAGCGGTGATATACCTTTTAACATAATAATGTTTCCTTTCGCATTTATTATCTGATATTATTGCAATAATAGCATTTTATAATACAATCTTACCGTTACCGGTCGTTGTTCCAAAGACTTTTTTCAGGTCGTCAAATTCAAGCCTTATAACCATATTTTCATTTACAAGCATCTCCGACGGGATACCGTACAAACGAAGATGCGGAGAATTATCCTTTCCGTTATAATCAAACGGAGTATAAGCAACCTCGGCATCTATTCTATGTCCGTTATTAAGCAGAACAGCTTTTTTCGGACAAACGGTCAGCGGTCTCAAAACCACTCCGCTGCTCCCGTACGCTGGGGGCAGATGCAGATATAACATATTACCTTTATAAGTATAGTTATAACCGCCAAGCGAGACGAACTTAGTATCGAATATACTTTCGTATATCCTCTTATACCAATCTCCGACCTCGGAAAATATCCGTTTTGAGATCGTAGGTAACGTACCGTCGGGTTTCGGACCTATATTGAGCAGATAGTTACCGCCCTTTATAAGGATAGAGGAAACAGAAGCCATAAGACTTCTCGAAGTAAAATAATCCTCGTTTTCTCTGTAACCCCAGCTATGCATACCGACCGACTGACACGCCTCGCAAAGTCTTTCAAAGGACGCGCCTCTGATACACTCATCTCTTTCGGGAGTAGAGTAATCTCCTTTATCGTAACCGCGGTCGTTTATAAGTATATCGGGCTGTAATCTTCTTACCAGCTCATTTACCGACGGGTCACATCTTACGGGCGGAATATCCCAGAAAAGTGCCGAGATCTTACCGTAACCCGTCATAAGCTCCGTTATTTGGTTTTTAACGTACTCTACGTACTTTTCCTCGTCCGGCTCGTCACCGTCATTCGGGACGGGAAGCTCGTGACTTCCGCCTTGGTTAACCGAATGCTTATAGTGCCAATCGGGGCAGGAATAATAAAGCTCCAACAGAATACCGTGTCTTTCGCAAGCCTCGGAAAGCTCCTTTAAAATATCTCTGCCGAACGGCGTATTCGTTATTTTATAATCGGTGTACTTGGTATCCCACATACAGAATCCGTCATGGTGCTTGGTAGTAAAACAGATGTACTGCGCTCCGCTCTCCTTAGCAAATCGCACCCATTCGTCCGCCGAGAAATCCTTTGGATCAAAGCTCTCCGCAAGCTTTACGTATTCGTTTTTCGGTATTCCGAGTCGCATTTGCGCCTGCTCGTGCCAAGCCGTTTGCGAGTATATACCGAAATGTATAAACATTCCGAAACGTTTGTTTTTAAAAAGCATAAGCTCAGAACCCAAGCTCCTTTTCAACAAGTATGACTTTTATTCTTCCGTGCTTTCTCTGTCTCGCGAGAATAAGATAATCACAGCAGATACGTCCGTCAGTCATACAACCGTCGGTCATTCCGCCCTCTCCCTTTGCGAGCGCCTTACATTCTCCAAACTCTTTACAGTAGCTGTTACAGGAAAGACGCTTGGTATTCGCGGGAGCCGCTATCATTTTCACTCTCTTTACAGCATCGTCAAGATCCTTTACGATCTTGTTATAGCCCGCAACTATTATAACGGAGTCGGGTCCGAACGCTATCGCGGCTATACGGTTACCGTTTCCGTCAACGTTGTAAAGCTCACCGTTTTCGGTAACGGCGTTAGTTCCGCTTATATAAACGTCAGCGCCGAGCGCGGCTATATGTCTGCGCTTGACCTCATCGCCGCTTATACCGCTTTCGTATCTATCTATAAAGCGGTATTTTTTATCCTTTATAAGCTCTAATATTCCGCATTCATCAAGCGTTGCCGAGCCGCCTACACCTATCGTGGCGTTTTCAAAAAGAAGCTCCTCGACCTTTGCCTTAGCCTCTTTTTCGTCCGCAACTATATAGGCATCCATGCAGTTATTTCTGAGTGCCTCAGCGGTACGCTCCATTCTCTGACGTATTACGTTCTTCAAATTATTATTTACCATTTCATGACCTCTCTGATAACGTGTCCTATCATCAGCGCCATTCTTTCAAAGCCTACGTCCGTGGGATGTACGGTATCAACGGTATAGTCTCCTCTGTCACCGAGAGCGAAGAAGGACGAGCCGTCAACGAACCAAACGTTATTATCTCCGTTTTCTCTGGCTTTAAGGTAGCTCTGCATTATTATGTCGCGGCGTATCATATCTCCCGTATGGAATTTAAAATCCGGCTTAGTTATCATTATGTAAGGAATATCGGGATGTTTTTCGCGTATTTTCTCATACATCTTATAATGCGTATCTCTTAAATGCTCATTGGACGGCGTATTATAATCGTAATCCGAAACGAACGCGCTCATTTCAAGTCCCGCCATATAATCGACTATAAGGTCCTCGGCACGGGCGTTACCGGAAAATCCGAGATTTATATAGTCGCAGTCGTATTCACGGGATATTCTCGACTGATAGG
>JAZOVD010000054.1:0-2324 GCA_045658525.1 Eubacteriales bacterium
CATGGCTACGATCCGACTTAGTGACCATGTATATTCGTCACAGATCGCCCAAATGGTATCCTCAAGACGAGTGATGTCATCCGGCTCTCCGTAGAAAAGAGTCGAAAGCGCCCATGTCTTTAAATGGCCTCTGTGCATAAAATATCCCCGCTCGGCATACTCAAACTCTGTTCTGTCGCCGTCCGCCTCGTATCTCTTGAAGAGGGAAAACGGAATTGCGTAAAGAGGACGGTCACGGTAGAATTCTCTTGCCTTTTCAAGGCTGGCAAAAGCTCCTTCAAGAAGCTTATTGCTCTTCATCTCCTCTAGCTTTTCGGTTGTTATTTTGACCGCCGCATCCTTTGAGTGGGTATTAAGCGCATTAATTATCTGCTCTCTCGTAAAGTCAAACATATCGTATATCCTTTCTTTAGTTAAGGGTTAAGTTGAGTATACCATAAAAAACTCCCCGTGTCAATAAAACACGGGGAATTTCACTTTTATTTTTCTATATAAGGTGTTTTGAACGGAACGGGCGTAACGGGATGATCGAACGCAAGACAGTAAACGCTGTCCGCTCGCACCGCTCTTTCAAGCTGGGCTTTACCGCGCTCGCCTAACACCTTAGCGTCGGAATAACGGGTAAGGATCGGTATGCGGAGAGTTTTTTTGACCGAAGAAAGATAGCGCTGTCCCGTTTTGTTTGCCGCAAGAAGCGTTGTAAACGCGGGAATATCGTTTTTGTCAGCTTCTGTAACCGAGAAAAGACAGGCGATCATCTCGCGGCGCAGACGCGCCATGGTATAGGTCTTTGTCGGGAGCATAGAAACAAATCCCTCAAATCCGGCCGACCTTTCCGCACAGGTACGCATCGCGTTTACTATACCGTTACCGCTGTCATTTCCGAACCCAAGCCTTAACGCTCCGAGGATAAGACCTGAAATACCCCTCAGTCCTTTATTCATCTCGGTATATGCCGCATCCTTGGGAATCAGGCGTTCAAGCTCTTTTTCGTCCCCGTTTTTAAGTGCCATACGGGAGTCGGTAGCGGTAAAGTTTTCGGTGCGATGGATAACGTACGGTGTTATAGGGTAGAGCTTTCCGAATATGGCGCGCAGATATTCAATACCGAGAATATCATTGCTCTTTATGGGTAACTCCTTGCCGTACATGGTAAGATAAACGTGTGCGCGCGCCTCGGGAACTGACATTTCGCGGTTATTTTCGCAAAAGGCTTCAAGTGCCGAAACAAATTCCGGCTCAGAAAGCTCGCTTGCGCACGTTGAAAGCGCGTCAAGATCTCCGCACTCGCTTCCGAAAGCAAGAACCGACGCTCCGATAGCGTTCGCAATATAAACACCTGCCGACGCAAACTGCTCTCCCGCCGAGCAGGAAAACGGAAACGGAAGCTCCAGCACCGCGTCAAAACCGTTTATCACTGCGGTCTTAGCTCTTTCATACTTATCGTAAACGGCAAGCTCACCTCTCTGAACGGTGCTTCCGCTCATTATCGCTATAAGCGCGTGATCCGGAAACGCTTCCTTTACCTGTCTTGCAAGTAATGCGTGACCGTTATGAAACGGGTTAAACTCCGTTATTACCGCTACAGATTCCATTTTTTTAATAATTCCTTTCAGAAATTTCAAAAAAGGTATTGCATTTTTTTATAAGTAGTATTATAATAACTATATATTAATTATATAACATTTCTACACAAAAGTCAAGGTTAATTTAAAGGAAGGATATTAAAACAATGAAAGTACTTGTAGTAAACGCAGGAAGCTCCTCGCTCAAATACCAGCTCATAGACTCCGATACCGAGAACGTTCTCGGCAAGGGACTTTGCGAAAGAATAGGCATTGACGGCCGTATCGAGCATAAGCTCCCCGACGGCAGAAAGATGAAGAAGGACGCCGCTATGCCCAACCATGCAGAGGCTATGAAGATCCTTATCGATGTTCTCACCGATAAGGAATACGGCTGTATCTCCTCCATGGATGAGATTTCCGCGGTCGGCCACAGAGTAGTTCACGGCGGCGATTATTTCAGCGGAAGCGTTGTAGTAACTCCCGACGTTATCGCAAAGCTTGAGAACTGCCGTGACCTTGCTCCCCTTCACACTCCCCCAGCACTTATGGGAATCGCGGGCTGCACCGAGGTCATGAAGGACGTTCCTCAGGTACTCGTTTTCGATACCGCATTCCATCAGACCATGCCCGACTATGCGTATATGTACGCGCTTCCCTACGAGGCATACGAGAAGTACAAGATCCGCCGTTACGGCTTCCACGGTACCTCCCACCGTTTCGTAGCACCTGAGATGTGCAAGATCCTCGGCAAGACCG